>UREG01000041.1 GCA_900546795.1 uncultured Veillonellaceae bacterium | reverse complement strand
GGAGCAGGCATATACAAGAGGGCTGTCTGCCGGCTGGTATACTGCGGCCTGGGGGATCGGCGCTATCGTCATGGGGCTGACTGTCGCGAAAAAATATCGGGAACTGCGGATCACGACGATTCCGGAAATGTTGGAACGGTATTATGATAAAAAAGGCATGATTGCAGGAATCGTCAGCCAGATTCTGGTGCAGCTGGTAGTGATGAGTTTGCAGTATGTAGCGGGCGGTACAATTTTGGCGGCGCTGATGCCGGATATTTTCACCGTGCAGAGCGGCATGCTCATGAGCGCGGTTGTGTTTATCGGAGTGACGATGATGGGCGGCATGTGGTCGGCGAGCGTGTCCAATCTGTTCAATGTAAGTCTGAAATACATCGGAATTAGTCTGGCGGCTTATATGGCGGTAAAAATGGCGGGCGGCATGGAACAGATACAGGTGAATATGCCCAGCGTGCATGCCCTGGACTGGGTGGACGGCGTCGGATCTGTGAATATTATTACCTGGATCGTTGTGCTGATAACGGTGAACCTTTCCCTGCAGAGCATTATTCAGATTTCCCTGGGAGCAAAAACAGTGCAGGATGCACGCAAAGGATTCATTATCGGCGGTTTGATTATGCTGCCGATCGGTTTTGTCAGCGCGCTGATGGGCGTGATTGCATCAGAAATGTATCCGAATATTTCTGCTGCATTGGCATTGCCTAAAATGATCATGACCTTAAACCCGTGGCTGGCAGGGATTACCCTTGCCGCATTGTGGGCGGCTGATGTGAGCACGGCCTGCAATCTGCTGCTGAGTTCAGCAACGCTGTATTCTCATGATATCCATAAACGGTTTGTACAGCCTGGCATGAGCGAACGAAGCTACATGCTGGTGACGAGAGTGTCCGTCTTGCTTTTAGGGCTGCTGACGCTGGTGCTGGCTATGACGATCAGCGGGATCATTGCTACGTTGATGGCTGGATTGAGCCTCATGGCTGCATTTAGCGTGATCGTTCTTCTGACCTTGTATAAACCGGAATGGTGCAGCAAAGAAAGCGCGTTCTATACGATCATGGCTTCGTTTATCGTATTGGCTGCCTGGATGGCGATTCCGGCGGTGCGGGTATTGCCCCATGTGATTTATATGGAATGGCTCGTGTGCGGCACTGTATTTTTAGGAAGTTCTCTGCTGTGCCGCAATACAATTCCGGTAAAAGAGCTGGAACGGGCTTGAGATACGGAGCCTGAAAAGAGAATAATCGGATTGCTGTATATTTGCTATATATTATATATAGTATATAAAGAAAAACCGCGCCTATTTCTTCGGGAGAAGAGGGCGCGGCTTTTTTTATGGAGCTGATAGAGGGCCGTGTGGGAAGGATTTGCTTTTTAGAAATTTCTTATGAAAAATTAGTACGAAAAAAGAGCGGTCATGCGTGCTATGAGCAAAAGCTGTATGCTATAATAGTATAGAAATCGTAAAAGAGAACCGAGGTAGAGTATGTTTAAAAGACGCAGAGAACGACGAATGGGTATGAGCGTAAAAGGCATGATATTTTGTGGCGAAGAGATACTGCTCCTTCAGAAAAAAGATCGGGAAGGACGGCATCCCTGGGAGTTTCCGGGCGGCGGCGTACAGTTTGGAGAAAATATGGAAATGGCGCTTCGCCGGGAAGTAAAGGAAGAAACGGGGCTGGATATTAAAGTCATTTCTCTGGCCGGCTTGTGGTCTTACCAGAGAAGCTCTCATCAATTTTTGACGGGAGCCATTTTTATCGCACAGGCGGAAAAGAAAGAGGTAGTACTTTCAAACGAACATTTGAATTTTGCATGGGTTCGTCCTGAAGAGATGAAGCGGTATCCGCTGCATCAGTCGTTGTACCGTTCGCTGCAGCATTTAACGGATTATGACGGCGTGAAAGGACAGGAAATCCTGCGGCGGTTTATGGAGAAATGGGCATGACAAGACAAGAGCATATGCCATTTGCAGAAGCGCTGGAAGCGTACCGCGCGCAGCGGATGGTGCCGTTTCATACGCCGGGACATAAAGCAGGGAAGGGAGCGCCTTCTTATATGACGCGCATCATGGGAGAGGCCCTGCCTTTGGATTTAGGTGTGATGTATGCGCTCGATGATCTGTTTGAGCCGGAAACCTATTTGAAAGAAGCCCAGGAACTGGCGGCAGAACTGTACGGAGCAGGACATACGTTTTTTTCCATCAATGGTACGACTGCCTGTATTCAGGCAATGATACTGGCAAATGTAAACGAAGGGGAAACGATTATTTTGCCTCGGGAAGCGCATCGATCGGTGATGGGCGGATTGATTTTAAGCGGAGCGGTTCCCGTATATATGGAATCCGTATACAGCGAGCGGGAGCAGGTATCGTTTGGTCCATCGAAAGAAGCTGTGTACCAGGCGATTGACGAACATCCGGAAGCAAAAGCGCTGTTTTTGATCAATCCTTCATATTACGGCATTGCCGGAGATATAGAACCGATGATCCGGTACGCGCATGAAAAAGGGCTGGTTGTTTTGGTCGATGAGGCGCACGGTGCGCACCTGCGGTTTTCCAAGGACCTGCCGAAGCAGGCGCTGGACTGCGGCGCGGACTGTGTAGCGCAAAGCACGCATAAACTGACCGGATCGCTGACGCAGACTTCCATGCTGCACTGTCATAAAGAGTATCGGCATACGGAGCAGGTGGCAAAGGCAATGGCGTTATTGCAATCTACCAGTCCCAATTATATTTTTCTGGCATCTCTTGATGCCGCGCGCCATCAGCTGTATGAAAAAGGGCAGCAGCTGCTGGAAGAGACGCTGCGGCTGAGCCGGCAGCTGCGGGAACAGCTGAATGGGCTGCCGGGGATTTTTTCTTTTGGAAAAGAGATCTTGCATGACGCTGCGGTTGGCGGCTTTGATGAAACGAAAATAACGATTGATTTTTCCGGACTTGGCCTTAGCGGGAAAGAAGCGGAACGCTGCCTGCGGGAACAAGGAATCGAAGTGGAACTGGTGCACGGCAGCCATGTGCTGGTGCTGCTTACGCTGGGAGATACCAAAGACAGTGCAGAAGCGCTCTATCAGGCCTGCAAAACGATCAGCGAATCGTTCAGAGGGAAAAAAGAGAGCCCTGCGGAACTGCCGCTTCCTGTTCCGCGCGCTGCCGTTTCGCCAAGAGCGGCGTGGTATGCTGCAAAAGAACCGGTTTCGCTGGAAGTGAGCCTGCACCGCATTGCCGGGGAAACGATCACTTATTATCCGCCGGGAATCCCGATTATCAGCCCGGGAGAACGGATTACGGAAGCGGTGATTCAGTATATAAAAGAAAAACAGCGGCAGGGCTATATCCCCAACGGCGCGCAGGACAGTACGCTGCAAACGATATGGGTATTGCAGGAGAAATGAGGGATAACATGAAAAAAGGCAAGCTGTTTATTTTAGAAGGCGGCGACGGAGCGGGAAAGGCGACGCAGACAGCTATGCTGTTTGAACGGCTGAAGAAAGACGGCGTTTCTGTAAAGACGGTATCCTTTCCTGATTATGACAGCGATTCCAGCGCGCTGGTAAAAATGTATCTGCGCGGTGAATTCGGCACGCATGCACAATCCGTCAATCCCTATGCGGCGTCGGCGTTTTATGCGGTAGACCGGTATGCCTCGTGGAAGCGGGACTGGAAGCTCTTTTTGGAGGAAGGCGGCATCGTGCTGGCCGATCGGTATACGACAAGCAATATGGTGCATCAGATGGTAAAATATGAGGAGCCGGCAGAACGGGCTGCATTTTTAGACTGGCTTTGGGATTTTGAATTTGATAAAATGGGGCTTCCCGTTCCCGATCATGTCCTGCTCTTAGACGTGCCGGCAGACGTCAGTGAAGCGCTGATGAAAGAGCGGGCAGGAAAAACCGGCGGCGACACAGGCGATATCCATGAAAAAGACCGGGAGTATCTGCGGCGCTGTCATCGCGCGTATGATGAATTAGTCGCCCGGTACGGCTGGACGAGAATCGCATGCGCGGCAAATGGAGCGCTTCGGAGCCGGGAAACTATTCATGAAGAGATCTATGAGAAAATAAAAGAAATGATATAGGCATAGGAACGCTGCGTATGGATAAGAACGATTCTATACGGAAAAAGTATAGACACAGAGGGCTGCGCTTGATTTTTTACAGATAATTAGCTATACTTATACATAGAAAAGATAACCCTGCTGTGTGCGTGTGGTAATCGATGTTTTGAACCAACACTTCTACTTTGGGAGCCTGGGCTCCGGACGTGGAAAGTCATGCCCCTGTTCGAGGGACGGCTAACCTGTTCGGGAGGGCACCCACCTGCTGTCTTGCAGGATCAAAACTCGGTTACAACGGCTCAGTGGGGCCTTTTTTATACTGGGAGAAATTATGATGGAAAATATAGATCTTTTTGGAGCGGCGCAAGAGTCTGATCTGACAGGAAAGCCGCTGGCCGTACGAATGAGACCCTGCCATCTCGACGAGATCTTTGGGCAGGAAAAAATCATTGGTCCCGGAACCTATCTGCGCGCTATGATCGAGAAAGATATGGTTCCGTCTCTTTTGCTGTATGGACCGTCCGGAACCGGAAAAACGACGCTGGCTCACGTTATTGCAGAAATGACGAAGGGCCGTTTTGTTACGCTTAACGCGGCTGCGGCAGGCATCGGCGACGTGCGCGCGGTCATAGAAGACGCTAAAAAAGCGAAACGGCTGTATGAGCGGCGGACGATCCTGTTTTTAGATGAAATACATCGGTTCAACAAAGGGCAGCAGGATGTGCTCTTGCCGTATGTGGAAGACAGTACGATTATTCTAGTAGGCGCGACTACGGAGAACCCGTTTTTTGAAGTGAACCGGCCGCTGCTTTCCCGGCTGCGTATCATACAGATGGCGCCGCTGTCTGAAACGGCAGTGGTGCAGATATTGCGGCGGGCGCTGACCGATACGGAAAAAGGGCTGGGATATTTGGAGCTGCAGGCGGACGACGCAGTATTGCGGGATATTGCCATGTATGCGGATAAAGACGGCAGAATGGCGCTCAATATTTTAGAGCAGACGGCGGCTATGGTGAGTACCGGAGCCGTGCTGACGCCGGAATTATTGGAGCAGGTGACGGGAAAACGAGTTCATACGTATGACAAAAAAGGCAACGCTCATTATGATACGATATCGGCGTTTATCAAAAGTATGCGCGGTTCTGATCCTGATGCGGCGCTTCATTATATGGCGCGCATGATAGAAGCGGGAGAACAGCCGTCGTTTATTGCCCGGCGCGTAGTAATCTGTGCAGCGGAAGACGTGGGACTGGCAGATCCGCAGGCGCTGGTTCTTGCCAATGCAGCGGCGCAGGCCGTGCAGTTTGTGGGCTGGCCGGAAGGGCGCATTCCTCTGGCGGAAGCCGTCGTATATATTGCCTGTGCGCCTAAGAGCAATCGGGCGTACGCGGCCATCGACAAGGCGCTGGCCGATGTGCGGCGCGGCCGATACGGAACGGTGCCCGCGCATTTAAAAGATGCGCATTACAGCGGGGCTGCCGAGCTGGGAGCGGGAAAAGGATACCAATATCCGCATGCGTTTGAAAGCGGATGGGTAGACCAGCAGTATTTGCCCGATGAACTGGTGGGCACCGTATATTATGAACCAAGCGGGCATGGCCGGGAAACGGAAATGGCGGAACAGTGGAAAAAAAGAAGAAGTAAGACGTAAGATAGAGGTGGTAATGTGAAAAGGAAGCGGCGGAGCAAGACGCCGGAACGACGGTATGAAGTCAGCGGTCTTTTGCTGTTTTGTTTTGGAATATATAGTTTGATAACCATATTGGGATTTGAGTCCGGTATGGTAGGCAGCTGGGTATACAGCGGATTTACGTATATGTTTGGCATCGGTGCGTTTATCCCTGCCCTGCTCTGTATTTGGGCCGGCTTTCATATCATTCGGTTTGATGCGGGACTTTCCTTTTCTTTTGATTGGATTTATTATGGCGGTTTATATTTTCTGCTGCTTACGCTGTATCATGCGCTGTTTGTGAACGAAGGAAAAGAATTTACAGAATACATGATCGTTGAAAACGGCGGGGTGATAGGAGCGCTGCTTTTATCCGGGCTGCGCCTGCTTTTTGGTACGCTGGGAAGCTTTATTTTGCTGTTGGGATTAATCGTGATCACCGTACTGATGATTCGTCCATGGTCTTTGTCTAAAGGCGTGAATACGGTGGCGGATAAAACGGAGACCGGGATCCAGAAAACGGTGGAAAAAGCAAAACACACCTATGAAGCAACAACGGAAAAGATTCGGCAGCGGAAGGAAGTATATGATTGGCAGAACGATTTGCGGGAAGAAACAAAGCCGAAAAAAAATACAAGAGAAGAAATCCAGCCTGCGCCGGAACCCATTCCTGTCCAGCCGGTAAGCCCTGTTTTTAACGCGGCAGAAATGCCGATGCTGAAAGAGGATAAACCGGTTGTAAATGAAATAGAGGACCGGAAAGACGAAGAAGCGGAAGTAAACTGGCTGGATTCGGATATTTCTGTCTGCGATGAGCCGGAAGAAGTGGGAGCCGTGAGCTTTGAACCGGCAGTTCCCGAGCCAATGGCAGAGCCGGAAACAGAAAGGAAGGAAGAACCGCAGACTGATTCGGAGACTGCGGCAGCAGAAGCGGCATGGCTTGAAGAGATCAAACCGATTGAAATAGAGAAAAGCGAAGCGGAGCTGAATCTGTCTTCCGGAGAAGCGGTATCCATAAAAGAGCCGAAGCATCATTATGAAGTGCCGCCGATTACGATGCTCAATCCGATAAAGAAAACCGAAGAAGGGGTTTCGCAGGAGATTGCGGAAAATGCGCATATTTTAGAAGAAACGCTCAAGAGTTTCGGGATTGAAGCAAAAATTTTGAACGCAAGCCGGGGGCCGGCGGTTACGCGGTATGAATTGGAACCGGCAGCCGGTGTAAAAGTAAGCAAGATCGTTAATTTGAGCGACGACATTGCACTGAAATTGGCAGCGGTCGATATCCGTATGGAAGCGCCGATTCCGGGAAAAGCGGCAATCGGAATCGAAGTGCCGAATAAAATCGTATCCCCGGTAGCGCTGCGGGAAGTGCTGGATACGGAACAGTTCCGGAATGCTGCCGGCGGGATACCGGTCGGCCTGGGAAAAGATATCGCCGGAAATCCCGTCATTGCCGATTTGGCTAAAATGCCGCATTTGCTCGTTGCCGGATCGACCGGATCGGGGAAAAGTGTGTGCATCAATACCCTGATCGCCAGCATTTTATTTAAACAGCGTCCGGAAGATGTGAAGCTGATCTTAATCGATCCGAAGATGGTGGAATTGTCGAACTATAACGGAATCCCCCATTTGATGACGCCGGTGGTGACCGATGCGAAAAAAGCGGCGAGCGTGCTGCGCTGGGCTGTGCGGGAAATGGAAATGCGGTATAGAAAATTTGCCGATACGGGGACAAAAGATATTGCGCGGTTTAATAAAGCGCATCCGGAACAGGCGTTTCCGCTGGTGGTTATCATCATCGACGAATTGGCGGATTTGATGATGGTATCTCCGGCAGATGTGGAAGATGCAATCTGCCGGCTGGCGCAGATGGCGCGCGCCGCCGGGCTGCATTTAGTGCTGGCTACGCAGCGGCCTTCCGTCGATGTTATTACCGGTACGATCAAAGCAAACGTACCGAGCCGTATTTCTTTTGCCGTATCGAGCCAGATCGATTCGCGCACTATTTTAGATATGTCCGGCGCAGAAAAACTGCTGGGAAAAGGGGATATGCTCTTTTTCCCGATGGGATCGTCCAAGCCTAAACGGGTACAGGGCGCATTCATTTCCGATCAGGAAACGGATGACGTGGTAGAATTTATAAAAGAACAGGCAGAGCCGGAATACGACGAACAGGTGCAGCGGGCACAGGAACAAAGTGCGGCAGATGAAGACATGCCGGGATTTGAAGATGAACTGCTGGAAAAAGCCGTTTCATTGGTATTGGAACAAAGACAGGCTTCCGTATCCATTTTGCAGCGGCGTCTTCGCGTGGGATATGCGCGGGCGGCGCGGCTCATCGATACGATGGAGCAAATGAAAATCGTCGGGCCGAACGTAGGCAGCCGGCCCAGAGATATATTAATGACAGAGGAGCAGGTATTTAGTACCTATTTCCGGAAAGAGCCCAGCGAGTAGGAGGAATGAAGTATGGCGATAGGAGAGATATTGCGCTCTGCGCGGGAAGCAAAAGGCTGGACCTTGCGGGATATAGAAGACGGAACATATATAAAAGAAGCGTATTTGGAAGCGATCGAACAGGGGCAGTACAATAAGGTGCCCGGTACGGTGTATTTAAAAGGCTTTGTCAGAAACTATGCGGCGTATTTGGGATTAGACGCGGGAGAGCTGATTAAGCAGCTGAAGCGGGAAATTGGAGAACCGGCAGCGGCCGTTGCGATGACGCTGCAGAATGCACCGGTAAAAGCGCGGACTCCTTCTAAAGCAGCGGTAGAAAAATACCGTTATAAAGAAAAAAGCACAGAACGCAGCAGCCGTACAAGAAAAACGACGCCGCGGCGAAGAACGGCGGCAGAACGGCGGCAGCGCGGCGGAAAGCGGCCGCTGGAATGGTCTGAGATCCTGATCATCGCGGTGGGGATTATCATCATACTGGCGCTGGCCGCTTGGCTTGCATACTAAAGAAAAGAGGAAACCATGGGAGATTTTTTGATAACGACGGCAAAAGAGATGGCCGACAGGAGCTGGCAGGAACTCGACTTTGTCCTGATCAGCGGTGATGCGTATGTCGATCACCCGTCTTTTGCGCCGGCGCTGATCGGCAGGCTGCTGGAAGATGCCGGATACCGCGTGGGAATTATCGCGCAGCCGGATTGGAAAGATACAAAGGAATTTATGCGGCTAGGCAAACCGCGGCTGGCATCGCTGGTTACTGCGGGCAATCTAGATTCGATGCTGAACAAGCGGACGGCGGCCAAAAAGATTCGGAACCAGGACAGTTATTCGCCGGGCGGCGAATCTGGCCATCGGCCGGACCGCGCTACGATTGTATATGCCAACCGAATGAAGGAAGCCTATAAAGACGTTCCGGTGATTATCGGCGGCGTAGAAGCCAGTTTGCGGCGCTTTGCGCATTATGATTACTGGTCGGACCAGATCCGGCGCTCCATTTTGCTGGACAGCAAGGCAGACTATTTGATCTATGGCATGGGTGAGCGTCAGATTCTTGAATTGGCGGCGGGTTTAGATAAACAGTGGCCTAAAGAAAAACTGCAGTCCATTCGCGGGATCGTGTACGCTGGAAAACATATTCCTGAAAAAAGCATCGTCTGTCCGTCCTATGAAGCGATTAAAGAAGATAAGCGGGCGTTTGCTGAAGCGTTTCGCCTGCAGTATAAAGAGCAGGATCCCTTCCGGGGAAAAACGGTAGTGCAGCCGTCGGGCGACCGGTATATCATACAAAACCCGCCGGCTTTGCCGCTGACAGAGCAGGAAATGGACAGGCTGTATGAACTGCCGTATCAAAGGACGTGGCACCCTGTCTATGATGATAAAGGCGGCGTGCCGGCGATCGAAGAAGTCCGGTTTAGTCTTACGAGCCACCGCGGCTGTTTCGTTTATGATGCTGTTCTGTGCACTCAAAGCATCCTGCGCATGCAGTTTTTGTGCCATTACCAGCCATCAGGGACGGATCATTCAGGCGCGAAGCCATGAATCGCTCCTGCGGGAAGCCAAAATCATGACCGGTATGAAAGAATTTAAAGGCTATATTCATGACGTCGGCGGCCCAACGGCAAATTTCCGTCACCCTTCTTGCAGGAAGCAGCTGACAGCAGGGACCTGCGAGGGGCGGCATTGTATGGGATCTGCGCCTTGTCCGCAAATAGATACGGATCATCGCGATTATGCCGCGTTGCTGCGAAAACTGCGGAAATTGGATAAGGTCAAAAAAGTATTTGTTCGTTCCGGCATTCGGTACGACTATATTTTGGCGGACAACAATAAAGCCTTTGTAGAAGAACTTTGCAATTATCATGTCAGCGGCCATTTGAAAGTTGCGCCGGAACATGCGGTAGACCGGGTAACGGATATCATGGGAAAACCGGGGCGGGCTGTATTTATGAAATTTAAATCCTGGTTTGATGAAGCAAATAAAAAACTGGGGAAACAGCAATATCTGGTGCCGTATTTTATGTCGAGCCATCCGGGCTGTACCCTGAAAGATGCGGTGGAATTGGCGGTATTTTTAAAAGAAACCGGGCTCCGGCCGGAACAGGTGCAGGATTTTATCCCTACGCCGGGAAGTTTGTCTACGGCCATGTATTATACGGGGATTCATCCGCTGACTGGAAAAAAAGTCTTTACAGCCAAAGGGCAGAAAGAAAAAGCCATGCAGCGCGCGTTGATGCAGTTCTTTATTCCGGCCAATCGAGATCTGGTAGAAGAAGCGCTGATAAAAGCGGGACGCCGGGATTTGATCGGCTTTGGGCCGCATTGTCTGATTCGGCCGAAAAAATATGGAACGGCGCCGAATAAACGGGGACGGGCAGGACAGGACCGCAGGAAAAAAACGAGGTGAATCCATGAAAAAGTATTTGCCTTTTATAGGATTATTGATTTTTGTGGCAGGTGTCTTTTTTTTAGCCGGCATGGTGCATCAGCGGAAAGAATCGGTGCCGGTAGAAGCGCCGCGGCAGACGCTGACAGTATACTCGGATATTCCGGTGGAAGCGGGCGACATATTGGAAGATGCGTTTTTAAAGCAATATAATATTGCCGTCCGCATTTATGTGATGTCGGACGAGCAGATTATGGATTCTTTAAAAACGAATAAGCCTGACGGCGGAATCGATCTGCTGCTGGCGTCGGAATATGTGCTGAAAGAAGCGGCAGAGAAAAAATATTTGTTTCCGTATACGTCGGAACAGACGGATTTTGTCCGCAACAGCTATAAAAACAGCGACGGATATTGGACCGGCGTCTGGCTGGATCCGATTGTTTTTGCCGTCAATGAAGAATATTATAAACAACATGGAGACGAGATTCTCACATGGGAAAATCTGCTCCGTGAACCCGATCTGCGTGTGGCAATGGTTGATTTGACTGCGACAAAGACGGCGGCCAATTTTTTATATAACTGGATTGAATACAAAGGCCTGGAGGAGGGCTTCCGCTATCTAAAAGGATTGCATCGGCATGTGCAGCAGTATACGAAATATTCGCCGACTCCGGTACGGATGGCGGCGTTGGACGAAGTGGATATTGGGATTTCAAACGGAAGCGAAGCCTGGCTTTACGCAAAAGAAAAATTTCCGCTGAAAATCATTTATCCGCAGGACGGAACGGCCTATTATGTGACCGGCGCTGCGATATTGGAGCAAAGCGGAAAGAAAGAAGCGGCCGCACTTTTTGTGGACTGGCTCTACAGCAAAGAAGTACAGGATCTTTTGGAAAGTTATCAGTTATACTATGAGTTTTTAAATGGCGAAGGAAGCCCGAGGAAAGATGACCGAGGGCAGGAACTGGTGCTGCTGCCTGTGGAAAAGAACTATCAGGACAGCGGAAAAGATGTACTCTTGGATTTATGGATAAAACAAATACGGTTTGGAAAGGATACGAAATAAAGAATGAAAATAGGATTTGTCAGCTTAGGCTGTTCAAAAAATTTGGTAGATACCGAGGTTATGCTCGGCCTTTTGCGGGATAAAGGCTGGGAGATCGTAGAAGAAAACGAGGAAGCGGATATTATCGTCGTCAATACCTGCACGTTTATAGAAAAAGCAAAAGAAGAATCAATCCAGGCGATATTGGAAATGGCGAAACTGAAAGAGACGGGAAAATGCCGCGCTCTTATCGTAGCCGGCTGTTTGAGCCAGCAATATCAGCAGGAATTATTTAAAGAAATTCCGGAAATCGACGCCTTGCTGGGAACGGGCTCCTGGAATCGGATTTTGGAAGCGGCCGATGCTGTTTTAGCCGGGGAACGGGTATGTTTCATGGACGAAATGAAAAACATCTATGACGATACGCAGCCGCGGATACGGACGACGCCGAAATACAGCGCGTATATTAAGATTGCCGACGGGTGCATCAATGGCTGTACCTTCTGCATCATTCCGAAGATTCGGGGAAAATTCCGGAGCCGGCCGATCGAGTCGATTGTGGCGGAAGTAAAGCAGCTGGCCGCAGAAGGGGTAAAAGAATTTAACCTGATTGCCCAGGATACGACCAGTTACGGGGTGGATCTCAGCGGAGGAAAAGGCTCGCTGCTGCCGCAGCTGCTGCGCGAACTTGTAAAGATCGAAGGCGTTGTCTGGATTCGTCTGCTCTATTTGTACCCGACCTACTTTACCGATGAGCTGCTGGATCTGATCGTACATGAAGAAAAGATCTGTTCGTATGTGGATCTGCCGCTGCAGCACATTTCTGATCCGGTTTTGAAACGGATGAACCGAAGAGATACCAAAGCGGATATTTATGCGCTGTTGAAAAAGATAAAAGAGAAATCGCCGTCCATGGTGCTCCGCACTACGTTCATCGTTGGTTTTCCGGGAGAAACGGATGAACAGTTCCGGGAACTTTGCGAGTTTGTAAAAGAGATGCGCTTTGATAATGCCGGGGTATTTACCTATTCCCAGGAAGAAGGAACTGCGGCGGCGCTGATGCCGGATCAGATTCCGGAAGAAGTAAAAGAAGAGCGGTACCATGAACTGATGTCGATCCAGGCTAAAATTTCAGAAGAAAAAAATCAGGATCTGGAAGGCACGGAACATATCGCTTTGATTGAAGAAGTAGCGGAAGAAAACGGCGTGTACTTGTCTACGGCGCGTATTGCCACGCAGGCGCCGGACGTAGACTGTGTGACGTATATTGAAGGCGGCGCCGGGCTGGAGCCGGGGGATATGGTTCCCGTAACGATATCCCAGGGATTTGCCTACGAATTAGTGGCGGATATAAAGGAGTCCTGATATGGATATAGAGCTGATTGCTACCGGATCGGAATTGCTGCTGGGAGAGATTGCAGACGCGAATTCTCCGTTTCTATCGGCAGAGCTCAATAAAATAGGGTATAATGTACGGTATCACAGCACGGTGGGAGATAATGCAGCGCGGATGGAAGCCGTATTTCGCCATGCGCTCCAGCGGGCAGACATCGTGATCACGACCGGCGGTTTAGGACCGACGCAGGGCGATATCACCAAAGAAATCGGGGCTCAGGTCATGGGACGGGAACTGTATTACGATGAAAC
>UREG01000040.1 GCA_900546795.1 uncultured Veillonellaceae bacterium | reverse complement strand
ACGGCCGGTGCGGCCAGATTGGGCTTGCTGGGACGGGCAGTATTAAAAGAGGAACCGAAGACGGTTGTTATTACACTGTACGGTTCGTTTGCCAAGACCTACAGCGGTCATGGCACGGATCGGGCGCTGATTGCCGGATTATTAGGGTGTAAAACAGACGACAGTAAAATTCGGGACGCGTTTGCACTGGCAGCGGAACGGGGAATGTCCGTCACCATACGGGCAAGTGAAGAAGAAGTCTCTCACCCCAATACCGTACGGCTTCATATGACGGCTAAATCGGGCCGGGAAATGGAAATCGTCGGCGTATCGCTGGGCGGCGGAAAAGTAAAACTCAAAGAAATCAACGGATATCCGGCAGAATTGGATGGGGAAAGTTACACCATTGTGACCCAGCACACTGATCAGCCCGGTGTTATTGCTGCGGTAACGACCCTGCTGGCAAAAGACCGCATCAACATTTCCGCCATGAAAGTGTTCCGGAAAGGAAAAAATAAAGAAGCAGTCATGATCATTGAAACAGACAGTCCGGTATCGCAGAGCATGGCGGGGCAGATTCATTTGCTGCCGGCTATTCATACTATCATCGCTTTGGAGCCGATTGCGTAGGAGGTATATGATGTACGAATATAAAACAATAGCGGATTTGGTTCGCCTTGCCGATCAATATAATATATCTGTCAGCGATGTGGTAATTCGGCGGGAAATGGAAGAGCATGAAAAAAGTGAACAGGAAATACGGCAGATGATGGACGCCCATATCGAGGCGAGCCAGGCTTCTGTAAAAGAAGGGTTGGAAGATACGAGCCGGTCTATGAGCGGCTTGACGGGAAACGATTCCCGTACACTGCGGGATCGGGAACCGAATTTCTTGGGAGAAACTGCAAAACGGGCAATGGCGTATGCAGTGGCCGTTGCGGAAGGCAATGGGAAAATGCGGCGTATCGTAGCCTGTCCGACCGCCGGAAGCTGCGGGATTGTCCCCGGCGTTGTATTTGCCGTGGGAGAAATGGAAGAATCGGATAAAGAAGCGTATCAAGCTGCGTATTTTACTGCGGCAGGCATCGGTGCAGTGATTGCCAGAAATGCCAGCGTTGCCGGCGCTGTCGGCGGCTGTCAGGCGGAATGCGGCAGTGCGGCGGCTATGGCGGCGGGAGCGGCTGTAGCGATGATCGGCGGCACGGCCAAACAAATCGAACAGGCAGTAGCGATTTGTCTCAAAAATGTATTAGGCCTTGTTTGCGATCCTGTTGCCGGACTGGTTGAAGTGCCGTGTGTAAAACGAAACGGTATGTATGCGGTGCATGCGCTGTCGGCTGCGGAAATGGCGATGGCCGGCGTGGAAAGCTTCATTCCTGTCGATGAAGTCATTCAGGCAATGGATGCAATCGGCAGAGCGATTCCGGCAAGTTTGCGGGAAACTGCGGACGGCGGTCTGGCAAAAACACCGACCGGACAGGCGGCATGGTGCCGTATATCGGGCGGAAAATGATATAGGAGCAGTATATGAAAAAAGGTTGGAAACAAAAGCTGGCAATTCTGCTGCTGGCGCTGGGAATGACGGCCGGCATATCGGCAAACGGCGATTCGTTTGTGCAATATGCAAAACAGCCGGCCTATCCGGAAGGACTGGCAGGCCAGGGGCTGACCGGCGATGTAACGCTGGCAGCAAAAGTAGGAACAGACGGAACGGTGAAAGAGGCTTGGGTCGTAGAAACGTCCGGCAATGACCTGATGGATATGGAAGCGATGACGGCGATTACAGAATGGCGGTTCTATCCGCTGCTGCAAAATGGAACGCCGCAGGAATTCACATATCAGGCGCATTTCCATTTTGAAGAAGCCGCTCCGGGTATTGGGGCAGCTTCTGAAGAAAAAACAGCGGAAGAAAGGGCCGAAACGCCTGCTGAAGGTAATTTGGAAGGCAAGGCAGAACCAGCTGGGGAGCAGACAGTATGACGGATGCAGAAAGACAGCGCCTGCTGGAAGAAGCCTGGAAAGGAAGAGAACAGTCGTATTCGCCTTACTCCCATTTTCCTGTGGGCGCAGCCGTATTAGGTGAAGATGGAACGATATACAGAGGCTGTAATATCGAAAACGCCTCATACGGCGCTTCCAACTGTGCGGAACGGACGGCTATTTTTCAGGCCGCAGCACAGGGGTGCCGGAAAATACGGGCGCTGGCTGTAGTCGGCGCAGCAGACGGGCCCACCTGGCCCTGCGGCATATGCCGGCAGGTCATGCGCGAGTTTGGCAGTGCAGATATGGAGATTTTGATAGGAACGGGAAAAACGACCTATCTTCTGTATACCTTAGAGGAATTGCTTCCTCATGCCTTCGGGCCGGAGGCGCTGAAAAAATAGGCAGAAAAGAAAGGAGTCTGGTGCAGGCTCCTTCTTTTTATGCAGAGATGGAATATTATTTGCATAAAAATATAAGCAAAAGTGTATGTATAAGTACAGGGAACTGTGCTACAATGAATGTGGGTGAGTAACGAGAAAGGGACTAGGAGAGGAGGAGGTATCTGCATGGCAGGAAAGAAAAAGTGGCTGGCAGCAGTGCTGGCAGTCATGGCAGCGGGTACCGTTTGCGCTGCTCCCGTAACCGAAAAGGCGGAAGCGATCCGGCTTCCGGAGATGTATCGGGTAAAGCATAAAACGGAAGCACTGCAGTCTTCGGCATTTCGCTTTACTTCTGAACCGGCAGAACGCATTGAGATCAGCGGAAAGAAAATAAAATTCCCAGACATAGAAGAGATAGAGAAAAAGGAACGGGATACAAAACTTTTCATTCGTATCGACGCCCGCGGAGTATGGATGAGATGGAAAGCTGTAAAAGAAGTGCCGGTATGGAAAGAAGCCGGTATTTTTATTGGCAGATCCGGGATTCGGATAGTAGGCGCGCCGGCAGGAACGGAAGCGGTGCGGATCAACAAAACAGGCATACGCATATGAAAGAAAACAGCGCTTTCTGGGGAGAAAGATGCGCTGTTTTCTTTTTTATGTATAAAAATATAGATTTTTTCCGCAGATAGTTGGTCTTTCACGAATAGGTAGTGTAAAATAAAAAGATAAGGGACTATAAAGGAGCGATATCATGAATAAACCGACGGTGGTGATCATTGGTACAGGCGGGACGATCGCCGGTACCGGAACAAGTCTGACGGACACGACCCAATATACTGCGGGCGATGTGCCGCTGGAGGAAATTACCCGCGCCCTGCCGGAACTGGCAGACTATGCGGAAATAGAAACATATCAGCTGTGCAATATCGACAGCACGGAGATGAACCAAACCTTGTGGATGGCGCTGCAGCAGAAAATAGAAGCCTATTTGAAGCGGGGCGACGTAGCCGGCGTAGTAGTGACGCACGGTACGGATACGATGGAAGAAACTGCGTACTTTCTTCATTTGACGGTAAACAGTGAAAAACCGGTCGTATTGACAGGAGCGATGCGGCCGGCAACGGCTCGAAGCGCAGACGGACCGATGAATCTGATCGAGGCGGTCCGGCTGGCTGCTTGTCCGCGGGCCAGAAAAAAAGGCGTTCTTGTCATGATGAACGACCGGATTGTCAGCGCCCGGTTTGCGGATAAAACGAACTGCGGCTCCGTAGATACGTTCAAATCCTATGAAATGGGCGTATTGGGTTATGTGCGGGATCGGCAGATACAATTTTATACGCAGCCTGTGCGGCGGCATACCTTTCAGTCGGAACTGCATGTAAGCGGCGCGGCGTTTTTGCCCCGCGTGGATATTCTTTACATGCATGCGGACAGCGACGGCGTTTTTGTAAAAGCGGCGGTGGATGCCGGCGCCCGCGGCATTGTTGTAGCCGGCTTGGGCAATGGAAATATACCGGCTACGGCGATGATTGCTCTTCGTAAAGCGGCGGCTAAAGGCGTACTCGTCGTTCGCGGATTCCGGGGAGACGGCGGAATCGTAACGACGCGGCATATGGACCGGATGGACGGTGTCATTGCCGCGGACAACCTTTCGCCGCAAAAAGCGAGAGTGCTTTTAATGCTGGCGCTTAGAAAGACGAAAGACCCGCGGTATATCCAGCGGTTCTTTGAAGAATATTAAGAAAGTAGGGATAGAAATGAAACGATATGCAAAGCAGGCGGCAGTTCTGGCAGCGGCAGTAATGACTGCGGCTTCTGTATGGGCTGCGGAAGAAGTTGGGCTGAAAGATATAGACGGCCATTGGGCGCAGGCATCGATCCAGAACTTTTATGAAAATCATTATATAAACGGCAGCGGCGGATATTTTAAACCGGACGATCCGCTGACAAGAGAAGGCGCTGCGGCGATCATAAATAATATGGTGGGCAGCAAGTCCGGCGCAGCCAGCCATTTTACTGATATGAAAGGCCGCTGGTCGGAAGAAGCGGTGGCGACGCTGGCAGAGAAACATATTATCAACGGATACGACGACAATACGTTCCGGCCAACGGAACAGCTCGACCGGGAGACGTTTGCCGTGATCGCCTACAACTATTTGACCTATAAAGGGAATGTAAATACGGCGGTTACCGCCAGTCCGTTTGCCGATGAAAGCGATATCTCTCCCTGGGCGGAAAAAGCTGTCGGCGTTCTTGCCAGCGCTGGCTATATCAAAGGGAACAGCGATAATGAATTCAAGCCCAAAGAGCTGATTACCCGCGCGCAGGCCGTAGAAATCCTTTACCGGATCCAAAACGGCGTGAAATCCATGGTGGAAAACCGGTCGGAAATACAGCAGGCTGCTTTTGCAGAAATCAGCGGCGTATACGGATCCATTAAAGACTTTGCAAAAGACGGCGTGATGTACTGGCAGGGCGGCAAACTGCATATTGCCTCTAAAGACGATAAAAAACGGCAGAAATTGATGGATGCCATCGATACGAGCAGCAATACGGCGCTGCGGGAAACCGTTATCGTACAGCGGGCAAAGTACGGGCAGAAAGATTATGAAACGATGATGAAAGAAATCGAGGAAGCTTACCGCCGGCAGGAGCCTGCTTCTTCGTTTACCCGTATGGATTCCGATTATGTAAATGAAAAAGTGATCCTGGTCGTAAAGCGGATCGATAAGAGCACCCAGGAATATTTGGAACTGAAATACGGCGATGTACTTCGTACGGTCATCGCGTAGACAAGTAAATAAAGCAATAAAAATGGCTTGCAGGATTTTCTTGCAGGCCATTTTTATATGCAGATAAAAGAGAAAAAATATCAAAAAAATAAAAAGGGTAAGCAAAGAAAATTTAACAAATCGTAGAAAGAATCCGTTAAATAAAGGATTGAATATCGTCTTTTATGTATATAGCACTGAATAGAAAAGAAATTTAAATGATAATTTTGTTCAAAATATGATTGACAATAATTCTCAGAAAAGATATGATTATATCATGACGCAAAGGGGGTCAGAACATGAGTGTGGTAATCGTCGGCGGCAACGACTGTATGGTTTGCCGATATAAGACAATTTGTAAAGAATATCGCTGTAAGGCAAAGGTATTCACACAGCTGCCGGGAGATTTCCGTTCGAAGATTGGGACTCCGGATTTGCTGGTGGTATTTACCAGCACAGTGAGTCATCGAATGCTGCATTGTGCGATGAAAGAATGCGGGCGGAAGAATATGAAAGTAGTCCGCTGTCATTCGAGCAGCGCCAGTGCATTGAAATCTATTTTGCAGGAGCATGCAGGTTAGGAGGACACGTATGAAATGGGATCATCTGGTAGTACAGCATTGCGCACCTACGTTGGCGGGAATAAAAATGGGAGCGCTCATCTCTTTATCGAAAGAAGAGTCAGGCGAGGAGTATGAACAGGTGATTCAGGCGTATAATGACCGGTGTGTCCATACGACGCTTCGGTTTGCCGACGTATGTTCTTGTAAAAGGAGACGACTGCTGTATATTTATCGGCCATCACAGGTTGAAGCGTATATACAGCGGCCGGAAACAGCGGAGTTTCTGGTTCAGTTTGGATACGATCCGTCCATGGATCTGGAACATGCGCTGAATCGGCTGAGAGATCGGTTCCGGAAGAGCGGGGAGTTCCCACATGAGTTGGGAATTTTTCTGGGATATCCCTTGGAAGATGTCAAATCGTTTATCGCTCGGAAAGGGGAAGGCGCGAAATTAGTGGGCGAGTGGAAAGTGTACGTTGACGTAGACACTGCGGCTCGGGAATTTCAGCGCTATGCCGCCTGTCGGGGTGATTATATACAGCGTTTTGCGCAAGGCGCGGCGCTGGAAGAATTAATTGTAGCTTAGGAGGCTGATGATGATGATAGGTATCGTATATTGGAGCGGCACAGGCAATACGGAACAGATGGCAGAAGTATTGAAAGCGGCAGTAGAAGCGGAAGGAAAAGAAGTCGTATTGACGCCGATGGACGGAACGACGCCGGAAGACGCTGCCGGTTATGACGTGCTGCTGATGGGCTGTCCTTCTATGGGAGATGAAGTGTTGGAAGAATCCACTGCAGAACCGTTTGTACAGGGGCTTCTCGATAAAGTATCGGGAAAACCGGTCGGTTTATTTGGTTCATACGGCTGGGGCGACGGCACTTGGATGCGCAACTGGCAGGCTCAGATGGAAGAAGCCGGCGCAGTAGTAATGGGAACCGTCATTGCTATGGGCGAACCGGACGACGGAGCCAAAGAAGAATTAACGGCCTTGGCTAAAGAAGCGGCAGCTAAATAACAAGATACATAACATGAGAAAACCGGCATGGAATTAGTTCCATGCCGGTTTTTTTACTAGAGTGAAAAAGTAAAACAGAAAAATCCGGTATTTTCTTTAGAAATAAGAAAGAATTTTGCATTCCCATCGCTTTTACTGTACACTATATAGGTAGAAATATAGATTCCCTGGGAGGAATATCATGAGTATAGAACAGACTTTTTCTGTACAGTATCGGCTGAGCGATACGACGGAAAAAGAAGCCCTGCAATGGGCAAAGCAAATAGCCGTGGAACAGACGATAGAGTTTCCGGCAGATTTGGTGCATGACGAGTACATTCTTGATCATGTAATCGGAAAAATAATAGAATTGCGGCAGGCAGGGCGGGACGTGATTGCCCGTATTGCCTATGAAGGCCTGCTGATCGGAACAGACTTGGCACAGTTTATGAATGTATTATTTGGCAACAGCAGCTTGCAGCCCGGTATCTGGGTAGAGCAGATCGAGTTTGGCAAAGGCATATTGCAGGCGTTTCAGGGGCCGAAATATGGCATAGAAGGCTGGCGGAAACGGCTGTGCCGGCCAGCGGGAGCTATTTTGCATACCGCGATCAAGCCGATGGGAAGTTCCGTAAAAGAGCTGGCCCGCATGGCCTATGATTTTGCCTTGGGCGGAGCAGATGTGATCAAAGACGATCATGGCATAGCCAATCAAGCGTGGGCGCCCTTTAAAGAGCGGGTAAAAGCGTGCGCGGAAGCGGTAGCGGAAGCAAATGCCAAAACGGGCGGGCATGCCGTATATTCGGCAAACTGCACGGCAGATGGAGCTGAAACGGAAGAGCGGGCGTATTTGGCGCAGGAGCTGGGAGCCGGGGCGGTCATGGCTGCGCCGGGGCTTTGCGGCTTTGGCACTATACGGCGTCTGGCAGAAGCAGCGGATTTTTACTTGCCGATCATTTCTCATCCTGCGTTTTTAGGCTGCTATATCCAACCGGGCGTATCGGGCATATCGCCAAGCATCGTATACGGTACGCTGACGCGTATGGCCGGAGCAGATGCGGTTATTTTCCCAAGCTACGGCGGGCGTTTCACTTTTACGGCGCAGGACTGCCAGACGATTGCGCAAGCTGCGCGGGATACGCTTGGGCATATTCGGCCGATCTTTCCCTCTCCTGGAGGGGGGCTGACAGAACACACGCTGGCCGGTTTGGAAAAAATATACGGCCAGGACGTGATGTATCTTATCGGCGGAGGGATATTCAGACATGGCGCCGATTTGGCGGAAAACACCGCGTTTTTTAAAGGCCTGCTGAGAACCTTGGAAGAGAAAGGAAATGACCGTTCATGTGGAAGCTGAAACTAACCGGCCGCTGCATCCTGGCAGCAGCAGTATGTATCTTGTTTTCCGGCAATATATTGGCAAAATCGCCGTACAAGACTATTCCTAAACCGGAGCTGCATGCGGAAGCGGCGGTACTGATCAATACGACGACGGGAGACGTATTGTATCGCAAAAATGAAACGCGGCGTATGTATCCCGGCAGTACAACGAAAATCATGACCTATATTTTGGGTTTGGAATTAGGGAAAAACCAGCTGGACGAGCCGCTGTATATCAGCAGCAATGCCGTCAATATTCCGGACGCGTCGATGCTGGACTTATATACGACAGATAGGATCACGCTTCGGGAAGCCATGCGGGGAATGATCATTGTTTCCGGCTGTGACGCTGCGGTAGCCACCGCAGAAACGGTGGCGGGCTCCGAATCGGCATTTGTCAGCGCGATGAATCAAAAAGCCGCAGCCCTTGGCTGCACCGGCACGCATTTCGTCAACGTTCACGGTATGCCGGATTACAGCCATTATACTACGGCGATGGATTTGGCGAGGATTGCGGCGTATGGCATGAGCATTCCGGAATTTAAAAATACGGTAAAACGATCGTACTATGATATGAAATATATGGACGGTCATACGCGGCAGGTCTATTCGACCAACTATTTTTTGACCAGCGGGTTTGAAGGCGCCGACGGTATCAAGACCGGTACGACCGATTCCGCCGGTCCCTGCGTGATCGTATCGGCTACGAGAAACGGAACGAACGTGATCGGCGTGATCTTAAACTCGGCAGATCGATGGAGCGACGCACAGACCTTGATGACCTATGGGTTTAAGATCGTAGACAGCAAAAATAAAGAGCGGGAAAAATCGTTTGCAGCCGCTCCGATTCCGGAAGTAACAAAAGTTGTCATAGCAGAGAACAAAAAAAGAAAAGAACCGGCAGCAATAGAGCCGGCGGCTCCGAAAGTAAGACTGCTTCAGAGCGAAAATAAAAAATCTGCCGCTGAAAAAGAAAAAGCAGCAGAAAAGAAGAATAAGAAAAATGTAAAGAAAAGTAAAAAAGCCGACGTAATCGACTTCATTCGAATAGGAACCGGAGAGCAGGAAAACGGCAATGTGCCGGATACGGCTCGGGAAGCGTATGAACAGCAAGTCCGGAACTTGAAGCGAGCGCGGTAAAATAAAAACGAAAACAGGTGAAGTCTATGCCCCGCAAGCGGCCTATTATCGCATTACTGTATGATTTTGATAAAACCTTATGTACCAAAGATATGCAGGAATATACTTTTATACCGGAAGTAAATATGACGGCGGAAAAGTTTTGGGAAGAAGCCAATAAACTGGCGAAAAAAGAACAGATGGACAGGATCTTGGCATACATGTATTTGATGATCAAAAAGAGCCGCAGCGCGGAGCGGTCGATCCAGAAAAAATCGTTCGTGTCGCTGGGAAAAGATGTGGAGTTTTTTCCCGGTGTGACGGAATGGTTTGCCCGTATTAATCAGTTTGGCTGGGAAAAAGGCGTGGAAGTACAGCACTATATCATCTCGTCAGGGCTGAAAGAAATCATTCAGGGATCGTCGATCGCTAAAGAATTCAAAGAAATCTTCGCCTGCCAGTTTCATTATGATGTGGACGGAATCGCAGACTGGCCGCTGATGGTTGTCAATTATACCACCAAGACGCAGTACCTGTTTCGCATTAATAAAGGCGCGCTGGATATGTCCGACGATCGGACGGTCAACGAATATGTAGAAAAAGACGTGCGCCCGATCCCTTTCCGCAACATGATCTATATCGGCGACGGATTTACCGATGTGCCGTGTATGAAACTCGTACATGTCAATGGAGGAAAATCCATTGCTGTATATGATAAAAATAAAGAAACAGCCGAAACTCTGCTGGCGCAGGATCGAATCCATTATCTGGCAAAAGCAGATTACCGAGACGGATCCGAGCTTGATGAACTGATACGGCATTGCATATCGGAAATGGCGGAGACCAGCTATTTGGCGGAAAAAACAAGAAAGCAAAAAGAGCAGATAAAAAGAAAATAAACGATAAACGAACAGACGCGCCGGAAGGAAGATTCCTATATGGCGCGTCTGTTCGTTTAAAGATGAAGGATGAGATTCAATAAAAAGAAGTAAGCAAATTAGAATTTTAATTCTACGCCTAATTGATAATTGCGGCCCGGTACTGTCCACCATTCGTTGGGCTGGCCCCACCAGTTGCTGCGGGCATTGGACTGTTCGGCGTAAAATACGTCAAAGAGATTGTTGACACGGCCGAAAATCGTAAGATTTTTTGTTGCATGGTAATTGGCGCTGATATCGGTGATCCAGTACGTCGTTTTCGGGAAGAAACTATTGTCCGGCAGCGCTGCGACGTCGCTTGTCTGCGGTCCTTTCCGATCGATATTGCCGCGTACGTCTAAATGAAGATCCCAGGCCGTGCGGTCATAATCCAAACCAAATACAACGGCATGTTTAGGCACATAACCATCGACATTGGCAGCGCGCTGCGGCGTAGAATCCACATGCGTATATGTATAGCCGAAACGGCCGGATAATTCTTTAGTAAATTGTTTGCGCAGATCGAGGTTTAGCCCGTGCGCATCTTCCGTATCAAAGTTTGCGTATTTATTCGTCAGCATATCGTAGCCGATCTTATCGGTAGATTCGCGAACGAAATAACTGAGATGGCCGGCAAAGGTATCAGAAAATTGATGGTTGACGCCGGCTTCCCAGGCATGGCCGGTTTCCGGCTTCATTGCGGGATTGCCATAGGTTGTGCTGTATAAATGGGTGGCAGACGGCGCAACGAAGTATTCGTTATACGATAGATAGGCGTTCGTACAGTCATTGAATTCATAGGCCAGGGATATGTGCGGAGAGGTATGGCTGCCGAACGCGGAATGGTGATCCAGGCGAAGTCCGGGTGTCAAGGTCCAGTTGGGAGCAAACTGCCAGGCGTCTTGAATAAAATAGGACATATTCGTCAGTTTTACCCCGTTCATATGATGCACCCGATCCTGCCGCCATTCAAAACCGCCGGTGACCGTATTGGCGTCGTCTGTCCAGGTGAGCTGATCGCCTATGCTTTTGGTTGTGATGTCATTGTAAAGATTGCTGAAATCTGAATCAAGCAGGGTGAAACGGTTCTGCCAGCGTTCGCCGAACTCACTGTTTAATACGCCGCGCCAGGACGTCATTTTTACAAAACCATAATTTCGCAGCAGCAAATTTTTGTTGGAATTAGACCACATGGTATCCGCGTCATAATTGTCATAATAGAGGCTGAAATCATGATGCGCATCAATTTTGCGGCCCAACATGAACGAGGTGCTTTCCGCATTTAAATGCTGCGGTATTTCGGTACCGTGCGCGTCTTTATAGTCATGCATGAGGTCTTTTTGGTAATTGGCACGATACCGCCAGCCATCTTGCGCGCCTTCCGTAGAAAAGCTGTATTGCTCCTGACCATAACTGCCGCCCAGCACGCGAACGGAAGTCTGTGAGCCTTCGGCAGGCTGGCGGGTAATGATGTTGATAACGCCGCCGACAGCGGAAGAACCGTATAATGCAGAGGCAGAGCCTTTGAGGATTTCGATGCGTTCGATATTGCTCAGATTTTTGATGGCGCTTACCGGGGCATTGACGCCCGTCGTGTTCATAATAATGCCGTCCACCATCCAGACGATGTTGTTATTGCCATTGATATAGAAATTGTTGGATGTTTCGTAGCCAATGCCGGTACCGTAATTTCCGATATAAACGTCCGATACATCGCGCAGCGCCTGCGACAAATCGGTGTAATGAGCTTCTTCGATTTCTTTGCCCGTGATGATGCTGATATTGGCCGGCGCTTTATTGAGCTCAACCGGGGTTCGGGTTGCGGTTACGACAAGCGGATTCAGCGTAAATGTAGAAAGAGGATCCGAACTGCCGGATTCGGCGGCTTGGACAGAACATAGGCTGCCGGCAGCCCATAGGGCGCACAGCATCGCAGAAGATGTACGATGGGAAATAAATGATTTCATGAATGATAGCCTCCAGAACGTAGTGTAAAATCAGTCAGCCATGGAAAAACATATTTGTAATTTAGCTGCTTCTATTACCATACGGTATATAGCAGGAGTAGAGTCAAGCAGTAAGCTGGTTAAATAAAATAATACCGCCGTTTTCTGCTGAAAACGGCGGTATTATTTGTGTTATGTATCTTGAACGGGAAAAAAGATCTGATTGATGTACTGCTGCGGCTGATCCGTGAGCCAGTGGTTTTCCATAGGCAGAACAAAAATATCGCCTGCCGGCGTCAGGCCGTTGATATGAAGAAAGCGGGAAATCTCCGGGATAAACTGGCGGATTCCCATACCGAAAGGGCCTTGGAAATAATACTCCGTATACAAGCCTGCCGGCATGACGTGCTTTGGTGATTCCGGATGCCGCGGCACATTGGGGGCATAGGAGAAATATGCTAATGAAGTAAACGAAGGCTGTTCAGAAAAAAAGGCTTTCGTCGAGATGATCCAGCCGGAGCGCTTTTCCAATACGCCTTTATTGTGAAAGGTTTTATGCGAATGCTGGGCAAACAAAGATACCCGCTCTTTGCCGGTCATGGCAGCGGTAAGCGGCGTAGTTTTGTACAGCCGTTCGTCATGATAGGTCAGCAGCGGACGGTGCAGGCGTTTTTCATAGGATACAGAAAGTATTTTCTGAGCATGTTCGGCAGATCGCTTCGTCTGCTCCAATGTATGCATTGCCGCAGCGCAGGTTTTGATTTTTTTATCCAGCAGCGCTTGAAGATGGGCTTTGCCGCGGTTTTGCATATAATGCTGGATATCGGCAATCGAAAAATCCAGTCCCCGCAGATTGACAATGATCTCCAGATCCGTATATTGCTGAATGGTATAGCAGCGGTAGCCGTTAGGCAGAGTATATTGCGGAGAAAGAAGTCCGATCTTGTCATAATATAATAAGGTTTGGCGGGAAATATCAAACAGGGCCGCCATTTCCCCAACGGTGAAAAAAGTAGTGTCGTTCGTCATAAATTCCTCATAAGTTAATCTGTATATACGTGGTATATAGTTTTCGTTATTTTATTATATCATGGTTATACCTGGTATATAGCAAGTACAATAAATAAAAATAATGAGAAGAGATAAAGACTGTAAAAAATAGAATTTCCCCCAGAAAATAAATAAAGGCTATGTCACAACAAACAGTTGATAAATAGCCATTTTTATAGGGGAGTAT
>UREG01000039.1 GCA_900546795.1 uncultured Veillonellaceae bacterium | reverse complement strand
CTTCTCTTCTATAAACGCCTTATCCTTGCTATAATATAGGATAAGGAACGATTCGCACCCATAAAATTATAGTGAAATTTACTGTTAAAGGAAGGATACAATGAAATCATTTCAAACTCTGGGCGTAACGGAAACCTTTACCGCCGCCCTGCATAAACAAGGCATCAAAACTGCCACGCCCGTCCAGGAAAAGGCGATTCCCCCGGCATTTACCGGCAAAGACCTGATCGTTCAGGCCCAAACCGGAACAGGAAAAACCCTGGCATTTCTCTTGCCGGCGCTCCAGCGGGTAAAAACCTCGGCTTCCTGGGAACAAGTCCTCATTATGACGCCGACCCGGGAACTGACCCGGCAGATCATGGAAGTAGCGTCGCTTCTTACCGCCGGCACCGATATCGACGTCCTGCCTCTGATTGGCGGCAAAACCATAGAAAAACAGCTGCATCAGCTCCGCCGCCGCCCTCATGTCATTATCGGCACGCCGGGACGGCTTCTCGATCACTGCCAGCGGAACTCCCTTACCCTATCCGGCATACAGACCGTCATCTTAGACGAAGCCGACCAGATGCTGCATATGGGATTTTTGGACGAAGTAGAGCAAGTCATTGAAAAGACCGGAAAAAACCGCCAGCTTCTCCTCTTTTCCGCAACCATGCCGGATCGAATCCGCAAACTGGCAAAAAAATACATGTCCGCTCCGCTCTCCCTTACCGTCCAAGAAGGACAGCAGATCACCCTCGACCGTATCGAGCAGCGCGTTTACATGGTGGATCAGAAAGAAAAATACAGCCGTCTGACAGAAATGATGAAAGAGACCGATCCGTATCTGGCAGTCATTTTCTGCAACACGAAAGAAGGCGCCGCCAAACTGGCAGGCCAGCTCATTCAAGACGGATTCAATATCGGCGAACTGCACGGCGACCTGTCTCAGGGCAAACGAATCCAGGTACTCCGCGATTTTGCCAAAGCGCGCACCCAGTATCTGGTCGCTACGGACATTGCCGCCCGCGGCATCGATGTCGAAGGCGTTACCCACGTATTCAATTACGACGTGCCTCATGACGTGGACTACTATACCCACCGCATCGGCCGCACCGGCCGGGCAGGCCAAACCGGACTTGCCGTTACCTTTGCGGCAGCGGAAGATACCGAATGGGTTCGCCGCATCGAACACAATATCCAGGCAACGATTACCAAATACACGGCTGACGGCCAGATAAAAGTAATGGCAAAATCAACGCCGCCGAAAAAGAAAAAAGCAGTCGTTTCCAAACTGCCGGCCAGCACCTATCAGCCGACAACTGCGAAGCGGGCAAAACAGGCCCACAAAGGCGGAAACAACCGCAGACGGCGCGCCAAACCGGCGGAAGATACGGCAAAACGCCGTCAAAAACGCCGCTGATGCCGCCGCGTTCATAAATGCAGCAAAAAAGCAGACTCAATTGAGTCTGCTTTTTGTTTTATTATTTTCTTGCTTCTTCATGATGACACGTACAGCAGCTTCCGCCGCTGCTCGGACAGCCGCAGCATTCTCCGGCTTTCGTCTTTTTATATACGTTTCTGGCTACATATATTACTACAGCCAGCAATATCGCACCGATAATCCAGGTTGCCATCACACCACACCCTTTCTGTTACGCACGCACCGCCAGAACAGAATCGTCTTCATCTTTCTTGGCTTTCGGCGCCGGACGAAACAGCAGATACAAGAACACTGCCAATACAATAACCGCTGCCGCCGTACCGGCTGTTACCGTTCCCCCTTCAAAAAAGAGCACGCCGAATTGATATACCATAAGCGTTACCGCGTAAGCAAATACATTCTGATAAAGAATCGTGATCCACGTCCACCGGCTGCTATTCATTTCTTTGCTGATCGTACTGATCGCCGCAAGGCACGGAGAATCGAGCAGGTTAAAGATCAGGAACGCAAACGCAGCTACAGCGCTCGGGAACATAACCATAACCGCCTGCCACAAACCGGCGTCGTCTTCTGCCGCTTCCGCCATACCCGACAGAACCGCCATCGTGCTGACAATCGCTTCTTTTGCGGCAAACCCGCTGATCGCCGAAGCTACCGCCTGCCACGTACCAAATCCAAGCGGCGCGAAAATCGGAGCCATCGCGTTGCCGATCGTCGCCATGAGGCAGTTTTCAATATCTTCTACCATCACAAATCCGCCGTCTTCAAATCCGAACGTAGCCAGGAACCACATCACAATACAGCAGAGGAACAAAATCGTTCCCGCTTTTTTCAGGAAGCTCCATACCCGTTCCCATACATGGAGCAGCACATTCCGCATCGTCGGCATATGATACTGCGGCAGCTCCATAACAAACGGAGCCGGATCGCCGGCAAAGACAGACGTCTTTTTCAAAATAATTGCCGATACAATAACGGAAACAATACCAACAAAATACATAGCCGGCGCCATCCACCATTCGCCGCCCATAATCGCGCCGGAAATCAGCGCAATAACCGGCAGCTTCGCGCCGCAGGGAATAAACGTCGTCGTCATGATCGTCATGCGCCGATCCCGTTCATTCTCAATCGTCCGGGAAGCCATAATCCCCGGAACGCCGCAGCCGGAAGAAATCAAAAGCGGAATAAAGCTCTTGCCCGAAAGGCCGAACCGATGGAAAATCCGGTCCATAATAAACGCAACCCGCGCCATATACCCGCAGTCTTCCAAGAACGACAGGAACAAGAACAAAATAGCCATCTGCGGAGCAAAGCCGATCGGAGCCGCCAGCCCGCCGATAATCCCGTCTACAATAAGAGAAATCATCCAGTCTTCCGTACCCCAGCCTTCCAGCGTTTCCTGGACAGCCGGCTGTACCCATTCGCCAAACAGCGTATCGTTTGTAAAATCAGTTACGATCGTCCCCAGAGAGGTTACAGAAATATAATATACCAAAAACATGATAGCCACAAAAATCGGCAGCGCCAGCCACCGATTCGTAACAACCCGGTCGATCTTATCCGACAGCGTCATGCCAGTAGCCTTCTTCTTCACTGCCTTCTGAATCACTTCGGCAATATATTCATACCGTTCATTGGTAATGATGCTTTCGCTGTCATCGTCCATCGCTTCTTCCGCCGCGGCTGTGATTTCTTTCGCTTTGGCCAGAAGTTCCGCCGGGATACGCACCGCTTTATGCAGGTCTTTATCCCGTTCAAATACTTTTACCGCCGTCCAGCGCAGCCGTTCTTTCGGCACGCAGCCTGCAAGCAGGCATTCCAATTCCTGAATAACCGCTTCCACTTCCGAAGAAAACGTTACCGTTTTTGCCGCCTGCTTCTGCTGCGCATGCCGCACAGCCGCCGCAGCCGCTTCCGCCGTCCGTTCGCCGCTGACCGCCGACATTTCCACTACCGGGCATCCCAGCATCGTAGAGAGCGAAACCGTATCGATCACATCGCCCCGCTTCCGCACGATATCCATCATATTCAGCGCCACAACGACGGGGATTCCCATTTCCATCAGCTGCGTTGTCAAATACAAATTCCGTTCAATATTGGACGCGTCCACAATATTCAAGATCCCGTCCACTTTGCTGCCAAGCAGATAATCTCGGGAAACCACTTCCTCCAGCGTATACGGAGACAGCGAATAAATTCCCGGCAAGTCCGTGATCACCACGTCCTTCTGCCCTTTCAGACGCCCTTCTTTCTTTTCTACCGTTACCCCCGGCCAGTTCCCTACATACTGGGAAGCGCCCGTCAAATCATTAAACAGTGTACTTTTCCCACTATTGGGGTTTCCGGCTAATGCAATGACTACTTCTGCCACGATATCCAATCCTTTCTGCTGCGCCTACTGCACTTCAATATTTTCTGCTTCTGCCTTGCGAAGCGACAATTCATATCCGCGAACCGTTACTTCGATAGGATCGCCGAGCGGAGCTACCTTGCGGACAAACACCGAGCAGCCCTTCGTGATGCCCATATCCATGATGCGCTTTTTCAGCGCCCCAATACCATGCAGCTTCACAACGGTAACCGTCTCGCCGCAGGCCACATCTCGCAAACTCTTCATTCCTTCGTCCCCTTTCTTATACCATGATGCGATTCGCCATCTTATGACTGATCGCTACCCGCGAATCCTTTACGCTCACGATCAGATTGCCGCCCAATTTAGAGACGACAGTTACCATGCTGCCGGTTACAAACCCCAGATTTTCCAAAAACCGGCGTGTTTCGTCCTTACCCCGAATTTCCAATATCTCTCTGCTTTCGCCAGGCCCGACAAATGTTAACGGCATAATGGCAATCACACCCTTCCTTTAATTGAATACAATTCTCTTTGTATGAATAAGTTTACTACCGCCGCCGGTGCTTTGTCAAACATTATTTTAAGAATATTTCATAATTACTTCCTTGGTATACTTTCTATTATCCTTGTATTTACTCTGCTCTTTATTAATTTATTCTCATTTGTTCCCAAATCAATTATCATTTAATTTTGATACCGTGTTGAGAATTATGTTCTCAATTTATTTTCATTTTGTTTCTTCTTCCTCGTCGGCAGAGCCATCCCCTGCCCATCGTATTCCCCGGCAGAAAAACAAAACAGCCTGCGGCTCCTTTGTCCGCAGGCTGTTTTCCTTGCCTTCTGTCTTCTTTATAAGTTTCCTATATATATTGTATATTAGCGTTTCTGTGCTTTCTGCACGGCCAGCACAACCGGCACGGTGATTGCCGCCGCCACCAGTGCTTCCGGGATACCGTTGCTGATGCAGATGCCGACGACAATGTTCCAGACCACGTCCACCGACATGTTCTGCGCCGCCGCAAATTCTTCCGCATGGAATATATAAATGCAGCTCATGAAAAGCACCGTATTGACCATCGAACCGCAGATCGCCGCCAACGCCATGCGCAGCGTCTTGCCGCCAATCATGAACCGATACACCAGATACGCCGTCAGGCCGATCAAAATCCGCGGCACCATGACCGTGATCAGATTTCTCGGGTCCACAAAGGGATTCAAGAATATCGACATCACAGACGTCGGCGCCGTAACCGCCTGAAACATGCTGAACACGCCGAAAATAAAGCCAACCATCATACCCACTCTCGGGCCGGCAAGCACCGCTCCGATAATGACCGGCACATGCAAAATCGTGGCTTTCATATAAAACAGCGGGATAAATCCATATCCGGTAACCCCCAGCAAGATGGTGATCGACGCCAGCATACCGATAACCGTCAGCTCTTTTACCGTAAACGCGGCGCGTCGCGCCGGCAATACGCCTGCACTGCTCATTTTACTCATCGCAAAGTCCTCCGTTCTCATTCCTCTTCGGATATAAGTCGAATCCAAAATAACTATTCGGCCGTATGAGACACCGGTGTCCGTCCGACTCCTGTTCTGATATCGGCTTCCCTCCTTTTACCGTATTTATACGACCTTTAGAGAGTATAAAAAAATCCCTTCTGTTTGTCAAGCAATATAACCTTTTTTTACCCATTTTGCCTTATTTTATTTATTTATGGAGCAATTCCTTTGCTTTTCCCGGCCAATAGGCTTCCAGCTGCTCTTCGATCTTATCCAGCGGCGTCTGCCGCATATACCGCGCCGCTTCCTCCCGCGCCGATTCAAGAACGGCAATATCCCGCACCGGATCGGCGATCTTCAAATCCGGCAGCCCATGCTGGCGATACCCGAAAAGCTGTCCTGCCCCGCGCAGAATCAAATCCTTTTCCGACAAAATAAATCCGCTGTGAATCGTTTCCATCAATTTCAGCCGCATCATGGTATCCGATTTTTTGCTGTGGCTCATCAAAATGCAGTACGATTGATAACTGCTTCTGCCGACCCGTCCCCGCAGCTGATGAAGCTGCGCCAGCCCAAACCGTTCCGCCCCGTCGATCATGATGACCGTCGCGTTGCCCACATTGACCCCGACTTCAATCACGCTGGTTGCCACCAGCAGCTGGATCTTGCCTTGATGAAAGTCCGTCATCACCGCGTCCTTTTCCCGGCTTTTCATCTTTCCATGCACCAGACCGCACGTATAGCCGTCAAAAACCTGCTGCAATTCCTCGTATAATGCGACGGCTGCCTGCAAATCCAGCTTTTCCGATTCCTCTACCAAGGGACACACCACATAAATCTGCCGCCCTGCGTCCATTTCCCGGCGGAAAAACGCATAAATCCTCCGGCGCATACTCTCGTCCACCACATACGTTTTGACCGGCTTTCTTCCCGGCGGCATCTCCCGAATCGAAGAAACGTCCAGATGCCCGTAAATCGACAGCGCCATCGTCCGGGGAATCGGCGTTGCCGTCATTACCAATACATGCGGATGCTCGCCTTTTTCCTGCAATAACTGCCGCTGCCGCACGCCGAATCGATGCTGCTCGTCCGTTACCACCAGCCCCAGCGCGGCAAACTGCACCGGCTCCTGTATCAGCGCGTGCGTGCCGATCAAAATGTCAATCTCATGCCCGGCCAGTTTTTCCAGCAGCTCACGCCGCTCCTTCTCCGTCGTTTTTCCCGTCAGCACGGCAATCCGCACCGGCAGTCCGGCAAACATTTCCATAACGCTCTCATAATGCTGCGACGCCAGAATCTCCGTCGGCGCCATCAATGCCCCCTGATAGCCGTTTTCCACCGCCTTTGCCAGCGCCAGCGCCGCTACCGCCGTTTTCCCCGACCCCACGTCGCCCTGGACGAGCCGGTTCATCGGATACTCCCCTTCCATATCGTTTTCAATTTCTATAAATACCTTCCGCTGATCCTTCGTCAGCGTAAACGGCAGCTTTTCGATCACCTGCCGCAGCAGACTGCCGTTCGGCCCGCATTTAAGCCCGGTGCCCTCCGTCCGCTTCTTCTGCCGGATATACTGAAACAAGAGCTGCAGATAAAACAATTCTTCCCACACGAACCGCCGCCGCGCCCGCTCCATTTCTTCCATTGTATTGGGAAAATGAATCGCCCGAAGCGCCGCCGCCCGTTCCGGCAGGTCATATTTCCTGCGCAGCCCTTCCGGCAGCCGCTCCTTCCCGGCAATCCCTCGATCCAGCGCCGCCTGCACCGTCTGGCGCACCAGATTCTGCGACACTCCCTGCACCAGAGAATACAGCGGATATATCCCCCACTCCGACGCGTCCGTTTCCGCCGCAGGTTCCGCCTCCGCGTCATTGATCTGCCGCATGCCGTAATTCATCTCCACCTTGCCGTACACCGCAAGCTCCATGCCTTCCCGAAACATCTTTTTCTTAAACGGCTGATTAAACCAAGTCAGCTGCATCGTGCCCGACCCGTCGCTGATCGTAACGATCAAAAGCGACAGCCGCGGCCGGAGCCGCTTTTCCTCGATTTTCTTTACGACGCCCCGCACCGTCTGATACTTGCCGATCTCGGTCTCGCCGATCCGTCGCCGCTGGCTCCGATCCTCATAATCCCGCGGAAAATATTCCGCCAGCTCTTCTACGCTGTATATCCCCAGCCGCCCCAGCAGCTGCGCCCGCTGTTTGCCCACGCCTTTTAATACCTGCAATGATTCCATATCCTGTATTCTCCCTGCCCATTCCTTTGCTGTCGATAGGATTGCCAAATTTACCTCTATATTGTACCATAATTCTTGTAAAAAGCAGTATTTTGCCTGTTTTTCCCTTGCACAAACGCTTCTTTTATGATAGAATTTCTTTGTTGTACTTGTAAGATGCTGGGAGGTGTAATCGAATGGCTAACTATTGTGAAGTTTGCGGCAAAGGTCTTGTAACCGGTTTTAACGTGAGTCACTCTCACCGTAAAACAAAAAGAACCTGGAAACCGAATATCCAGAGAGTACGTGCAGTTGTTGAAGGTGAAGTGAAACGGGTGAATGTTTGCACTCGTTGCCTGCGCTCCGGCAATGTACAGCGTACAGTTTAATTTAGACTTTGCGAATGAAGTGAAGATAAATAAAAAAGCTGTCTCATACGAGACAGCTTTTTTATTTACCTTCTTTTTTATCCCTTGCTTCCATACAACTCCCGATTCCGCGCTACGATCTCCATAATGCGGTTCGCCGTTTCCTCGATCGCCTTCGCCGATACGTCGATCACCGGACAATGCAGCTTGCGCATAATCGCCTTGGCATAGTCCAATTCCTCCTGTATCCGCGCCATATTCGCATAATTCGCGTCGTTGCCGAGCCCCATCGCCCGCAGCCTTTCCGTCCGAATCGTATTGAGCTTAAACGGATCGATAATCAGCCCTACGATCTTATGCGGCGGAATCTTGAACAATTCCTCCGGCAGCTTTACTTCCGGCACCAGCGGCAAATTCGCCGCCTTGATCCGCTTATTCGCCAGATACATGCTCAGCGGCGTTTTCGATGTGCGGGACACGCCGATAATGACGATATCCGCTTTCAGGAACCCTGCCGGATTCTTGCCGTCGTCATATTTCACGGCAAACTCAATCGCCTCTACCTTTTTGAAATATTCCTGATCCAGCTTATGCACCATGCCCGGCCGCATGCGGGGCGGCGTTGACGTTACCGTTCCCACCGCGTCCATCATCGGCCCCAGGATATCCACCGCCTGGATATTCCGTTCCCGCGTCAATTCATGCAGCTTTTTGCGCAGCTCCGGCGATACGATCGTATGACAGATGACCCCATGCTGCTGAATCACCTCGTTGATCGTCTCCTCGATCTGCGCTTCCGTCCGAATATACGGAATCCGCACAATATCGATCTCTTCCTTATCAAACTGACTGACTGTGGCGCGCGCCACCTTCTCCGCCGTTTCCCCCAGCGAATCGGATAATACATATATAATTGGTGATGCCATAGCCTATCTCCTTCCCATACCGCATTCTACGAACAATTTAGCAATGCTCGTCTTTGATACCCGGCCAAGCAGCCGATACCGCTTCCTGCCGCCGTCCTCTGTTTTTTCCACCACCGGCACGCAGTCGATTTCATATTCCAGCATCCGCTGCGCTACCGCCAGCACCTCTTCATCGGGCTCTGCAAAAATCATCTTGCTCACCGGCGTCATAACCAGCCGCACCGGCAAATCCCGCAGATTATTGCCCAGCGCGCTTTTGAGCAGATCCTTTCGCGACACAACGCCGCTCAAAAACCCGTTCTCCCCGACAAACACCGTACCCACGTCTTCCGTAAACATCATGATCACCGTATCATACGCGCTCACATCGTCCTTGACCATGACCGGCTGTGCCAGCACTTCGCTTACCCGGATACTGTTGATCTTCCGCGCCACCAGATTGACCTCCTGATTGCCCGTATAAAAATATCCGAGTTTCGGCCTGGCGTCCACAATCCCCAGCATCGTGATAATCGCCAGATCCGACCGCAGCGCCGCCCGGGTCACGTTCAGCTGCTCTGCAATCCGATTGCCCGTGATCGGCCCCGATTCCCGCACGATCTCCACAATTTTTTCCTGCCGTTCTGTCAGTATAATCGTCCTCACCTCCCGCAAAAAAACCTCCAGCCCATAGACCGGAGGTTTTTACTGTTATACCCAATTACCAAGTATAATCTTCTTTTTCTGCAATCCCTCTGCCAGTCAAAGCATCCATCATGATGCGCTGTTCTAATTGAGCCACCATTTTTTTCGTTGCTTTCACCGCATCTGGATTTACAGATACAGAATCGATACCGCTGCGAATCAAAAATTCCGTAAAGTCAGGATATACGCTCGGAGCCTGTCCGCAGATAGACACCGTCTTGCCGTCCCGATGCGCTACCTCGATAAGATGCCGAATCGCTCTGCGCACCGCCAGATTCCGTTCGTCATAGATATGAGCCACCGTATCGTTATCCCGATCACAGCCCAGAATCAGCATCGTCAAGTCATTCGACCCGATAGAATATCCGTCTACATACTGATTGAATTGATCCGCCAAAATGATGTTGGAAGGGATTTCAGCCATGAGCCAAACTTTAAAATCTGCGCTCCGCTGCAAACCTTCCTCTGCCATTATTTTAACAATTTTTTCACATTCGTCAATGGTTCGGCAGAAAGGAAGCATCACATTTAAGTTTTTAAAGCCGAATTCTTCCCGTACTTTCCGTACTGCTTTCAATTCCAGCTTAAACGCTTCGATATAGGTCGGATCATAATACCGGGACGCGCCGCGCCAGCCCAAAAGTGCGCTCGGCTCAACCGGCTCATATGTATCCCCGCCTTTTAAATCCCGGTATTCGCTCGATTTAAAATCGCTGAACCGCAGCACCACCGGCCGAGGCGCCAATTCCTGGCACACCTTGCGGATGCCGTCCGCCAGGCTGTCCACCACTTTTTCCGGATGACCCGTTTCAATCAGATACAGCGGATGCTCATGAATAAACGTCGTCCAGATAAATTCTTCCCGCATCAGGCCGATGCCGTCGCAGGGCAGTACGCCGTACCGTTCCGCCAAATCCGGATCTCCCAGATTCATATATACTTTCGTGCCCGTTACCGGGAACGTTTCTGCCGCTGCAACCGCCGCGCCGCCGGCAGCTTCCGCCGTTTTCGGCTTGATCAGATCTTCTACGACCCCTTCATATACGATGCCGTTCGTAGCGTCTACCGTAATATCCATGCCGTCCGTAATCGTTACCGTTGCTTCCGTGCTGCGGCTCTTCGTCCCGACGATACACGGAATCCCCAGCTCCCGGCTGACGATCGACGCATGGCAGGTCATGCCGCCGGCGTCCGTTACGATCGCTTTTGCCTTTTTCATCGCCGGCACCCAGTCCGGAGCCGTCATCGTCGTAACCAGGATTTCGCCTTCTTTAAACGTATCGATCAGCGCCGGATCCAAAATCACATGCGCTTTTCCCGCTACCCGTCCCGGGCTGGCCGGCAGGCCTTTTACCACTACATTCCGTTCCGTCGCTGCTGTCATCGTATTCGCTCCTTCTGCCGCTTCCGCTTTATTTCTTCTGGACCACACCGTTTCCGGCCGCGCCTGCAAAATCCACAATTTATCCGTCCGGCTGTCCACGCCCCATTCGATATCCATATAACAGCCGTAATGCGCTTCGATCGCTTTGGCATACTGCGCCAGTTCCCGAATCTGCTCGTCGGAAATTACCTGTCTGCCGACCATATCTTCCGGTACCCGCTGTTCTTCACACCCGCCGCCCGGCTTGCGCACCAGCTGGATTGCCTTCTCATTGATCTGCCGCTGCTCGATGGCAAGATCGGCTTTGCGGACCAGGAAACTATCCGGCGTAACCGTGCCCTGCACGACATATTCGCCCAATCCCCAGGACCCTTCAATGAATATATTCTGATCGCTCCCCGTTGCCAGATCCACCGTAAACATAACCCCGGCGGCTTTGGAGAACACCATCATCTGCACCACAGCGCTGAGCGCCACGTCCAGATGGCTGAACCCTTTCTTTACCCGATAATACGTCGCCCGATCCGTAAACGTAGACGCATAGCATTCTTTGACCTTTGCGATCACTTCGTCTGCGCCCCGCACGTTCAAATACGTATCCTGCTGGCCGGCAAAGCTGGCATCCGGCAGATCTTCCGCCGTAGCGCTCGAACGAACCGCGACAAACGGCTCCTCTTCGCCCACTTTTTCCGCCAATTCCCGATACGCCCCGCGAATCGTATCCGCCAAATCCTGCGGCATCTCTTCGCCCATGATCGCTTCCCGGATCGCCGCGCACGTTTCCCGCAGCTGCTGCCCGTCTTCCACATCGGTGAGCTCTGCCAGCAGCGCTTCTATTTTCTGATCCAGCCCTGTCTTTTTAATAAAGTATCTATAGCCGTAAGCAGTCGTTGCAAATCCGTACGGAACCGGCACATCGGTACCGGAAGTCATTTCCCCAAGCGACGCGGATTTACCGCCGACCAGGGCGACGTCGCCCCGTCTGATCTGATCAAACCATAATACGTACTGCTTTTCTCGTTCCATAATGTGTCAATACCTCCTGATATTGTGGTATACTATATAAAATCTACTTTTTAATAGTATACTCTATTTCCGTTTCTGTCAAGATTTATTTATTCTTTTTATCCATGCTGCTTAAAAATAGTTATCTTGGTAAAATTTAGATGAACCCATAATTAATTTGTGATATAATGAAAAAAATGCAAATACATTCCAATACTTGCATCATGCTTTTTATTACGCACGACTATCAGGAGGCAATATGAGACGACAAGTCACCAGGAGGTCTAAGAAAAAACGGGGCCTCAAGCAGTACCTCACCGGACTGCTGATTTTTATAATAATAGTTATATTAGGCGCCGGCTGCGGCTTCATCGGCGCCACGCTGCAAAGCCTGCCCGACATCGGCAACAACATGCAGCCCGCCGCATCTTCCCAGATCTTTGATATCCACGGCAAACTCATTTCCACCGTCCATTCGGCGGAAAACCGGGTGCCCGTTCCGATATCCAAAGTACCGCAGGACCTGCAGAACGCATTTATCGCAGCGGAAGACGTCCGCTTCTATGAACACAGCGGCATCGACCCCCGCGGCATACTCCGCGCGCTGGCAACCAATATTTTAAGCAGCGGCGTATCCCAGGGCGGCAGCACCATCACCCAGCAGCTGGCGAAAAACGCATTCCTCACCCAGGATCGGACGATCAAACGGAAACTGCAGGAAGCGATCCTTGCCCTGGAAATCGAACAGAAATACAGCAAACAGGAAATCCTGGAAATGTATATGAACCAGATCTACTTCGGCCAGGGCGCCTACGGCATTCAAATGGCAGCCCAGACCTATTTCGGCAAAGACGTGGAAAACCTCACGCTGGCGCAGTGCGCCATGATCGCCGGCCTTCCACAGAGCCCGAACTACTACTCGCCGTTCAACAACCTGGAAGCCGGCAAAAAACGGCAGGCCATTGTACTGGAACAAATGGCAAAATACGGCTTTATCACGGAATCGGCGGCAGACGAAGCCAAACAGCAGGATCTGGAACTGGCAACGCATAAAAAAGGCCAGACCAAAGGCGCAAACGCGTCCTACTTCATCGACTACATCGCCCAGATCATCGCGAAAAAATACGGCGACGACGCCCTCTACAAAGAAGGCCTCCGCGTATACACCACGCTGGATCTGGATATGCAGCAGGCAGCGGAAAACGCCTTGGAAGAACTGCCTACCTTCTATACCGATGACAAAGAACTCCAGCAGCCGCAGGGCGCCATCGTCGCCATCGAACCGAAAACCGGCTATATCAAAGCCATGGTCGGCGGCCGCGGCAACGATTCGTTCAACCGCGCCACAATGGCAGTACGCCAGCCCGGCTCGGCATTCAAACCGTTCGTCTATCTGGCAGCCATGGAAAAAGGCATGACCCCGGCAACCGTATACGAAGACAAAAAAATCGAATTCGGCACCTGGTCGCCGCAGAACTACGAACGCACCTACAGCGGCAAAATGACGCTGCGCAACGCCCTGACCCACTCCATCAACACCGTTGCCGTCCAGGTAGCCAATGACGTGGGCATGAGAAATATCCTCGCCATCGGCAGGGATTTAGGCCTCTCCACCCTCGTTACGGAAGGCAATCCCAACGACGACAACCTGGC
>UREG01000038.1 GCA_900546795.1 uncultured Veillonellaceae bacterium | reverse complement strand
CACAGCCTGCGCAGGCGCCGGTGAATTCAAGCAGCGGCTGTTCGAACTGGCTGCCTTTTACCGTTTCTTTCTTTATCGGATTTGCTTTCGGAGCAACCGTCATAGCATAATCCCAGATTACGGATTTTTCCATTTCTTCGCCGATCGGAGACATCACGAGAGCTTTGCCTTTCGGAGCCGGGCAAACATTTGCACAGCTGCCGCAGCCGAGGCAGTCTTTCTGAGATACTACGATGCTGAATTTCAAGCCTTTTGCACCCAATGCGTCTTTCGAACCCATGCCTGCCGGAGCGTTTGCAGATTCTTCTTCCGTCAAGAGAACCGGACGAATGGAAGCATGCGGACATACGAAGGAACACTGGTTACACTGGATACAGTTTTCTTCGATCCATTTCGGAACGTACATAGCCGTACCGCGTTTTTCATATTTAGCCGTACCTGTAGGCATCGTACCGTCTTCACGGCCTACAAACGTGCTTACTGTCAGGTCATCACCAATCTGGCCGTTAACCGGACGAGCAATTTTTTCTACATATTCCGGAACTTCTACCGTAGCTTTTACTTCATCTACTGCAGTTTTCCAAGATTCAGGAACATTTACTTTTTTGAACGCCGTAGCGCCTGCTTCCACAGCAGCAAAGTTCATGTTTACAACTTTTTCACCTTTTTTGCCATAATCTCTTACGATAGCGTCTTTCAGATGTTTAATAGCATCTTCCATCGGAATTACGTTTGCCAATGCAAAGAATGCAGACTGCATTACCATGTTGATGCGGTTGCCAAGGCCAAGTTCATGACCAATTGCTTCCCCATTCAGGATATAGAATTCAACATCGTTGTTTGCAATGTCACGTTTCAATTTAGCCGGCAAATGAGCGTCCAGTTCTTCTTCAGACCAAGTGCAGTTCAAGAGGAACTTGCCGCCTTTTTTAATACCGCGGAGCAAATCATAGTCATTTACATATGCCTGGCGATGGCAAGCGATGTAATCTGCTGCATCGATCAGATACGGCATTTTGATCGGATCTTTACCAAACCGAAGGTGGGAAATCGTTACACCGCCGGATTTTTTGGAGTCATATGCAAAATAAGCCTGTGCATACATATCCGTGTTGTCGCCAATGATTTTGATCGCGCTCTTATTTGCGCCAACCGTACCGTCAGAACCGAAGCCCCAGAATTTACATGCTACCAAACCATCCGTGCTGGAAGGCAGTTTTTCAGCGCGCGGCAAGGACAAGTTCGTTACATCGTCAACAATACCGAGCGTGAAGTTGTGGCGGGCATTTTCTTTCGTCAATTCTTCGTATACCGGAAGGATATCTTCTACGACAACGTCTTTGGAACCCAAGCCATAGCGGCCGCCGATGATCGTTGCGCAGATACCGGATGCGTTCAATGCAGCCATTACGTCCAAATACAACGGTTCGCCAATAGCGCCGCATTCTTTTGTACGGTCGAGTACAGCTACTTTCTTAACCGTTTTCGGAAGAACATCTACGAAATGTTTTACAGAGAACGGACGGAACAAGTGTACGTTTACGAAACCAACTTTTTCGCCTTTGCTGTTCAGGTAATCTACTGCGCTTTCCAATACGTCGCATACAGAACCCATTGCTACGATAACGCGTTCAGCGTCTTCTGCACCGTAGTAGTTGAACAAGCCATAGTTACGGCCCGTAACTTCGGAAACTTTTTTCATATATTTTTCTACGATTTCCGGCATTCTGTTATAGAACGGATTGGAAGCTTCTCTGTGCTGGAAGTAGATATCCGGGTTTTCAGCAGTGCCGCGGATTTCCGGAGCGTCCGGATTCAGTGCACGGCTGCGGAACCGTTTTACCGCTTCTTTATCGAGCATTTTACCTAAATCTTCGAAGTCCATTACTTCTACTTTCTGAATTTCGTGGGAAGTACGGAATCCATCAAAGAAGTTAATGAACGGCAAGCTGCCTTCGATAGCTGCCAAGTGAGCTACGCCGGACAAATCCATTACTTCCTGTACGTTGGATTCTGCAAGCATGCAGCAGCCGGTAGCACGAGCGGACATAACGTCCTGATGGTCACCGAAAATGCTCAGCGCATGAGAAGCCAAGGCACGGGCAGATACATGGAAAACGCCCGGAAGCATTTCGCCTGCTACTTTGTACATGTTCGGAATCATCAGGAGGAGACCCTGAGAAGCCGTGTAAGTAGAGGTCAATGCACCAGCCTGCAAGGAACCGTGGAAAGCACCAGCGGCACCGCCTTCGGACTGCATTTCTACTACTTTAACAGTATTGCCGAAAAGGTTTTTCATGCCCTGTGCGGACCAATCATCTACGTGTTCTGCCATCGGAGAAGACGGAGTGATCGGATAGATAGCAGCTACATCGGTAAATGCGTAAGATATATACGCAGCAGCCTGGTTGCCATCCATGGTTTTCATTTTTCTACTCATAGATAAACACTCTCCTTAATAAAATTGAGATTATAAAAGTATATAACAAGCGAAATTTTTTCGCATTTGTTAGCAAGCTAAATCCATTAATTTGCGAAAAACAGAAAAAAAGTCAACTTTTCCGCAACAAAAGAGCAAAATAGTATTGCCATTCTACGCCTTATATATTAATATAAGAACATAGAAGTATTACATATACTCATTTTGCGTTGTATTTTTCAGGATTGCATATCAATTTGTTATATGCTTTGTACAGTTCTCATTATATTCCAGCATAATGCGAAATTCAATAGCTTATAATGAAATACCGTTGCATTTTTCGGTATATAGGGTTGTCCTGAAAACATACTTATGCCAGTTAATTTTTATATGAGGTGATGGTATGGATTTTCATCATTTAAAGTATTTTGTTGAAGTTGCTGATAAAAAATCTTTCAGCAAAGCAGCCCGGACTCTGCATATCTCCCAGTCCGCTATCAGCCGTACGATCAAAGCATTGGAAGATGAACTGGGTGTGGTTCTTTTCATGCGCAATGCCAAAGCCGTAGAGCTGACAGACGCAGGAACTATTTTTATGACGCACGCCAAACGCGTCGTCTTCATGTTCGAACATTTAAAAACGGACTTTGAAAATGAGTTTAAGCTGGAACAGGGATCAATCCTAATCGGTCTCCCGCCGATTACAGACGCACCAATATTCGCCCAGCTTCTCGGTGAATTTAAAAAGGAATATCCGCAAATCGAAATTGACTTATATGAGCATGGTTCCAAAAAAGTCGAAATCAGCGTTCAGGAAGGTCTGATCGATTTAGGCATTATCTGTACGCAGCCGAAGGGAAAAGATTTTGAATCTTTCTTCCTCACCCAGGATCCTATGCATGTCATTATTCATAAGGAAAATCCGCTGAGCAATGACAAAGTCATTCCGCTGAAAAACCTGGCGAACGAATCCCTCGTACTGTACCGCGATGATTTCAATCTCCATGATGAAATTATCCGCAGCTGCAAAAAAATCGGCTATCAGCCTAAAATTGTATTTGAAACTTCTCAGCGCGATTTGATGATACAAACCGTCGTTGCGAACTTAGGGATAGCGCTCCTTCCGAGCAGACTGTGCCCTACGCCGGAAAATAATCCGGAAATCGCCAAGTCCGTAGTAATTCGCCCTCTGGTCGATCCGGAAATCATGCATACGCTGTATGTTATTTGGAAACGCGGGCACTATCTTTCTCACGCAGCACAACTTTGGATTGATTTCGTCCGCAATAAAATTGAAACACTCCATTCTATCTAACCATAAAAGGATGTGTTTTCGTTGCGCGGTATGATGCTCCGATTTAAATATCGATTTCAAGAAGCAGTTACCAGACAATTTGTTTTATACGGTATTATCCTACTCCTTCTTTCTTTTATCGTGTACTTATACTGGGAACTCACCACGTTGCAGGATGAATTTCACGATTTTAAAGCCGCCGTTCATCAAGATGCCTATTCTCTTCATATCAAGAACTTAGAAACACAGGTATATCAGCAGCAGCTAGACATTGAAGATATGAATAAAAAACTATGGTACCTTGATGAACGGACTAATGCGCTTCAATTTCGAGTACTGCAAAATGAATGGGATATTACATCAGGAAAATAAAAAAATCTCCATCTGATGATGGAGATTTTTTTATTTTCGTTCTTCCAATTTTCGTTTCATTGTCTGTGCATCCGGCAGCTGCGGTACCGCCCACCACGGCTCGCTCTCCAGCAGCATATCCAGCGTTCTTGCTCCCGTTGCAACCGCAATGGTCTTTGCCCCAATATGCTTGCCGCATTCCACGTCAAAAGGCGTATCGCCAATGACAAATACGTCTTCAATTTCATCGCCGTAAGCGGTCTGCACCTTTTCCCAGGCATGCGCAGCTAATTCATTCCGGAAATAAAATCCTTCCGCAAATCCGGATAACTCAAAATCGAAGTATTCCGCTATACCATAATGCGATAGTTTCAGCTCTGCCCCTTCCCGGCTGTTGTCAGTAAGAAGCAGCTGCACATATCCTTCTTCTTTATCAAAAAAAGGCAGCAGTTCCGATATAGGCTGAATCACTTCGCCTTGTGTTTTTTTCAGAAACTCTACCAACAGTTTCTCATAATAGCGGCAGAATGAAAATACATCTTGATCCGTAGGCATAACTCCGGTTGCCTGCAGCAATATCTGCTGACAAATATAGTTATCTGTACGTCCTCCGGCTTGGAAACGCTGCAATTTGATCTGATCGTTTCCCGTCAGATCCGTCAGCGCCTGCTCAATAGCAAATAGCCCGGCTCTTCCTGTATGAAGCAGCGTACCGTCTACATCCCAAAATAGTATTTTCACCCTTTCGCCCTCCTGCTGTTATTCTTATTTTACAGCTTCTACGATTTCTTTCGTATCCCGTGCAATCATGATTTCTTCATTCGTCGGGATAACATACAGTTTTACCGTAGAATCATCCGTGCTGATCAGCGCGTCTTTGCCGCGAACGTTGTTCCGTTCTGCATCTAATTTTGCGCCCAAGTATTCCAACCCTTCACAGATACCGGCGCGGTCTTCAATACCATTTTCACCAACGCCTGCCGTAAAGGTAATCACATCTACGCCGCCCATTGCTGCTGCCAGCGCGCCGATGCATTTGCGTACCTGATAGTGGAACATATCCAATGCAAGCTGAGCCTGCTCATTGCCCTGTTCTGCTGCCGTACCCAAATCACGGAAATCGCTGGATACTTCAGAAACACCGTACACACCGGATTTTTTATTCATCAGGGTATCTACTTCATCCGCGGAAAGACCCAAACGTTTCTGGATGTAAAGAACGACTGCCGGATCAATATCCCCGCAGCGAGTTCCCATCAATACGCCGGCAAGCGGAGTAAAGCCCATCGTCGTGTCTACAGATTTGCCGTTCTGAATAGCGGTAATAGAAGATCCATTGCCCAAATGGCAGTTGATAATACGCAGTTCTTCTACCGGTCTGCCCATTACTTTTGCTACCTGAGAAGCTACATATTTATGGCTGGTTCCATGGAAACCATATTTACGGATACCTTCTTCTTTGTACAAGCTGTACGGCAAGCCATACATAAACGCTTTTTTAGGCATCGTCTGATGGAAAGCCGTATCAAATACGCCTACCTGCGGTACGCCCGGCATGATAGCCTGGCAAGCTTTAATACCAACGATATTCGGCGGGTTATGCAGCGGAGCCATGATGGAGCATTCTTCCAATGCCTGCATTACTTCATCGTTGATCATAACAGAGCCGGCAAATTTTTCACCGCCGTGTACCACACGGTGGCCGACAGCATCAATTTCTTCCATCGACGCGATAACGCCGTACTCTTTATCCGTCAAAATATCCAAAAGCATTTTTACCGCTTTGCTGTGATCTTCGATCGCACCTTCGATTACTTTTTTGTTATCTCCCCATTTGTGCGTGAATACAGAGTCGCTCAAACCGATTTTTTCTACTAACCCTTTTGCTACAACTTCTTCATTCTCCATGTTTACCAACTGGTATTTCAAAGAAGAACTACCACAATTCACCACTAAAACTTTCATTCATTTTCCCTCTTTCTGCTTTATTGTTTTATTTTACTCCAAATATAATCGGCCGTATCTTTTCCCAAGGCATCCTGTGACTGGAAGAAATACATGACTGACCATATCTGGCCGTTATCCTGAAAATATACACTGCGCAAAGACAGCTCTGTCGCTTTTCCACCTGATGTATCCGTATACTGCAAATCCAGATATACGGCGTTCCGGCCTTCCATAATCCCTTCTGACATCGCATGTTTCAGCTGATGAACACTCGCAGCTTTTTCTAAACGAGCCACTGTATTTTCCGCCAGCAGCTGCGGCGTCAGTACGATTGTCTGCGCTCCATCCGGCTGCTGAATCGGCTGCGACATAATCAATATATTAATGTTCTTATCGCGCCCTTCATAGCGCATCTGGTTGGCAGCCTCACCGGCTTCTGCAGCCAAAGGAAATGGAACCGGCATCAGCACCGTCGAATTTCCCGCAGAAAATTGCTGTTCGCCAAAGCTATATACTTCTACTGCTTTCTCTGAACTGCAGCCAGTCAGCAATACTGCAGCTGCCGCAATTCCTATCCATCGACATACCCGTTTTCTAAGCATCTTCATCACCTTTGCAGAAATATATAGCCTATTATACCATAGACTTCTCAAAAATCTCCACCGCTGACAAAGAAAATTTATACCATCGTATATTTTTTCGGTTTTTCCGGCATGATTTTTATGTATATCCCCTTCCTACACTGTGGTATACTCTAACATAACAGCTGCTGAATCAGCAGACCTTTATTGCAAAACAGCTTTATACTACATATTCATATTACATATATTATTGAACTATAGGAGTCTATCATGAACGCTATTGCCGTCATTGCCGAATACAACCCCTTTCACAACGGTCACTTCCGTCATCTTCAGCTATTGAAACAAACCTATCCCCAAACGCCAATTATCATTTTGATGAGCGGCGCTTTTGTTCAGCGCGGAGAACCGGCGATTTTTTCTAAACAACGGCGAACCCGCTGGGCTCTTTTGTGCGGAGCGGATCTTGTTATAGAACTTCCCGCTATTTTTGCCGTTTCAAGTGCTTCCCGTTTTGCCTTCGGCGGAACGTCCTTAGCCCGGGCACTCCGGGTGTCTCATTTGTCATTTGGAGCGGAAACTTCCGACACTGAAAAATTAACACAAACAGCAAAAGCGCTGCACGAAGCCCAGAAGCACCCGCTATTAAAAAGCTGGCTCCAAAAAGGCCTCGTATATGGTACGGCCCTTACCAAAACCGCCGCCTCTTTATATCCCGAAAGCCAGAAACTCCTCTCCTCACCGAATAATCTTCTGGCAATAGAATATATAAGAGAACTAATTGCCCAGCAGTCGGATATCTGCCCCTTGCCAGTTCTTCGCACGGGAAATCATCATGCCCTTGCCTTGGATTCTGCCGCCCCTTCTGGAACGGCATTGCGCCAGCACATCCAAAACGAGGAGCCGCTCTTTTCTTTTTTATCTGCCTTTCCTTCCATCATTCAGGAAGAGGTCCGGCAAGCCATCGCCGAGAAAGAATACACCGACTTTTCCCGCTATGAAGACTGCATTCTTTTTGCCAGCCGCACGCACTCTTTGGAAGAATTCCAAACCATAGAAGGATTTACAGAAGGCTTGGAGTATAAATGGACAAAAGTTCAAGAGAAACCAAGTTGGGCAGCCATGCGCGATGCCCTTAAATCCGGAAGATATTCTTATGCCCGCCTCAACCGCATGGGCGCCGCCCTCGCTTTACATATTACAAAATCCATTACCGCTGCCAGCCTTGCCAGCGGCCCCCTCTACCTTCGTCTTTTGGGTATGTCCAGCTTAGGCCGCGCCTACCTTCGTACCCTTCATACTGAATTGCCGGTCATTACCAAACTAACCAACGTCCGTCTCTCGTCAGCTGCGCAGAGCCAGCTTGCCATAGATCTTCTGGCATCTGATATTCAGAGCTTTTGCTTTACAGATTCTTCTCACCGCAGTGGAAAAAAAGATTATTTTTTGTCGCCAATCGTTATCAGTTAAATTGTTTTGTTTTTATTTTCACCATCCTGTGCAGAGCTATTCTCTTCACAGGATTTTTTATTATCCTGTAGATATTTCTGATTTTTTGTCTATTTTCACACTATATATAGATTATATAAAATATTTTCTTATAATAAAACGCTATATTTTCAAATATTTTATCAAGATTTTATTCGTTCTATTTTCTCATTTATAATATACCTATATTGCAAGATTTCTTTGCCGTTCTATACTTGAATTTCATTTCAATTATTCCTATACTGAAAATGGCAGTACAAACAACGCAGAACGAAAGTTGGTTCAAACGTTACGGACTGTACATTGCGCTGTTAGTCATGGCGCTTATTTTTCTCATTCCTACGCCGCCGGATCTTTCGACAGCGGGACACCGCATGATTGGTATTTTATTTTTCGCCGTTATCATCTGGATGTCTGAAGGGGTAGCTTATCCGGTTAGTGCTATTGTTATTTCTGTATTAATGGCTTTTTGTTTGGGTACAGCGCCCAATATCGATAAGCCGACAGCGATCCTTGGTACCTCACGCGCCATGGTCATGGCCTTATCAGGATTTTCCACAACGGCCTGGGCATTAGTTGCTGCCGCTATGTTTTTATCCGCCGCAATGATCACGACAGGATTGGATAAACGGATTGCGCTGCACGTCATGAAACGGATCGGCACAAAATCCAATCGAGTCGTCATTGGCGTTATCTTTGTCGGTTTCTTATTGAGTTTCTTCGTTCCGTCAACAACGGCACGTGTTTCCTGTATCGTTCCCATCGTTTTAGGTATCATTCAAGCTTTTGGGTTAAAAGCAGGCAGTAAATTCGCCGCTGTTTTAATGATCGCCGTCGCTCAGGCAGACAGCCTTTGGAATGTAGGCGTAAAAACCGCTGCCGCGCAAAACATGGTCGCCATCAATTTTATCCAGCAGGTTCTTGGCAAAGATATCAGCTGGCTGGAATGGTTCATTGCTGCCGCTCCTTATGCTGCGGTAATGTCCGTTATCCTTTATTATGTCGTTATTAAAATCATACCGCCAGAAATTGATGAGCTCCCCGGCGGCGAAGCCACTTTAAATAAAATGCTTTCTGAAATGGGACCAATCAGCAAAGCTGAACTTCGTCTGCTTGCCGTTTCCTGCATTCTTTTATTCTTCTGGGTAACTGAAAAAGTAATCCATCCGTTTGATACAACTACCGTCACGATTGCGGGCATCATGGTCATGTTCCTCCCCCGCATCGGCGTCATGACCTGGAAACAGGCCGTTCCTATGATCAACTGGGGCACTATCGTTCTTTTCGGTACCGGAATCAGCCTTGGTTCCGCCCTGTTAAAAACGAAAGCTGCCGTTTGGATGGCACAGCAGTTTGTTACGATGATGGGTATGGAAACGATGTCTGCTCTGGCCATTTTGGCACTTATGGCATTCTTCCTGATCGTTATTCACTTGGGATTTGCCAGCGCTACCGGCCTTGCTTCCGCCATGATCCCTATTGTCATTGCCGTTTTGCAGTCGGTTAAAACGCCAGGCATCAATATCCTCGGTATGGTTATGATTTTGCAATATACGGTTTGCTTCGGATTTATTCTGCCGGTAAACGCTCCGCAAAATATGATCGCATATTCCACGGGCTATATTCCGTCCAAAGACTTCATCATCACCGGTATTCCGCTCACCATTATTGCCTATGTCATGATCTTGATCTTTGCCGCCACCTATTGGACTTGGCTCGGATACGTATAAACAGATCCGTCATAATAACAGCTGTACAAAAAGACTGAGCAACTGCTGCTCAGTCTTTTTCTTTTCTTATATAATCATATAAAAAGGAAGCGCCGCCATTCATGCAGCGCTTCCTTTCTTTGCGTCCCAATTAAAATTCCGGAACGATTAAACCATATTTGCCATGTTTTCTTTTATATACTACGTTGATAACATCCGTTTCTGCATTCCGGAATACGAAGAAATCATGTCCTACCAAGTTCATCTGCAAAATCGCTTCTTCTACATCCATCGGACGGGCTACGAATGTTTTCGTTCTAACTACTTCAAATACTTCTTCCCCTACATCTTTGGCCGGGATCAAATCACCTTTGAAGTCAGCGCCTTTAAAGCGTTTTGCCAATTTTGTTTTGTATTTATGAATCTGTCTTACCAGTTTATCAAAAACTAAATCGATAGCGGCGTACATATCCGGATTAGCTTCTACACAACGGAGAACCACACCTTCTACACGAGCCGTCACTTCCACGATTTTACGGTCTTTTTCAACGGAAAGCAATACGCTCAAATCTACATCCTGTTCGAAGTAACGAGTAATTTTATTTTCATGTTTCATCACATACTCTTTGAGGGCCTGCGTAACTTCAATATTTTTTCCACGAACCATAATAGCCATAATAACTCTTTCCTTCCTTGATATTACTGTCGAGAAGCTTTACTATCCATTCTCCTCAACTATCATATTTATATAATTCCCTAAGAAGATAGAAATTCCTGCTAAAAATAAAAAATATATTTGTGATTTTTCCCTCTTTTTTCCAAGCATTTTTTCTTTAATTGGATAAGAAAAAGAACTGTCCTCTTTCCTAAAAAAGACAGTTCTTTCGATATAGCTATTCGGTAAGGCTATTCAACATACCTCCGCAGCGGATTGCCTTTTGCTGCCGCGGCGTCAAATGACAGGAAGTTTCAAAGGTATATCCTTTCGTTACATTTTCTACGAGAATCCGGCCTTTTTCCATGCCTTCATATACGTCAGCAATGTAGAGTTCATCGCCATCTTCGATACGATCATAGTCTTCATCATGGATAAAGTTGATTTCCAATATACCAAAGTTGATCAGATTCGCCGCATGAATCCGTTCTACACTTTTTGCAAGGACAATTTTTACCCCCAGTTCCGCAGGACACATCGCCGCATGTTCCCGGCTGGAGCCTTGTCCATAACTTTGCCCCGCAACGATCACGCTGGCATATCCTTCATTTTTATTTTCTCTGCATTCGGACGCAAACGATTCTTTTACGTCGCAGAATACATAATCGCAGTATTTTGGAATATTGGAGCGATATTTCAGCAAGGCTCCGGAACGGGTGATATGATCCGTCGTGATTTTATCTCCTACTTTTATTGCCGCTCTTGCTTTTAATTCTTTCGGCATCGGCGGTAATTTGGACGGGCCATGTATACTCGGTCCTCTAAATATTTCCACTTCTTCGCCCGGCCACACAATAAGTCCGTCATCAATTGTGTATTGTTCCGGCAGAACCAGATCCGGCCATGTTATGCCTGCTTCTCTCGGATCAGTTATTTTGCCGGTAAGCGCCGCCGCTGCGGCAGAGGCCGGACTAACCAGATACACTTGGCCGTCTTTGGTCCCGCTTCTTCCTAAGAAGTTCCGGTTATTTGTCCGCAGCGATACGCCTTTACTTTGCGGCGACTGTCCGGAACCACAGCAGAAGCTGCATCCGCTCTCTAACATACGCACGCCGGCTTTGAGGAAAATCTCCATTAATCCGTTCTCAACGATCATTTCCTGAACCTGACGGCTGCCCGGAACGATGCCTACACTAACATTTGGATTTACTTTTCGTCCCTTAAGCATATGTGCTACCAGCATCATATCCCGATAGGAAGAATTCGTACAGCTGCCAATCAATACCTGGTCTACAGCCATCCCTTCCAATTCTTTTACAGCTTTTACCTGATCCGGCGAATGCGGACATGCCACGTTAGGAACGATCGTACTTAAATCCAATGTAACGATCCGGTCATATTCCGCATCTTCGTCCGGCTGATACGGCTTCCAATCGGCCAGCCGATCCTGCGCTGCAAAAAAAGTTTTAGTCACTTCATCTGACGGGAACATGGATGTGGTAACACCCATCTCTGCCCCCATATTGGCAATGGTTCCCCGTTCCGGTACAGACAACTGAGAAATTCCTGTTCCTCCATATTCAATGACACACCCTACATTTCCTTTCGTCGTAAATATTTTCAGCATTTCCAAAATAATATCTTTTGCGGTTACCCAAGGAGATAATTTGCCTTCCAAATTGACACGGATTACTTTAGGATACGCCATAAAATACCGGCCGGTTTTCATAGCGGCTGCTACATCGAGCCCGCCTGCCCCCATGGCCAGCATCGCCACACCGCCGCAGGTCGGTGTATGGCTGTCTCCGCCGATCAAAACCTGACCGGGCCGGCTGAAACGTTCCAAATGCACCTGCTGGCAAATGCCGTTGCCGGCTTTTGAATATTTCACGCCTATATTATTGGCAATCGTCTGCATATACCGATGATCGTCCGGGTTTTCATGCCCTTCATACAGCATATTATGATCAATGTAAGCAATAGAGTCTGTCGCAACTTTACCGTCCAATGTTTCATACTGCAAATAGGCCATCGTTCCTAATGCATCCTGCGTCAGCGTCTGCTCTACACGAATCTCTATTTCCTGCCCTGCCTTCATTTCTCCCGAAACTAAATGTTCACCAATAATTTTTTCAAATAAATTCTTTCCCATTACTGCCGCCCCTTTCTTTATGAACCTCGTTTTTGTACTTTCATTTTAGCCCGCTTCTTGATATAAGTAAAATATTCTAATATAATACTTGTTATAAGTTTGTCTAATATTTTAAGGAGGCAGTATATGCAAACACGGGATATTCAATATGTAATAGCAATTGCCGATACCGGCAGTTTTTCCAAAGCTGCCGAATCATTATTTATCAGCCAGTCTGCTCTTAGTCAGTCCATTCAGCGGTTGGAAGCAGAGCTTGGCGTCACGCTCTTTCATCGTGCCCGCAAAACAACACTGACATTCGCAGGCGAAGAGTTTGTTCGGGACGGCAGAGAAATTCTCCAGCGGACAAAGCAGCTGCAAAAGAAAATGAACGATATCAAAGAGTTAAAAACAGGCGTCTTAAAAATAGGGATCTCTCAGTTTTATGGGCGATACTATTTCTCTAGTCTCATCACGCCCTTCCGCGCGGCTTATCCGCATGTACAACTAAAACTATATGAAGAAATTTCTGCTTCATTAGAGCGCATGCTTGCCGAGGGAGAGTTGGACTGCGCAATTTTTTCACTGCCCCTTTCTTCGCCGCTCTTAGAAGCCATCCCCTTATTCCAGGAAGATATTCTTTTGGCGGTTCCATCCACACATCCGCTCGCGGAAAACTATCCGCAGGCGCTTCCTCATTTTCCATACATTGATCTAAGCCGCGTCCGCGAGGATCCGTTTATTCTATTTCCGGAAGGGCAGCGCATGCGGACGATCGTAATGGATATCTGCCTTCATGTCGGATTTACTCCGTCTATCCAATTTGAATCACGCAGCGCTGAAACGATTCACATGCTGATTCAAAACGGAATGGGCGTCGGATTTATCCCGCAGGCCGTTTTATCCACCACGCAGCCGGACGTATCAAAATGCGTTTACTTCCGCGTCCCGGATATGCTCGCACGCCGAACCTTTGTTATCGCTCATGCTAAAGACGGCTATCTTTCGCAAGCGGCAAAAGCGTTTATTCAAATTGCCCAAACGCATCCGCCGCTTCTGGAACCAGAAAACCGATAACTAAAATAAGAGCAAAAAAGAGGCCGTTTGGCCTCTTTTTTGCTCTTATTTTGTAATCTCACTCACCAGATGCGGCAGCTCTGGCAAAATCAATTTTTCCATTGCCAATTTGATGGCTTTTACCGATCCCGGCAGACAAAATACAACCGACTGGCAAATCACAGCGGCAAACGCCCGGCTTGCCATTGCCCGCGCACCAATATCGTCCCGATAGCTTAAAAAACGGAATAGCTCCCCAAACCCGGGAATCTCTTTTTCTGCCAAAGGCCGCACAGCTTCAATCGTCACATCTCTTTTTGCAAGTCCGGTGCCACCGGTCACAATGATCGCA
>UREG01000037.1 GCA_900546795.1 uncultured Veillonellaceae bacterium | reverse complement strand
CCGTATAGCCTCTGAATTCCGCAGGTTTTGTATACTGCGGATATTCCAATATCGGCGTATAAAACGAATCTTCCGCCGCTCCGGCCGCCGCCCCCAGCACGCCAGGAATCATCCGCGCTACCGCGTCGGCTACTACCATGGCCGGCAGCTCGCCGCCGGTCAGGACATAATCGCCGATGGAAAGCGTTTCATCTGCCAAATATTGTTCAACTCGGTAATCCACGCCTTCATAATGTCCGCAGATCAAAATCAGCTGGTCATATGCCGCCAGTTCTTTCGCCTTATCCTGCGTAAACGTCTGTCCTGTCGGACACATCAGCAGCACCCGGCTCCGCCCTTCGCTTTGCCGAACCGCTTCCACCGCTTCAAAAATGGGAGCGGCTTTCATCAGCATGCCGTTTCCGCCGCCGTACGGCGTATCGTCTACCATTCGATGCTTGTCATAGGTAAAGTCCCGCGGATTGGTTACCTTCATTTCCAGCCGCTTGGCCCCAACGGCCCGTTTGATGATACTGTGCTGAAAAAAAGCGTCTATAAATTCAGGGAACAGCGAGAGTATATCTATTTTCATTCGTCTTCCCATTCCGGCGGATCGACCACCATTTTTTTATTTTCTATATCGACCTGGACAATTACGTCTTTGATCGCCGGCAGCAGCAGCGGTTTTCCGTCTTTCGGCTCCACTACATATACGTCGTTGCTGCCCGGCTGAAGCACTTCCGTCAACGTCCCCAGTAGATTATTTTCCGTATCATACACAGAAAGCCCGATCATATCAAAAATGTAATACCGGCCTTCCGGCAATGGCACCAGCTCGTCCCGTTTGACCTGCATTTCTTTCTGCACCAGAAGTTCTGCCGCATTGCGGTCTTTTATGCCTTCAAAGGTCATCAAAACAAACTGCTTATGAAAACGCGCGCTGGTTATCGTATATTTTTTCTGTTCAATATAGCATTCGTCCATATCCAAAAAACGTTCAGGGAAATCCGTAATAGGATATATACGAACATCACCCCGCACACCGTGCGGGGCAATGATTTTACCAATGGTAATAAAATCGGTCTTGGACATTACTGACGAATCGCCACGATCTTGCCGTCTTCCAGCAAGATTTCCGTATTCATCAGTGCATTCAGATCGTCGCCGACACTTACGGTAACGGTCTGTTCCATCGTTCCCTGACTGATTTCAGCACCAATTTCTAATTTTTCTGCATCTTTGAGCTTTGCAGTTACTTCTGCTTTAAAGTTAAGGCGTTTCTGTTTTTCCTGCTCTACCTGAGCGCGAAGAGAAATCAGCCCCTGGGCATCCATTTTAGCCTGTTCGCTCATCATCCGTTTTGCTTGAAATTCAATATTCTGAAGATCTTGCTCTACCAGACGAAGGCGTTCGTTCAGGTCTTCTATGATTTTGCCTTTTAACGCTTCCGTAACTTTGGATTTTACGGCGATGGGGCACCGAAGTGTAATCTGTTCCATAGTGTCTCTCCTTATACAATATCAATGGAAACTTTAACGTTTTCCTTCACCGCAGCCGCTTTCACGACTGTGCGAATCGCTTTGGCTATCTTACCTTGCTTACCGATTACTTTTCCCATATCTTCTGGAGCGACATGAAGTTCATACACTTCACTGCCATCCTTCTGCACCAAGGTAACGGTCACTGCATCCGGTTGTTTTACCAATGACTTGGCAATACATTCAATCAACTCTTTCATGTCAATTGACCTCTCTTACTTTCTTTTAAGCTCTTCAAATTTAGCCATAACGCCAGCTTTTTTGAAAAGAGAACGAACCGTATCAGTCGGCTGTGCACCGTTCTGAAGCCATTTCAAAGCTTTTTCTTCATCAATGTTGATTACTGCTTCCGCTTTGGTCGGGTCGTACTGACCGATCGTGTCGATAGGACGGCCTTCACGAGGAGCGCGAGCGTCTGCTACAACGATACGATAGAAAGGAGCTTTTTTAGCGCCTAAACGAGTCAAACGAATTTTTACCATGATCTATTCACCTCCTTCAATTACTTTACAATCTATCAAAAAGGAAATTTGAATTTCTTTTTGCCTTTTTTCTGCAAACCGGACATTTTTTTCATCATTTTCCGAGTTTCTTCATATTGTTTCAGCAAGCGGTTCACGTCCTGTACTTTTGTGCCGCTGCCCATCGCAATACGTTTGCGCCGGCTGCCGTTCAGCAGTTTTGCATTCTGCCGTTCTTCCATTGTCATAGATCGAATGATAGCTTCCAACTGACGAAGCTCTTTTTCTTTTTCGTCCATATCAATGGCATCTAATTCTTTTTTATATTTGCCCATACCCGGGATCATGCCCAGCAGGCTTTTCATAGAACCCAATTTTTTAAATTGCTGCAGCTGTTTTAAGAAGTCGTCCAGCGTAAAATCGCCTTTGCGAAGCGCTTCTGCCATCTCCGCCGCTTCCTTGGCGTCGATGTTGCCCTGCACGGTTTCTATCAAGCTTTGTATGTCCCCCATATCCAAGATACGGGAAGCCATACGATCCGGATAAAACGGTTCCAATCCGTCGAGCTTTTCGCCTACGCCGGTAAATTTAATCGGCTTGCCGGTAACAGCTTTAATGGAAAGCGCCGCACCCCCGCGGGCATCGCCGTCCATCTTGGTCAAGATAACGCCGTCTACGCCGAGCGCTTCATTAAACGCTTTTGCTGCCGTTACTGCGTCCTGACCCGTCATCGCATCTACCGCCAGCAAAATCTCATGCGGCCGGACTTCCTGCTTGATGCGCACCAATTCGTCCATCAGCGCTTCATCGATATGAAGGCGGCCGGCGGTATCGATGATCACCACATCCCGCAGATGACTTTTTGCATACTCCATTGCGCCGGAAGCGATCCGCACCGGATCTTTTTCTCCTTCAATCGTAAAGACCGGCACATCGACTTGCTCACCCAATACCTGCAGCTGCGTGATCGCCGCAGGACGATACACGTCGCAAGCCGTCATCATCGGCGCTTTTCCCTGCTTTTTCAGCATAAGCGCCAGCTTGCCTGCCGTCGTCGTCTTGCCGGCCCCCTGCAGGCCAGCCAGCATGATCACCGTCGGCGGCCGGGAAGATATCATGATCCGGCTCTGCGTGCCGCCCAAAAGTTCCGTCAATTCTTCGTTGACGATCTTGATAACGGTCTGCGCCGGATTCAAGCTGCCAAATACCTCTTCTCCAATCGCCTTCTCTTTTATTTTTGCGATAAAGTCTTTCGCAACCGTAAAGTTTACGTCCGCTTCTAAAAGAGCGCGGCGCACTTCTTTCAGCGCCTGATCTACGTCGTCCTCCGTGAGGCGGCCTTTTCCTTTTAACGACTTAAATGCATTTTGAAGTTTTTCTGTCAAGCTTTCAAATGCCATGGTTATTCTCCAATTTCACGTTGTATACGGGCAAGCAGTTCGCCGATTTCTTTCTGCCGGATCAGCGTTTCCCCTGCCAGCAGTTCTTTTGCTTCCTGCAGCAGCTGCCGCTGCCGTTCCCGTTTTTCCACGATATGCAGTTTGGCTTCGTATTCTTCCAGCGCCTGCCCGGCCCGGTGCAGGTTATCATGAACCGCCTGCCGGGAAATATGCAGGGAAGACGCGATCTCCGCCAGTGACCAGTCAGACATGAAATACAGCTCCATGCAGTTTCGCTGTTTTTCTGTCAGCAATGCGCCGTATACATCGAGCAGCGCACCTTTTCGAATCACATCTTCTATCATTGTTCTTCACACATTTCTTTTCATTTCGTAGTGCAACATGGTGTATTATACGCCCGATTCATATAGATGTCAAGTGTTTTTACTTGTCACTCATTCAATCGTTCGGATCTTCTGCCGTTTCAGCCGCAGCGCATTTCCTACGACCGATACGGAACTAAACGCCATTGCCGATCCGGCCAGAAGAGGCGATAAGAATCCGGCCGCTGCCAGCGGTATGCCCACCGCGTTATAGATCATGGCCCAGAAAAGATTTTCTTTGATATTCTTCATCGTTTTTCTGCTTAAATCCACTGCGGTATACACGCCGCCGATATGTTTTTGCAATAATACGATATCCGCCGCTTCAATGGCAATATCCGTGCCGCTGCCCACGGCAATCCCCACATGCGCCGCCGTAAGCGCGGGAGCGTCGTTGATGCCGTCGCCTACCATGCCTACAATGCGGCCGCTCTGTTTCAGCGATTCAATTTTATCGGCTTTCTCTCCCGGCAAAACTTCCGCCAGCACTTCCTGTATCCCGGCCTGTTTGGCAATGTAGGCGGCAGTCCGACGATTATCGCCGGTCAAAAGATAGCAGGTGATCCCCGCTTCCTGAAGGGCCCGAATCACTTTAGGCGCTTCCTCACGCAAGGTATCCTGCACCGCCCACGCGCCGCAGACATGGCCGTCTTCCGCCAGCATCACAGTCGTTTTTCCCTCCTCCTGCCATTGTTCCACCTGCTTGGCAAAGTCTCCCAATGCATAGCCTTCTTCTTTCATCCATTCCAATTTTCCAATTTCATACGTATGACCGTCCATCACTGCCGAAATGCCTTTTCCCGGCACAACCTGATAGGCAGTCACCTCTTTTGCTGCATATTCGCCCCGTTCCATACCAGACAGCGCCCGAGCAATCGGGTGATCCGTATACGACTCCAGCCGGGAAAGAATCCGGCTATACCGCTCATCGGCAGTCCGCTGATCCGTTACGGTAAGCTCACCACGGGTGATCGTTCCCGTCTTATCAAAGACCAACGTGTCAATATGTCCCGCTTTTTCTAAATATTCCGCGCTTTTTATTAAAATCCCCCGTTCCGCGCCCATGCCAGAACCTACCATAATAGAAGTCGGCGTTGCCAAGCCCATTGCGCACGGGCAGGCAATTACCAATACCGCCGTTCCATGAAACAACGCTTCTCCGACCTGCCCCGGAGCCAGCCAAAAATACCAAACGAAAAAGGTCAGGACCGCAATACCGATTACCGCCGGTACAAAATACGCAGCCGCTTTATCCGCAATACGCTGGATCGAGGCTTTGGAACTCTGCGCCCGTTCTACCACTGCGATGATCTGCGACAGCAGCATATCTTTTCCAACTTTTTCCGCCCGCATTGTAAATGTGCCCATCTGATTGACGGAGGCGCCGACAACCGAGTCGCCCGGCGCTTTATCTACCGGTATGCTCTCGCCGGTCAGCATCGATTCATCTACCGCCGATTCACCGGAAAGCACGATACCGTCCACGGGTATTTTTTCCCCCGCATATACCTGAAGCACATCGCCGATCCGAACTGCTTCGACCGGTTTGTCCGTTATCTTTCCATCGGCCAGCACGTGGGCAATCGGCGGCTGCAAATTCAGCAGTTTCGTAATCGCTTCTCCCGTTTTTCCCTTAGCAATTTCTTCTAAAAGTTTGCCGAGTAAAATGAACGTGATCAAAAATGCGGACGTTTCAAAATACATTTCATGATTTCCAGCCAGCACGTTATAGCAGCTGTAGATATAGGCAACAGAAGTGCCCAGCACCACCAATACATCCATCGTAAGCGCGCCGCTTTTTACCGCCGACCAGGCTCCTTTATAAAAACCCCGTCCCGGCCCAAACTGCACAATCGTAGCAAACAGCCATTCCATCCAATGGGGAAGCATCGGCGTTTCCCACAGCCAGTGCCCGATCATCGCGGCCATCATCGGAATCGATAAGCATGCGGCAAACACCACCGTATACACCTCGTTCTGCAGCCGCTTTTTGGTTTCTGCCTTCTTTTTAGCCGGCTGTTCTTCTGCAAGCGCTGCGCCAAACCCAATTTTCTCAATAGCCTGGATCATGTCGTCCGGGCTTATTTTTTCCCGGTCATAATAAACTGCGGCCGAGTTCGACAGCAAACTTACTTCAGCCTTTTCGACTCCGGCCTTTTTCCCTAGTACCTTTTCAATGCGTGCCACACAAGCAGCGCAGTGCATGCCCGTAATTTCCAGCCGCACTTCTGCCAGCTCCTGACCGGAAACGGCCGCTTCAAATCCAATGCGTTCTATCCGTTCGATGAATGCTTCCGGCGTACAAAGCGCTTCGTCATATACAATGCAGGCTTTTCGTGTCAGCAGATTGACCGCTGCCGATTCGACTCCTGCTATGCTGCGCAGCGTTTTTTCAATCCGCGCAGCGCATGCCGCGCAATGCATGCCTGTGATTTCCAACTCCATTTCTTTTTTCATACCGATCTCCTCATTTCTTGAAAGCCTTAATCACCGTCATCATTTCTTCGATTGCTTCTGTTTCCCGGTCATGCTTTATCGCCGAAACGACGCAGCTTTTCGCATGGCTTTCTAAAATAATCATTCCGACCGTATCCAGCGCCGATTTTGCCGCCGCAATCTGCCGCAGAATATCGATACAATACCGGCCTTCCGTGATCATTTTCTCTATACCGTCTACCTGCCCGCCGATCCGATGCAGCCGGTGCGCCAATTTTCTTTTTTCATCTTCGTTTAACATATCCACCTCCACATACCCCCATAGGGTATATGAGTATCATATCTCATATTGAGTTTTATTGTCAAGATAAAGAACTGCTTGCCCATTTTTCCTCTTTTGGGTATCATAACGATAAGAATACGAAGGAGGCTCATCATGACGGAATCAATTACCAGCGTGCTCGGCGAAAGTCGCTCGGAATATATCGTACAAAAATCCCGTTTTATCGCGTCATTAAAAGAAGTGTTTACGGAAGAAGAAGCCGCTCAATTTATTGCGGCTGTCAAAAAAGAATTTTGGGACGCGACGCATAACTGCTCCGCTTACCAAATCGGAGAAAAAGGAAAATATCAAAAATCCAGCGATGATGGTGAACCGTCCGGAACTGCCGGCCGTCCCATGCTGGAAGTATTGAAAAAGTCCGGGATCACCAATACCGCAGTCGTCGTTACCCGATATTTCGGCGGAATCAAGCTGGGAGCGGGCGGCTTGGTCCGCGCATACAGCCATGCGGTTTCACTCGGTTTGCAGGAAGCCGACGTTGCCGATTATATCCCGCACAAAAAAGTAAAGCTGACGTTGGCCTATTCTTATCTGGCGTCTCTCGAAAGGCTGCTTCCTCTCCATCATATCCTGCCTGCCGATCGGGAATTCAGCGATCAAGTCGCGCTCACACTGCATATCCCAGCCGGATCAGAACAGCCGTTTTACGACGCAGTAACCAATTTAACCAACGGCTCGATGCAGTACAAAGAAATCGGTACGCTCGCCGTCCCTGTGATCCGTCCTAAACAGACCGCCGATACACCATAAAAAAACACCTTTCTCCTTTGCCGCGCTGCGGCTAAGAAGAAAGGTGTTTTTATGTATGTTATGGCAAGAGGAAATAACGTACGTACAAATACACATGCGATACCATTACCGATACGATCATCAGCGGGAACCCTACTTTAAAATAGTTCATAAAGCTGATGTTATAGCCTTCTTTGGCTACAATCGCTGCAATGATCAGGTTTGGCGAGGCGCCAATGATCGTGCCGTTCCCGCCATAGCAGGCGCCCATGGCCAGCGACCACCAGAGATAATCTACATGCACGCCCATGAGGTGCTGTACTTCATGAATCAGCGGGATCATCGTTGCTGTAAAGGGAATATTGTCAACAAATGCCGAAACGATCGCTGCCAGCCATAAAATCAGGAAGGTCGTCGCTTCTAAATTTCCCTGCGTAAACATCAGGGCTTCTTTGGCCAGAAACTCGATAACACCGGCCGCTTCGATACCGCCGACCAGCACAAACAGGCCGATGAAGAAAAACAGCGTTCCCCATTCTACATACCCAAAGGCTTCTACCGGGCTGGCTTTACTGATGATCAGCAGCACTACCGCGCCGGTCATCGCAATCGTTGCCGATTCCAGTCCAAGCGCGCTGTGCGTTACAAAACCTAAAATCGTAAATCCTAAAATAACGAGCGAAATTTTCAGTAATTTCATATCCCGAATCTCTTTGCGCACGTTCAGTTTTGCCAACTCTTCCGGACTGGCATGTCCGTGGAGATCTTTTCGATAGATGATCAAAAGCAGCGGAACAATCACCAGCATCGTCAGTGCTACGCCAGGCGCAAGATTTAAGAAAAATTCATTAAACGAAAGCCCTGTAGCACTGCCGATCATAACGTTGGGCGGATTGCCGACCATCAGCGCCGTACCACCAATATTAGAGATGAGAATTTCCATAATCAGGAATGGATAGGGCCGGATCTTCAGCCGCTTTGACAACGATATCGTCATAGGCGCCAGCAGCAGCACTGCCGTCACAGAATCAAATACAGAAGAAGCTACCGCCGTGATGATAGAAAGCACCACCAACAGCGTCTTTGGCTTGCCTTTGGTAATCTTGGCTGCCCAGACCGCCGTCGCTTCAAATATACCGGACTGGCGAATGATCGTAATCATGATCATCATACCGATCAGCAATCCGATCGTATTGAAATCGATAAATCGGGTTACCGCTTCTTTCTGTGTAACAAATCCAGTCAATATCATGATCAGGCCGCCTACCAGGGATACATAACACCGCGGCATCTTTTCCGCCATGATCATCGCGTATGTTCCTATAAAGATCGCTACTGCAACATAAAACATTACATCATGCATCGTTCCTTCCACCCTTCTCTTACCGGACTTTCTCTTATATATACCCTTCCTCAAAAAGACTGCAATATACACCGTCGCCGATAATAATATGATCGGCCACTTCAATCCCCAGTGCTTCCCCAGCCTGGCAAATCCGTCTGGTAATCCCAATATCTTCTTTCGACGGAGACACATCTCCGCTGGGATGGTTATGTATTAAGATCACTCTTGCCGCGTTGTGGAGCAGCGCCCGTTTAAAGATATCCCGCGGGTGTACAATCGTTCTGTCCAAGCTGCCCCGCGATATTTCTTCCACACAGATGAGTTTATTCCGAACCGTCAAAAATGCCGCGCCCATTCGTTCTTCCTGGTAATGCCGGTACTCTTCCATCACATAGGCAGCCACCGCTTCCGGAACCGACAGCTCTTCCCGGTTCAGCTTAACCCGGCTTTTGGCGATACGCCTCCCCAGCTCTGCCGCCGCGCAGATCGTAATCGCTTTATCCCGGCCAATTCCCGGCACCTGCATTAATTCCTGATAGCTCGCTTCTCCCAGCGCATGCAGCCCGCCGTCTGTCAGGCGCTGCAGCACGTCGCGGGATACTTCCAGCACCGACTTTCCTTTCATGCCCGTCCGAATGAGTATCGCCAACAGCTCCACTTCCGTCATGCCCTGCGGCCCTAAAGCGGCAAATTTTTCCCTGGGCTTTTCCTCATTCAATAATTCCCGTACCAATACCGAGCCGCCGTTCATAGCAGGCCTGCTGTCTTGCACATCTCATAGAGAACTTCCAGAGGAAGTCCCACCACATTTGAGTAGGAACCGTATATTTTCTCTATAAATACGGCGCCTCTGCCCTGTATCCCATATGCACCGGCTTTATCCAACGGTTCTCCGGACGCGATATACTGCCGGATCTCCTCTTCCGTCAGTTTCCGGAACCACACATCGGTCTGTACCGTCCTGCTGTATACCTGACTTCCTCTTAGCAGTGCAATTCCCGTCATAACCGTATGCCGTTTTCCCGACAATCTGCGGAGCATATCTGCCGCTTCGGCTTTATCCGCTGGTTTTCCCAATATCCGTCCGTCCAAAACCACAATCGTATCGGCGCCCAATATCCAGCCGTCATATCGGCCGGCCGCTTCTTTGGCTTTGCCTTCCGCCTGTATCCGCACCAGTTCTTCCGGTTTCATTCCCGGATCATTTTCTTCTTCATACGCACTCGTTACTACCTGAAACGCAATCCCAGCCTGTTCCAGCAGCTCTCTGCGCCGCGGGGACTGCGATGCCAGATATATCATATCCTCAGCTCCTTATACCCGCCGATACAAAAGCACCGCCAGCACGATAAAAATCAAACTCAGCAGATTCGGGAAAAAATGTATGCCAAACTGAATATCCAATACATACAGATCAATCCGTATCCCGCTGATATTCAATAAATCATGCGTCGTCAACAAAAATGCCGCACTGTCGGCAACCGCCGATTTCGCCAGCATATCTGCTGTAAATCCGCCCAATATCGCGCCGCCGGCAATGAAGAGAAAAAGCATCCACGTACTTCTTCCTTTCATTTCTATGCCTCCTTATCAGCCGTTTTACTGCCCTTCGATTTATGTTCCTCCGTATCCGCTACCTGCTCCAGCTGCCGCGCCGCATCTTTGACGTCTGTTTCCGGCACATCTTCAAAATATCCTTCCTGACGAAGCCGCATTTCTTCCCGTTTATACGTATAAGCAACGACCTCTGCTTCCGATATGCGGATCCGATCCGGAACACGCGCAGCAAATGTTTCCAGAAACTCCTCCGACGCTTTCATCAAGATACGTCCTGTTTTATTTCCTTTTTTTCCCGGAATATTGTATACCAGCGACCAGATCGTTCTGCCGTCCAGCTTGGAATACATCCGATACGTATACCGGTAGGAAATCGGTTTGATCAGCTTATTCTTGAAATAATGAAGTCCGTTGATCTCTTCATAAGGAATTTCAAAATGCTTATTGCTGAACAAACTCTTTTCATTGATGATGAGCGCGTCGTCCGTCAATTCATATTCATACGTCGCCTTGCAGAAATTAACCAGAAAAAATAGTCCGGCAGCCTGAATAATATAATCGGTAATCGGAAATATGCCCCGTTTCATCGCTACAGATACCGAAAAATATACATATACCGCCAGCCCTATAAAAAAGACCAGCGCCGCGATGGCATAAGCCGGGGAAATAATCGAGCGTTCTAACGTTTTTTCTTTCATTCTATTCCTCCTATAGCAAAGCGGAAACAGACCGGCTGTCTCCCTGCTTTGTTATCCTTGCTGTTTCTGCATTTTTGCCCAGCTGTCCCGCAGCCCAACGATACGGTTGCAAACCAGTTTGCCGTCTTCCGTATCCGGATCCACTACGAAATATCCCTGACGCAGGAACTGGAATTTATCTCCTGCAGCCGCCGATTTCAAGGAGGCTTCGCCTTTGCTCCGATATACTTTCAAGCTGTCTTCATTGAACTGGCTGATGAAATCCTTGCTGTCCTCTGCATCGCCGTCTTCTTTTAACAGATAATCGTATACCCGCGTTTCCATATCCACCGCCTGGCTTGCTTCTACCCAGTGGAGCGTGCCTTTTACTTTCCGGTCGCAGCCGCTGCCGCTCCGGCTTTCCGGGTCATAAGAACAGCGCAGTTCAGTGATCGTGCCGTTTTCATCTTTAATCACTTCGTCGCAGCGGATAATATACGCATGCTTCAAGCGGACTTCTTTCCCCGGCGCAAGGCGGAAGAATTTTTTGACCGGCACTTCCATGAAATCGCCCCGTTCGATATAGATCTCCCGTCCAAAGGGAATTTCTCTCGTACCCATCGCTTCATTTTCCGCATTATTTTCTGCCGTAAGCATTTCTATTTTTCCTTCCGGATAGTTCGTAATCACCACTTTAATAGGATCGATTACGGCCATCACCCGCGGCGCTTTGAGTTTCAAATCTTCCCGAATACAGTATTCCAGCAGCGCGATATCCACCATGCTGTCTGCTTTGGCTACACCGACGCGTTCGCAGAAATCGCGCATCGCTTCCGGCGTATATCCGCGGCGGCGAAGTCCGGCGATGGTCGGCATCCGCGGATCGTCCCAGCCGCTTACCAAGCCTTGTTCTACCAGCGCGCGGAGTTTGCGCTTGCTGACAACGACATGCGTAACATTGAGCCGGGCAAATTCGATCTGTTTTGGTTTTTCCGTATCTTCCCAATCTTCCAGCACCCAGTTATACAGCGGCCGATGCGCTTCAAATTCAAGCGTACAGATCGAATGGGTAATCCGTTCGATGGCATCCGACAGCGGATGGGCATAATCATACATCGGATAAATGCACCACGTATTTCCTGTCCGATGGTGTTCGGCATGAAGAATCCGATACAAAATCGGATCGCGCATATTCAGATTCGGGCTGGCCATATCGATTTTAGCCCGCAGAACTTTTGCCCCGTCCGGGAATTCTCCATTTTTCATCCGTTCAAACAAATCAAGATTTTCTTCTACGATCCGATTGCGGTACGGACTTTCTTTTCCCGGCGTATTGAATGTGCCCCGGTACTCTTTGATCTCTTCGCCGGACAAATCATCGACGTACGCTTTGCCCAGGCGGATCAGTTTCTTTGCGTATTCATAGAGCGTATCAAAATAGTCCGACGCATAAAACAGGCGGTCGTCCCAGGTAAATCCCAGCCATTCAACGTCCCGTTTGATCGAATCGACATACTCTACTTCTTCTTTCGTCGGATTCGTATCGTCAAACCGCAGATTTGTAAGTCCGCCGTATTTTTTAGCCGTGCCGAAATTCAGGCAAATCGATTTTACATGCCCGATATGAAGATAGCCGTTCGGTTCCGGCGGGAAGCGGGTATGCACCCGGTTTCCATATGTATTTGACGCATTGTCTTCATTAATGATCGCTTCAATAAAGTTTGTGGAATTGGACTGTTCCATAGTTGATCTTCCTTTCCCATAATATGGTTCTATTTTAATCATTTTATCATAGATTACCCTTAATATCATTACTTTTTTGCACTTTCAGATAGAAAGCCGTTATATTTCTTTAAATTTTCGATATTTTTTTGTCCCCGCGGCCCTTCTTCCTCTATTATCATAAAAAAGAGCATGAGTACCCCCATACTCATGCTCTCTTGCTTATCCATTCCCCCGAAGGAAAAGCCCCCTCTATTCACGAACGCAGTCTACACTACAGCCCCTCTGTTTCTTACATCGCTTCAAATTTTCCATTTCGTACGATCAATACGTTGACGTCCATGATCGGTTCCCGATGATCATCAAACTGCACGTTTCCGGCAACGCCTACAAAATCTTTCATCTGCCGAAGCGCTTCAGCAAATTTTTTCCGATCCACGGCGCTGCCGCTGTTCTGTACTGCTTTGTATGCCATGTATACGGCGTCGTACCCCTGTGCGGCAAACTGATCCGGATCTTCCCCATATTTTTCTTTATAGTTCTTGCGGAATGTCTGCACTTTGTCGTCCTGTTTTTCCGGGAACCACGGGCTGCCGACAATCACGTTTTCTGCCGCAGCGCCTGCATTTTGAATCAATACGGGAGAATTGAACCCGTTGCTGCCGATAACCGGCATGTTCATTCCCATTTCCCGCGCTTTCTTTAAGATCAGCGTGCCTTCTTTGTGATGCGCTGCGACGATGAGCACATCAGGATGAAGCGCTTCAACCTTCGTCAGCTGCGCGGAAAAGTCCGTATCTTTATCGGCAAAAGTTTCCGTAGCAATCGTCTGTACCCCTAATTCATCCAATGCTTTCTGAAAACTCTTATACCCCGATACCAGCTGATCGTTGTTGCTGGAATATAAAATTGCTGCCGTTTTAAATCCATAAGCATCATGCGCTTTTTTCACCGCCGCTGGTATGGCCTGCGATTCCGGCAGACAAGTCCGGAATACGTTGTCCCCAATATCCGTAATTCCTTCTGCAGTCAGCGTAGCTCCCAATACGGCAACGCCGGCTTTTTGTGCGATCCCCCCGGACGCGAATGCCTCGCCGCTGAGCAGCGGCCCAATCACTGCCACCACCTGATCTTTATGCACCAATTTGTTCATTGCGTTCATCGCAGCGTTTTTATCTCCGCCCGTATCTTCCGCAATCACCTGGATCTTAAATCCGTCTCCCGCCTTGGCATTGATTTCTTCTACGGCCATATTTACCCCATTCTGCACCGATTTTCCATATACCGCAGCGTTGCCTGTCAATACATCAATAAGACCGATCTTAGCCGTCTTGCCATCCCCCGCGGCGCTGCTGCTCTTTTCTCCGCTGCCCCCACAGCCGGACAAAGAGAGAGCCAACACCGATATCATTGATATACTGATAATTTTTTTCCAAATCGTTTGTTTCCCCATGTTTGTTTCCCCCTTGTTATACTTTATCTCCAGCTGAACGAAAAAAGCGCCCCTATCCGCCGCATATTCTGCGTCGGATAGGGGCGCTGTCTGCGCGGTACCACCCTACATTGTACTCTAACAGAGCATCGCACGGT
>UREG01000036.1 GCA_900546795.1 uncultured Veillonellaceae bacterium | reverse complement strand
CTTAGCGACTTTATGTATTGTATCAGGTTTTGTTTTCCCTGTCAACACATTTTTTCAACGTCTCGGTGAGGCGGCTGCCTCATCGGTACGACTTGGATATCTTATCATGATTACCAGCCTGTGTCAACACATTTTTTATATTTTCTTGAAAAATATAAAAAATGTGCCGGTAAACGTGCCAGCACATTTTTCCTATCCTTTATATAGTATATTAATGAATCTTCGTCAGCGCCGGTTCCGCCGCATCTTTTTTCGGGCATACGTATTGGAACAGCAGGTATCCTGCTGCGCCGGACAGTACGGAGGCTGTCAGTATCCCGAGCTTTGCTTCCGCCAGATACACCGGATTGTCAAAGGCAAGGGAGGCAATGAACAGAGACATGGTAAAACCAATTCCTGCCAGCGCGCCGGCGCTCAAAAAGTGCGAATGGGCCGCTCCGGCGGGCATGGATACGACGCCGAGTTTGCGCAGCGCAAAGAAGCTGCCGAATACGCCGATGGGTTTTCCAATAAACAGCCCTAAAATAACGCCTAAAGCAATCGGCGACAAGAGGTGGGCAAAGGTAATGCCTTCCAGGGATACGCCTGCATTGGCCAGGGCAAAGACCGGCATGATTCCATACGCCGACCAGGGGTGGATCCGACGTTCCAGGTGATGGAGCATCGAAATTTCCGGATCGGCATGAGACGGTATGCAAAATCCCAGCACAACGCCGGCAATCGTCGGATGTATGCCGGAAGAGTAGAACGCATACCAGGCCGCAGCGCCTACGAGGACATATGCCAGCGTCCGCTTGACGTTCAGGCGCCCTAATATAAAAGCCGCCGCCAGCGCCAGCAGTCCCACGCCCAAATGAACCAGGGATACATCGCTGTTATAAAAGAGAGCGATGACGATGATCGCGCCCAAGTCATCTACGATAGCCAGCGCGGTAAGAAAGACGGCAATATTTCGCGGCGCATGGCTCCCTGCCATCGCCAATATCCCTAAGGAAAAGGCAATATCCGTAGCCATGGGAATCCCCCAGCCGCCGGCGGCGTCCGTTCCGTACGTCACCGCCGTGTACAGTATAGCGGGAACGATCATTCCGCCGATGGCCGCCGTAATGGGCAGTACCGTTGCTGACAGCGATTTCAGCTCTCCATAGCAGACTTCCCTTTTAATCTCCAAACCGATAACAAAGAAAAACACAGCCATGAGTCCGTCGTTTATCCAGTGGAGCAGGGAAAGGTTGACGCCAAATCCCGCATTGATATGGATATGGAGCAGGTCTTCATATACAGAGGCTGCCGGACTGTTTGCCCAGATAAGCGCGGCGGCGGCGCAGACTAAAAGCAGCACGCCGCTGAACGCTTCGTGATGCAAAAAACGGCGGAAGCTTTTCGTCAGGTACAGGGTATTATTTTTTATCGTATTTTTCATGGAATGCCTCCTGATTTGTTATTCTTATCGAGTCCTTATTGATTTCATTATATCGGACTATGGCTTGCCGTCAATTTAAATTTTTTTCATATGGTTATAAAATAATCTCCTGTTTTCTCTGCGCCGCCCCAGCTTATATATTAGTAATATATTGCGCGCCTTCTTCCGTCCTCTCGCCCCGCTTCTTATCCTTTATATCGAACTTTCTGTTTTTTTCTTCATTCCCGCTTCATTTCGCCGCGCTGCGCATAGCATGCATGCTCAATTTTCATGTATACCTGTTCAACTGTATTGAAAGCGGTTTTATTATCCTGTATATTCAAAGTATTATGCTTGATAGAAAGAGGGTTTGTTTTATGGATACTTCCACTTCTTCCGCAGGTCTTCACCGCGTGCTGGGTCTGCGGGATCTGATTATTTATGGGATCGCGTTCATGACGCCGATTGCCCCGGCTTATATTTTCGGTATTGCAACGGAAGCGACCGGCGGCATGCTGGCTTCTGCATATGCGGTTGCGCTTCTTGCCATGCTGTTTACCGCCGGCAGTTACGGTCATATGGCTTCTGCGTTTCCGGTTGCCGGCTCCACGTATTCGTATACGCAGAAAGGAATCCACCCGTATCTGGGTTTTATCGCCGGCTGGTCCATGTTTCTCGATTATGTTCTCGTGCCGCTCATTGTGTTCATGGTAGGCGCAGCTTATGCCAACGCGGCGTTTCCTGCCATTCCTTATGAAGCGTGGGTCTTTATCATTGCGTTGATCGTAACGACCGTCAATTATTACGGCGTCGAAATGGCTGCCAAAACCAATCTATTGCTGGTAGGGCTCATGGGGCTCATCGTACTCGTATTTGTCGGTTCCTGTTTCTCTTATTTGCAGGGAGCGGGCATGCCCCTTCTTTCCGCCGCGCCGTTTTATCAGCCGGACGGATTTTCTATGGACGCCCTGCTTGCCGGCAGCGCGATTGCCTGCTTTTCCTTCCTCGGCTTTGATTCCATCACTACGATGTCGGAAGAAGCGCTCCACCCTAAACGGGATATTGGCCGCGCCGCCGTTTTTGCCTGCATTTTAGGCGGGCTCATTTTCATCGTCCAGTCGTATGCCGCCCAGCTGGTATGGCCGGATCATACGTCTTTTTCCAGCTTGGATACGGCGCTCTTTGAAGTGGCGGAACGAGCCGGCGGCCTGCCGCTTGCCATGCTCTATACAGCGGCTGTCGTCCTGTCTACCATGACGGCCGGTCTTACGGGACAGTCCAGCGCGGCGCGGCTTTTATACGGCATGGGCCGGGATCAGGTGCTTCCCAAAGGATTTTTTACCTATCTGCACCCAAAATACAAAACGCCGACGTACAATATCCTCTTGATGTGCTGCATCGGCATCGTCGGCGCGCTGTACTTAGATATCAGCCTGGTAACGGAGCTGCTCAATTTCGGCGGTTTGTTCGGGTTCATGTGCGTTAATATCTCGGTCATTTCCTATTATTTCTTCCGCCAGCGCCAGCGCCGTTTCTTCTCCTATCTGCTGTTCCCCCTGATCGGGTTCAGCGTGTGCGCGTATTTATGGCTTCATTTGTCCCATATGGCGCTTTTCATCGGCTTTTCCTGGATGGCCGCCGGCCTGCTGTATTTAACGGTGTCTACCCGTTTTTTCCAAAAGCTGCCGGCTACTTTCTCGGAGTAAACAGATATAGGCATCCATGTTATAATAAAATCACTATCTTTATTTAAGGAGGATTATGATGAAAATAAATCCAAAATATATTTCCTTTTATTATGAAGGCATGACGGAGTATCCTCCGTTTGATCTGGACCCGAAAAAAACGGCGCTGCTCATCGTGGATATGCAGAAAGAATTTATCGATGATAACCTGGGCGAAGCGATCGAATTCAAGAAAAACGGCGAATGGGAGCGGTGGCAGCCGTTCCGCCGCCGGATCAAGGACATTGTTATCCCCAATTCCGTACGGCTTCTGAACTTTTTCCGCAGCCATGACATGCGCGTTACCTTCGGCCGTATCGCCTGCGTCAGCCCGGACGGCGAAGACCGTTCTCCCGTACAGAAATCGGACGGCTGGAACAATATCTTCATTCATAAAGATTCCGTAGAAGCGGAGTTTGTCGATGAATTGAAACCGCTTCCGTCGGAAATCGTTGTCGATAAAACGACGGACAGCGTGCTGACCGGCACGAATTATGCCCGCATCATTCGCAATATGGGCATTGATACCGTCGTCGTAACCGGCATCGTAACCGACCAGTGCGTCGGCGCTACGATCCGCAGCCTGGCAGACGAAGGCTTTAAAGTCATCTGCGTAGAGGACTGCTGTGCTGCCGGCAGCATGGAGCTTCACGACGCAGAACTGAAAATCATGAACATCATTTATTGTTCCGTCTTGTCTACGGACGAAACGATCCAGGTGCTGGAAGAAAGCCTGAACAAATAAAAGTCTATACAACAGCAAAACGCCCTGCACAGCAGGGCGTTTTTATTATGTCCGCTTCGTTATTTCTTATTTTTGCGCATCTTTTCTTTGCCGGCTGTATTTCTATAAGCGGCACAGCAAGGCCATCAGCAGCTTCGTCCGTTCAAAAAGCGAATCCACTTCCGCCCATTCCCGCGGCGTATGATTCCATTCGCCTCGAACGCCCATGGCGCAGAGCGTAGGAATGCCCAATTTCGTGGTATACGCCGAATCGGAACCGCCGCCGACCATGATCCCTTTCATTGCAGGGAATCCTTCTTCTTCGGCAATCTGATTGGCTTTATTCAGCAATGCCTCCGTTTCGTCCAGCCGTTCCATCGCGCTGAATTCCACAACCGGAGTGTACACGGTTCTCGTTCCTTCTATATACGTTTTTTCTGCGATCTTTTGGAATCCTTCTTTGACGATTTCCAGGCCTTTATTGGTCAGGAAGCGCACGTCCACGCGGATTTTTGCGTAGTCCGGCACCGCGTTGGCCACGGTTCCCCCTTCGATAACGCCTACGTTGCAGTTGTTGCCGATTTCCCAATCGGTCAGCGCTTCGATATCGAGTACCTTATGCGCCATTTCCCGAATTGCCGACCGGCCTTTTTCCGGAGCGTTGCCGGCATGCGCCGACTTGCCAAATACTTCAAATACAGCCTGGTACACGCCTTTTCGCTGGACGACAATGCTGTTGTCCGGAAAGCCGGTTTCAAAATTAAACGCCATGACCGCGCCCTGCGATTCCCGTTCATATACGGCGACGGCATCGCTGTTCTGATGCCCTACTTCTTCATCGCCTGCCAGGATAATCTTGATCGGATACCGGTCATATCCGGCTTCTGCCAAAAACTTCACGGCGTACAGCAGAATCGTAACGCCGCCTTTCATATCCAATACGCCCGGTCCGTATGCTTTGCCGTCCCGGATTGTAAACGGCCGTTCTGCCGCCGTACCGTCTTTAAACACCGTATCCATATGGCCGGTCAGAATAACGAAAGGTTTCGTCGTATCCCCATACTCGGCGATCAGCATATTTCCTGCTTTTTCAAACGTTTCAAACCGCACCCGCACCGGCAGATCTTCTAAAAATGCGGCAATGTCTCTGCCCACGCTGTCCACGCCGGCTTTATTGGCCGTGCCGCAGTCCCGATCGACCAGCTGTTTCCACCATTGCAGCATGTCTTCTTTGGCTGCGTCTGTTTTCGCATATAATGCCTGTAAATCCATGTTCATTCCCCCTCTTGCTATTTGTTCTCATTATATCACACCGCGCTGTGCAGAAAAGAAAAAACTTGCATTTTTTATAAAAAAACAGGCGGATCTCCGCCTGTCTTATCCTTTCAAACATTCTTCCGCCAGCGCTTCTCTGGCAATGATGTGCGTAAATATCCCGGTGCGCAGCGCCCCGCGCAGCGCTTTGGCGCTGGTGTTAGCCGAACAGAGGCCGATCACTCTCGGACAGTTTTTCAGCAAACTGATGGGGATCTGTATGGCAAAATCCATTTCCGAGTGAATGATATCGCCTTCTTCATTATAAAAATAGGCCAGCATTCGGCCGCAGGCGCCGTGTTCCTGCAGCGCCGTTCCGTATCTGGCGCCGGAAGCAAAATCCGGCGTTGCCGGGTAGTTGCCGATATTGACCAGAGCGGTATCCATCCGGCCCCAGTCCGCTTCCATCTGCCGGTATAATTCTGTGGAGCAGAGGATTTCTTTTTCTTCTACGCTCTCGGGAAAAGCGGGCAGGTAGAGAAAGCTCGGTTCCGCATGCAGTCCTTTTGCCAGCAGCCGCACCGTTTCGTTCGTATGGTAGTTGCGTATGGATAACGGCGCATTTCCGATAAGCGGCAGGATCTGCTTTGCCGTCAGCGTTCCGTTCGGCTTTTTTTCCAATGCCGCGGCCATGCCGCCAATGAAGGTGCCCCAGCCAATCCCGACGCTGCCGAGCTGCATCGTTTCCAAAAAAGAAAAGGCGCCGGCTGCGAGCCGTTCATTCGTTTCATGTTCGCTGGCTTCGTCTGGCACCAGCATTCCGCCGTACAGCCGGTAATTCTTTTTCAATGCCGTCATCAGCTGCCGGCTTTTTTCTTCCGGGTCATGTATTTTGATTTCTACGATGCCGAGCCGTTTCGCCGCTGTCAGCATGCGGCTGATCAATGGGCGGGATACGCCCAGTTCCGCTGCGATCTCGCTTTGTTTCCAATCGTCCAAATAATATCGTTTCGCTACCTGGACCAGTCGCTGCCGTCGTTCTGGCTTCATTTCCGTTCTCCCTTCGTGTTTATCTGTCTTCATACTCTATCATATTTGTCCACTAAATACAATGCAGCGATAAAACGGCCCTGTCTCCTTTGGAAGCCAGGGCCGCAGCAGTTATCCTTCCTGATACAGTTCCAGGATCGCGCCGTCTTTTTCTACAAAGGCAAGGCGGTCTTTTTCATTGGCCGGCATCGGCCCGCAGATAATCCGGTCCGCATCGGCAATATACCGTTCCAAATCGTCTACTTTATAAGCCACATGCGGGTGATGATGAAGGATTTCCGGAAAGGGCGTCCCTTCTTCAAATTTTAAATATTCTATGCGGTAGTCATAGTCTTCGGTACGGCTGTACCAGAATTTGCCGCCTTCGTTATAGGTCATTCCCGGTTTTTTATTGGTAATCGGTATCCCGATATGCATGTATTCTGCCGCCATTGTCTTTCCCTCCTAATTCGCTTCGTGTCTGCAGGTTTCATATACTTCATAGGCCTGCGCTGCCGTATAGCCTTCATGGACGACCTTGCTGATCGCCTGCGCCATGCCTGCCGGGCAGTCGGACTGGAATATATTCCGCCCCATATCCACGCCGTGAGCGCCTTCTGCAATCGCCCGATACGCCATTTCCAGCGCGTCTAATTCCGGCAGTTTTTTTCCGCCGGCAATGACGATAGGTACGGGACAAGCCGCGGCAACCCGTTCAAATCCGTCGCAGTAATAGCTTTTTACGATATTCGCCCCGTTTTCCGCCAATACCCGCGCCGCCAGCTGGAAGAACCGTTCCGTCCGTTCCATCTGTTTTCCTACCGCCACCACGCCCAGGGTAGGGATACCGTACCGGAGCCCCATATCGCTGGTTCTTGCCAAAAGTTCCAGCGACCGCCGTTCTCCCGGAGCTCCGATGAACGTCTGCACCGCCATGCAGTCTGCGTTCATGCGGACCGCGTTTTCAATATCGCAGGCAATGCCGCCTCCATCGGACATTTCGTCATACAAAACGGTAGAGTCGTACGTCACCCGTACGCAAAGCGCTGCTTTTGCCTGCGGCGGAATACAGGAACGAAGCACGCCTTTCGTGCCCATGAGTACATTCACATACGGCACCAGGGGCGGTATGACCAAATCGATCCGCTCCAAGCCTGCCGTGGGTCCCATAATATAGCCATGGTCAAAGGCGAGCATGACCGTATTGCCGGACGTTTCGTCAAACATTCTGGCCAGGCGGTTTTTCATGCCGTAATCGCAGTGCGCCGCGCCGCGGACAAAAAATCCGTCCTGCCTTGCCGGTATATCCAAATGATAGTTGTGCGCCGCTTTGTTTCCTATTGCATCGGCCATGATATCCCTCCTTTATTTCGTCAGATACGGCGTACGGCACGGAGCGTTCCACAGCCGCAGCAATTCATCGTCCATGCGCGCCATGCACATCTGGAAGCCCGCCTGTTCCTGGACAGTCAGCCATTCGCCTACATGGTTGGCAACGATTTCGATCTGTTTTTCTTTCAATACCTGTTCGCATTTCCGATAGATAATCAGCTGTTCCATCAATGTCGTTGCGCCGGAGCCGTTGATGAGGAGCATGACTTTTTCCCCTGCTTCTATCCCGATATCTTTGAGCAGGGCGTTGACCATAATTTCCGCCGTTTCGTCCGCGGTTTTCATCGGCTGCCGTCCGCCGCCTCCTTCACCGTGCTGTCCCATGCCGATTTCCATATCGTCTTCGCCCATATCCGCCAGCGACGCGCCGGTCGACGGGTGGGTAGCGCCGCGGACCGCTACGGCCAGGGTCGCCATGTTGTCGGCAAAACGCTGCGCAATCGCCGCCACTTCTTCCAGGCTTTTTCCTTCCGCAGCTGCAGCGCCGGCAATCTTATACGTCGGAATGCAGCCGACCAGTCCTCGCCGGTCGCCGGCATTTTCCCGCGGAGCATTGGAAATGTCTTCCTGCGTTACGACTTTTATGCACGGAATCCCCAGTTTTTTGACTTGTTTCATCGTCAGGTTTCCGGTCAGCATATCCCCGGCATGATTGAGCACGATATACAGCACGCCTTTTCCTTTATCCGCCAGTTTGATCGCATTCACGCACGCCTGCGGGCCGGGAGCGGCAAAAATATCCCCGACAACGGAAATATCGACCATGCCTTCGCCGACAAAGCCGGAAATCGCCGGTTCATGACCGGATCCTCCCTGGGTTACGATCGTTACCCGGCTGGCGGTTTCCAAGCCGTTATTGATGATCATATTGTCTTCGCCGCGGTGCAGGATTTCTTTGTTTGCCGCAGCCAAGCCATCGAGCAGTTCTGTAGTTAAATTTTCCGGATTGTTCATAAATTTTTTCATTTTCATGGATTCATTCCTCCCGCTCTTTATATTCCGTCTGCCATTCCCCGCAAAAAGAGCGCCGTCGATACCGCTCCGGCGTCCGGCGTACCGATCGTCTGCTCTTTATAGCTTTTTGCCCTGCCAAATTTTGCAATATAGCCTTCGCTGGCTTTCGCCCCTTCTTCCGCCGCCTGCGCCGCTGCCTGCCATACGGCTTTGGCATCGCCTTCACAGCGGGCTGCCGCCTGTACTGCCGGTATCAAGGCGTCCATCATCGTCTTGTCTCCGATACCTGCCGGCGTCAGATCCTGCATTTCCGCAAGACAGCCTGTCAGCATATCCTTGGCGCCTGCTCCGTCCAATTCCGCCCGGCTGCCTATCTGCGCGCCCAAGCCGCCGATAAGCGTACCGTACAGCGGGCCTGCCGAGCCGCCGCGGATCTCCATAACCGCCGTGCCCAGATCGTCCAAGAACTCTGCCGGACTTTCTTCTTTCCATTCCGGCACGCGCGCGCTTATCAGCCTGGCAATCTTCAATATGGTCACACCGTGATCGCCATCGCCGAAACGGGAATCAATCCGGCTCAAATAGTCCGCCTGCTCTTCCCAAACCGCCGCTGCCGATACCAGCATGCGGCTCAGCACCGTCTTATCAATCAGCACTTTTGTTACCTCCTTTTATAAAAGTTACATCTGTATCTTCATCATAGTCTGCACCGCAGCCTTTGTCAATGCACTTCTCGCATTTTATATTTTACCTTTTATCATACAAAAACTTTCTTCCGGCGTCTTTCCTGCGCATCCAAACGGCGCCGTTCTTTGCGGCGGCAGGCGTACGCAGACATAAAAAAAGACGCAGTCTCCACTGCGTCCTTTCTCTTAATTTGCGGTTGGTTCTGTTTCGGCGGAATCTTTTGTTCCCATGATCACGCCTTGATTGATGTCATAGATATAAATGGGCAGCCCGGTTTCTTTTTTGATGCCTTCGGCAATCTCTTTTGTCTGCTCCTGGCAGGTAAAGAGAAAGACTTGTTCCTGCTGTCCCAAATGTCCCAGGAATTGGAGGGCTTCTTTTTGCCGGTCTTTATCAAACCGCACCAAAATGTCATCTAATATCAGCGGCATTTGCTCGATTTGTTCCGCAAACGCTGCCGCCAGACTGATGCGCACAGCCAGATAGATCTGGTCGCCCAGTCCGCTGCTCCAATGCCCTTCCGGCACGCGGCGCTGGTTTTGATCCACAGCATACAGCGTCTTTCCATCGGCTGACGACTGCAGGGTATACCGCCCCTGGGTCATGTACTGCACATATTCGCCGGCTTTTCGGATTACTTCCGGCTGCCGTTCCCGTTCATAATATCCCTGGGCTTCCGCCATCATGCGCTGCGCAAAGGCTTTGACGAGCCAGTCGTCGATCGCTTCCTGCAGCAAAGTTTCGCGGTTCTGCTGTTCCTGCAGGAGTTTTGTGTAGTCTTCATTGCCCGCCAGCTGCCGGAGCCGTTCTACCAGCGCGCCCCGTTTTTCGGCAATAACCGCCAGTTTTTTCTCGCCGTCGTCCAGCTCTTTTTCACAAGCCGCCAGTTTCCGTTTCCATTCGGCGATATCCGTCGCTTCGAGCTGCTTGCGCAGTTCGTCGGCCTGCCGTTCTCCTTTAGCCAGCAGGCAGAGATGATCTGCCGACTGTTTATAGATTTCCTGATACTGCTTATATTGTTCATACCGCAGGATCTTTCGCCGAAATTCCCCGGTCGTCTGTACGCCCGCTTCTTTAAACAGGTCGTCTCTTTGGGTTCGGCGCGTTTCCAATTCCGCTTTTATACCGGCCAGTTTGGCGTCTATGGCCGTTTCCGTTTCTACCCGGCGCAGATGAGCCTGCACTTTTTCCCGCATCTGCCGCAAGACTTCATACTGCCGTTCTACTTCGTCGGGAATCGCTTCGGCCTGAATCCGCAGACGGGAAAAGAGAAATTCCGTCTGTTCACGGCATTCTTTGACCTGCGCCCAATCCTGTTCCCGCATGTCTTTGCGCCGCTGCGCGGCTTCCTGCCACTGCCGCCACAATTCCCACTGCTGCCGGGCCGCGCTGACGGCATCCCAGCGCACCGACTGCGTCTGATTTTCTTTCTGCCAGCCGTTCCAGCGGGCAAGCTGTTCTTCCAGCCGGTTCTGATACGTTTTTCCTTCTGCCCGCCAAGCCTCGCAGGCCGCTTCATACAATTCTTTTTGCTCTTTCTGCCACTGACGCTGATGTTCCTGTTCCTGCCAGCGGATCAGATCCCGCCGCAGGGCTTCTACGGCTTTTTCCATTTCCTCTGCATGCTCCTGATCGGCCGGTATTCCTAAATTCAGCTGCGTTTCGCATTCTTTTAGCCGCGCCGCCAGCGCCGCATCCTGCCGATCGAGCTCTGCCAGCCGGTTCGGCCCTCGATTGGAACGGCTCCGATACTGCATATAAAATACCAGCGCCAGCACTGCCGCCGCACCGGCTCCCGCCATACCTGCCATAAAAGGCAGATACAAAAAAGCCGCTCCTGCGCCCAATCCTGCCGCTATGGCCAGCGCACACAGGGAAAGCCACAGCGGACTTTTGGATACCGCTGCCGGCGTTTCTTTAAACCAGCGGATCTGTTCTTTGATCTGCCGCCGTTCCGACAGGATCTGCCGCACTTCTTTGAAGCGCTGTTCAAACGCGTCCCAGTCTTTTTGCGTACTGATCGCAGGCTCTGCCATCAGCTCGTTGCCGTTCTTATCGGTCGGCCGCGGTTTCTGGCTTTCCCATTCCACCGTCTTTTCTTTTGCTTCCCGCACCTGAACCGCCAAAGAAAACGCCGTCTCCCAGTCCACTTCCTGCGAAACGGGGCGCTGTTTGCCCCATGCGTCAAACGTATCGATCAGTTCCGCTTCTTTTTGTTCCCACAGCGGCTGTTCGCTCTTATCTTTTTCCAGACGCGCTTCCCACTGGCGCCACTGCTGCACTTTGCTGTACAGCCGGTCAAAGGTTTCCCCTTCTTCCGCCCAGGCCTGCGCTTCTCCTGCCGCTTCGCCGGTCAGGCTGCCTTTTTGCGCTTCCAGTTCTGCGATCTCCGCTTCCAGACGCACCAATTTGCCGTCCAGTTCATGCCATCGGCTTTTGCCGTCTACCGGGAACTGCGCCGCGTCCGACAGGTCGTTCATCTTTTCCAGCGCGTCCCGGCCTCTTTTATATACATCCCAGGCCGATACGGACAATTCGCTTTTTTCTTTCCGCTGCCGCACGTCGATCAGGGCGCTGCGCAGGGTTTCTTCTTCTTCGTGGGTCCGCGCTTCCTGTTCCTGCAGATCGGCAAATTCCAATTCCATGCGGGACATATCCCGCACGCGCCGGTTCCATTCTTTTTGTTCCGCCAGCAGCACGTTGATTTTCTTTTTTCCTGCCGGCGACGCTACCAATAAGTCGCTCATGGCCTGAGACAGTTCCCGCCGGGCCATCCCCAGCCGTTCCCCGCCTTCGATACTGAAAAAACGGCTCCGCACCGCGTCGTTGGACAGAATCTTGAATCCCTGCAGATCCTCTAAGCCCAGCGCGAAAATCTTTTCATACGTTTCCCGTTCCAGCCCATGCCACCACAGATCCGCCGGTTCTTCATGAATCGTTTCTTCGTCCGCCACGATATAGGACTGTTTTTCATTGCGGTAGATCCGGTACCGCCTGCCGTCCCGTTCTACTTCCATATTGCCGAAATATCCCTGCCAGGCGCCCCGTTCATACCCGAACATCATGGAGCGGACGTATTTCATCAGCGTCGTCTTGCCGCTTTCATTGCGTCCGTACATGATAATCAGCCCGTTTACCGGAGGCGTCCACGAGGCCTGATGATATATGCCGAACGTATCGAGTTTCATATCTGTTATTCTCATGCTCTCTTATCTCCCAACAATCGTTCCGTACCTTCCCATTTTGCCTGCCGGAACGCCCGGAGCAGCCGGCTGTCGCTGACCTGCTGGCCAAAACTTCCCAGCCTTGCCCATTCCGGCTGTTCTTCTATCATCGCCCGCAGCCGTTTCGCCTGCTCGTCTTCCGGCAGCTGACTGATATCGTCAAACACGTGGAGGAAATCGCCTACAATATCCGGCAGTTTGCTCCGTTCTTCAATATCGATCGGCGCTTTTGTCTGATTGATGATGCCTTCGATCATAACAAAACTGTATTTGCCCCGCTCTTCTTCTATCCAGGCTTCCTGCCAGGCTTCCAGCGCTTCCCGGGACGATACGGTGTCGTGCAGATCGCCGGCGCCGGTCAGCGTCAGATAGACGAATGTGGGCTTGCGCACTTCGCTGCGGATCGCTTCTTTCATCGCACTTACCTGCTGGTGCAGTTCTTCCACGGTATGCAGTCCGTCGATAGAAATTTCCGCCTGCTCCCAGCGAATGACCGCCGTATCCAAAAATTCCGTCTGTACCGAGCCGTACGGCCCTACCTGTACGAAATAGCAGCCCCGCGGCCCCGTTTCATTGCGGTGCAGCCCCTGGATATTGCCGGAATATACGATCGGCGGTTCTTCCTGCAGCATGCCGTGCGCGTGAATATGGCCAAGAGCCCAGTAATCCATGTTGGCGTCCTGCAAGTCCTGCAGCGTACACGGCGCATATTTGCCGTGCCCTTCTGTACTGCCGGCCATGCAGTGCAGCATGCCGATGCTGAAGCGGTCTTTCGCTTCGCGGCGATATCCTTTTGCCAGGTTTTCCCGCATATCCCCATAGGCATAGCTCTGGCCGTATACCGCCGCCACTTCTTCGCCGCCTGCGATCAGCGGCACCCGTTCCGGCGCGTCCCCGCCGAATACATGCACGCCCTGCGGAATCGGCACTTTGGCGTCCCACGAATCCAAAGGATCGTGATTGCCGTGAACGACAAACACCTGTATCCCCGCCTGCACCAGCCGATGCAGTCCCCGCACATACTGAAGCTGCGCCGCCAGGCTGTGCCGGGCGCTGTCATATACGTCGCCGCAGATCAGCACCGCGTCCGCCTCTTTTTCTATCGCCTGCTGAATAATCTGATAAAACGCCCGAAACGTGGCCTGCGATATGATCTGCTGCCACCGTGTATCCGGCGTCCGTATTCCTCGAAACGGGCTGCCCAAATGCAGGTCCCCGCAATGTATGAACGAAAATCCCCTTGCCATCTTCTCTATCCTTTCCACGCGCGGCACAACGCCTGCACCGCCCGTTCCATCTCTTCCTGCCGTATCGTCGAAAACGACAATAAAAATTCTTTTTCCCGCCCTTCTTGCCCAGGCCGGATATATTCCACCGCTTTGACCCGGCATCCTTCTTTTGCCGCTTTTTCCACCAGTTCGGCAGAAGAAAGATCCGATTCCAGCCGCAGCCGGCAGTATACGCCGGATGTCAGGCGCCGGTCCAGCACGGCTTCCGAGCCAAAATACTTCGTCAGGAGCTGCAAAAACAGGCTCCCTTTTTCCTGATAAAATTTCCGCAGCCGCCGGATCTGCTTTTCCAGTTCCCCGGCGCGGATATATTCTGCCAGCGCCAACTGCTCCACAACGGAAACGGTCTGCCGGTATAAATATTTCTTTTTCCGATACGCAAGCAGCAGCGGTTCCGGAAGCACCATGTAACTGATGCGCATCGACGGAGGCAGCACTTTGGAAAACGATCCCATGTACACCACGTTTCCCGCCCGGTCCAGCCCCTGCATCGCCGGTATC
>UREG01000035.1 GCA_900546795.1 uncultured Veillonellaceae bacterium | reverse complement strand
TGTACCGTATGTCGAACGTTAAGGTTGGCGATCCTTTATTGGAGATTCGGCATTTAACGAAAGAATTTTTAGTGGAAGATGGTCGGATTTTAAGAGCTTGTGATGATGTTTCTTTGACGGCTCATAAAGGGCAGACCCTGGGGATTGTCGGGGAAAGCGGTTGTGGGAAAAGTACACTGATGCGGACTATTACTCAAATCCATGCTGCCACAAACGGAGAAGTTTTATTTCATGGCGAAGATATTCTAAAAAATAAGGGAGAAAAAGCTCGGCAAAATCGTAAGTATATTCAAATGGTATTTCAGGATCCGACTGCTGCGTTTAATCCAAAAATGCGGATTAAAGATATTATATGTGAACCTCTATTGAATTTTGGCATCATTTCTAAAAGCGAAGTAGACAGTAAAGCGATGGAACTGCTGGAAATGGTGGAACTGCCAACTGAATTTAAAGACCGGTATCCGCATAATATGAGTGGTGGGCAACGTCAGCGTGTTGGTATTGCTCGTGCGTTGGCCTTGGAACCAGAAATTATTATTTGCGACGAAGCAACCTCTGCGTTAGATGTGTCCGTTCAGCGAACTATTTGTGAACTCTTGGTACGGCTGCAAAAGGAAAAGGGAATCACATATCTGTTTATCTGTCACGATCTGGCTCTGGTTAGTTTAATCAGTCACAAAGTAGCCGTTATGTATTTGGGAAATGTTGTTGAAATAATGCCTGCGGAATCCATGCATGATGATTGTCGTCATCCTTATACGCAAGCATTAATGAAGGCCGTGTTTAACGTTGATGTTAAGGCTGAAGCGAAGATAGAGGTTCTGGAAGGAGAGCTTCCAAGTCCGATGGATATTCCTGCGGGCTGTCCATTCCAAACGCGGTGCGTATATTGCATGGATATTTGCCGCCAAGAAAAACCAATATTAAAAATGATTGATGATCGGCATCAGGTAGCTTGTCATTTAGTCAAATAGTGTGGGGGAATAAAATGAATACAAAACAATGGATAGTATTAACCGTAATGATGGGAATTGCTGGAATCGGGGTGGCGGCGAATCCTTTTACAGACGTACCAAAAGAACATTGGGCATATCAGTCCATACAGCAATTAGTGAATGATGGTGTTGTAGAAGGGTATGAAGACCACACATTTAAAGGTAATCAAGAAATCACTCGGTATGAAATGGCTCAAATGACGGCAAAGGCTATGGCACATGCTGATACCGTCGATATGTCACAGCAGATGGCTATCAATCGTTTAGTGGATGAATTTAGTTCGGAGTTGAAAAATTTGGGTGTTCGCGTAACCGCTTTAGATGAAAAGATGGATAACGTCAAAATTAGTGGTGATCTGCGGCTGCGTGTGAAAAACTTCTCTGGGACTAATGCAGATATTTATGGTCCCAAGTACTTAAAAAATACAAGAAATAGTAAATATGAACTGCGTGCGAGAGTACGGGCTGTGGCTAGTATCGACGAGAATACTCAGGCGGTGATTCGTCTTAGCACAGGAAATGTAGAACTAGGAAAGAATTCTGGAGATATTTTGCTGGATAAAGCTTTTTTGTCTCATAATTTCTCTGAAGGTTTGAATGTACAGGCGGGACGAACGGGTTTAACTGTAGGACAAGGGCTTTTATATGATGATGTATTTGATGGAGTTGTTGCAGCGTGGACTCCTGGAAAGTGGCGGTTGACTGGGGCATACGGTTATTTGCAGATGGGATACGGCTATAAAGGACTAGATACTGCAACCTATCGGCCGGAAATAGGATATATTCAGGCAGAAAGATCTATAGGCGAAGTTCATGCAAACGGTTTTTATATGCAGTTTGGTGAAGGAAGCGGTATAGATATCACGAATGGAATGGAATATCAGTCTGTATATGGCTTTGGTCTGAAAGGTGTATGGAATCCTATTACGCTTGGCGGCGAATGGTTGGAAACAAGATATAATGATGAATTTTCTAACAGTAATGCTTGGACCGGATATATTGGCTATAAAGGCACAAATGTAAGTAAGCCGGGAAGTTATGGCATACAGCTCCAGTATTTTGACTTGGATAATCATACTCCTGCATTCAGCTCTACTTATGTACCTACATATGTGCGGGATAATCTGGGTTCTCATTTTTGGTTCTTGCGCAGCGCCTATGTACCGGTAAAAAACATGGAACTGTCTCTAGGGTATGGATTTAGTGGAAAAGATAAGGACAATGATAATAAACTACCTAACTATATCCACGGAGAAATTAACTACTTTTTTTAATAAAAAGCAAATAAAATATCCCAGCATTTTTGCTGGGATATTTTATTTGAAGAATTTTAATTGATTGTAAGAGAAAGTTGAAAATTTGAAGAAAAATAAATCTGAAAACCATTGAATGAATGAGTGTTCATATGTTAAGATAAAGCTGAAAAGAAAGGAGAAGAGCGAATGGGAGATATACAGAAAAAAACGGAAGATGCTTGCGGCGCTATGGTGGCTGAAGTATCTGAGGAAAGAGTTTGTGAACATAGTCACGAACATGTATATTGTCATGAACATGTACATAGCCATGAACATAGCCATGAGCAAAGAGTGATAGAACAGAAAGAAAAATGCGGGCAGGAAGCAATAGAACGGGTATATATCCTCAACGGACTGGCCTGTGCCAATTGCGGTGGAAAAATTGAGGAAGCGGCAGGAGAATTAGCCGGGGTAGAGAAAGCTGAGCTGACATTCATGACGAAAAAGCTTCGTGTATGGCAGAATACAGAGTGCGATCTCACCGAGCATCTGCAGAATCTTTGTGATCAGATTGAAGAAGGGATCACCGTTGCCCGCGAAGGGGTGGGAGAGTTCCGTATATTCCTCATAGAAAATTTAAACTGCGCACACTGCGCCGGAAAGATAGAAGAGGCGATTCGGTCTATGTCGGAAGTAGAGGAGGCCATTCTTTCTTTTGAATTACAGCAGCTGAAAATTAAATCTAAAGAAAAAGATCTTTTAGAAAAAATACAGCAAATCGCGGATTCTATTGAAGATGGTGTTATTTTCCGGGAAGCTGGAACGGAAAGAGCAAAACGGCGGGAACTGGCTATTGGCGGAGTATCAGGCTTGGAGAAATCTGAGATTGCGATTAGTCTTGTGCTATTTTGTATTGCGGAGTGGACGTCTCTTATTCCGGATAGCTATGCGATATATGCGTATGTCCTGGCCTATCTTGCCGCCGGGTGGCGAATCTTGAAAGCGGCAATTGCCAATCTTGGAAAAGGACAGATGTTGGATGAAAACTTCCTTATGGCAATCGCTACGTTAGGGGCATTCGCTATTATGGCCTATGAAGAAGCCGTCGGTGTTATCCTTTTTTATCGTATTGGGGAATTTTTTGAAGAAAAAGCCGTTGCGAAAAGCCGGGGGCAAATCATGGATACGATTGATATGCGGCCGGATGAAGTTCATCGAGTTCGCGGCGGCAAAACGGAAATCGTGGGGATTGAAGACATCCGAATTGGAGATATTCTTCAAATACGGCCGGGCGAGCGAATTCCGCTGGATGGACTGGTCGTACAAGGAAGCAGCCAGATCGATACGGCTCCTATCACCGGGGAACCGGTTCCTGTGCAAGCGGCAGAAGGCACGGCGCTTCTTTCAGGTGCTATTAATATAGACGGGCAGCTGCTGCTTCGAGTAGAAAAAGAATTGGCTGAATCTACGGTTACAAAAGTACTCGATGCGGTAGAGAATGCGGCGGCGAACAAGCCGACAATAGACCGATTTATCCGCAGATTTGCTAAAGTATATACGCCCCTTGTGGTAGCGATTGCGGTGATAACGGCAATTGTTCCTTCTCTGATCACCGGGGAATGGTATCATTGGTTTTATACGGCGATGACGTTTCTGGTGATCAGCTGTCCCTGCGCATTGGTATTATCGGTGCCGCTGACATTTTTTTCTGGTATCGGCGCCGGTTCCAAACAGGGAATCTTGTTTAAAGGCGGCATATCGCTGGAAACATTGAAACGAGTGAAGGCAGTCGTCATGGATAAAACCGGCACACTGACAAAAGGCGATTTTTCTGTACAGCACATTACTCCGGCGGGACATATTGCAAAGGAAAAACTTCTGGAAATTTGTGCCAGTGCAGAGCAGGCGTCAACGCATCCGATCGCAAAGAGTATTGTTGCTGCGGCAAAGCAGCAGGGATTGTTGTTAAGCGCTGCGGAGCAAGTGCAGGAAATTGCTGGTAAAGGTATAACTGCTTTGATTCAGGGAGATAGGATCTCTTGCGGAAACGTCGGACTATTGGCAGAACAGGGAATTTTCGTTCCTGAGGATACAGAACCTCATGCCGGTGCAGTCGTATATATAGGGATAAATCATCAGTATGCCGGGAAAATACAGGTATCGGATACGATCAAGCCCGATGCAAAAGAAGCGGTAAACGCTCTGCATCGAATGGGGATCGTAACAGTTATGCTGACGGGAGATAATGAAAAGGCTGCTAATGCGGTAGGAAAAGAATTAGGCGTTGGAGAAATCCATAGCCAGCTGCTTCCTCATGAAAAGTTAACGGCGCTGCAAAAAAGCAGGGAGGAATATGGACCGGTTCTCTTTGTAGGAGATGGGATCAATGATGCTCCCGTGCTGGCCAATGCTGATGTAGGTTCTGCAATGGGCAGCGGAGCAGATGCGGCAATTGAAGCGGCAGATATAGTTTTTATGAACAACAGCGTTCAAGCGATTGTAAAAGCTCTGCATATTTCCTATAAAACCAACCAAATTGCCTGGCAGAATATTATTTTTGCTATTGCTGTAAAAGTGGCAATTATGGCAGCCGGATTTTTAGGTTATGCCTCGATGTGGGCTGCTGTTTTTGCGGACACTGGTGTGGCCATCTTATGCGTGCTGAACGCGATTCGGATTTTATATATGAAATCTGACATGGCATAAAATATAATGTATGAAAAAATACTCTCTGAATGACAAATGTCATTTAGAGAGTATTTTTTATGAAGTAGAGAAAGAAGAAAATAAATAATAAGAAAATTATTGAAAAGTTAAAAATCAATATTGGATTAAATAAGTATGAAATAATATAAAATATCAATTTTATCCCGTGTATATAAGGAAAATATAGAGAATAAAAAGAGAGAATTGGTGTGATATTTCCGCGTAACTTTGAAAAATAGAGAGTGATAAGAAGTGAGAATCCAGGAGATAAGCAGATTTTCGAAAATGGAAATGTTTAGCTTGAGTTTTTGTATACCGGCATGCATTATTGATACCGAAAATCAAATTTTTATGAATTGACAGAATGAATTGTAAAATATAAAATGAAAAACGTATTCAATATAAAATGAAAAAAATATTAAAGAGGTGGAAGCAGTGGATGGTTTAAATTATGTAGTGCATTTATTTCATCGCGGCGGTTTCGTCATGTATCCGTTGTTGGTATTTTCATTGGTTACGGTGGCCATTGCAGCAGAACGATTTCAATACTACCGGGCAAATCAAAAAGGAGCAATTAAATTCTTTAATACCGTATATGAATTGCTGACACATAATCAGTGGGGAGATGCGAAAGCACTGTGCATGAATACGGATACGGCTATGAGCCGTATTATTTATGCCGGTTTAGTGCATGAAGGACAGCCCAAGTCGATGCAGACTGCATTTGAAGCGCAAATGTCGCTCGAGTCGATTCATTTTCGGCGGTACATGGACTATCTGAGCGCGATAGTAACGTTGGCGCCGCTGCTTGGATTGCTGGGAACGGTCGTCGGTATGATTGGGACGTTCAGTGTGTTGGATGACGGCGGCGGAGCGATGGCGATCACCGGCGGCATCGGAGAAGCGTTGGTTGCTACGGCGACAGGATTGCTGGTAGCTGTACTTGCATTTTGTGTCTATACCTTCTTTTCTCATCAGATGAATACGCACTTATCTGATGCGGAGAAACTATGTCTTAATATTCTGCACGTAGAGGCGGAACAGGGAGGGCGGTAATCATGAATTTCCGCAAAAACTATCAAAATGAATCGCTGCAGTTTATGATCATACCCATGATTGACATTATCTTTTTCCTGCTGGTGTTTTTTATGATGAACAGCTTGCAGACTGTAACGCAGAAAGCGTTGGATGTACAGCTGCCGCAGGCGCAGACGGCATCGGCTCCGGTGCAGATGCCCGTAATTATTACGTTGGATGCGGCCGGTCATATTACCGTAGATTCTAAACCTGCGGCTATTGATGAAGTGAAAGCAATCATGGATAAGCATGTACAGGAAAATCCGAATGTTGCCGTTATTTTGCAGGCAGATGAACGGGCTGTGCATGGTCAGGTTGTAGCGATTATGGATACTTTAAAAGGAGCGGGCGTACATAAGCTTTCCATTGCCGCCCAGCAGAAAGGATGAGCGCTATGAATGCACGCCAATCATGGAAGCGGGCATGTACGGCTTCGGTTGTAGTGCATTGTTTGGCTATCGGCATTTTTAGTGTATTCCTGGGCGGTGTTTTGGAGCAGCAGAAACAGACCGTGTATACGATTGACCTGGATATGTCTTCGTCCCTTTCCTCTGGAAGCGGCCATGCCGGAGGCGGAGGCAGTGCATTCCCGGAGCCGCTGAAAGCGGAAGAGGTAGCGGCGAAAACAGCGGCTGTACAGCATGAAACACCTTCTTTTCCGGATCCGTATGCTTCTGAAGTTTCGCGGCCGGCGACTGTGAGCAATGACAGCGCTGCAGCCGCTGCAGAACGGCCGCGGTATGGAGACGGCGGAAGCGGAGGCGGTACTGGCGGCGGAGAAGGCAGTGGAAGCGGAACAGGAACGGGCAGCGGCCAAGGATATGGAGAAGGCAGCGGCAGCGGGCAGGGAAGCGGAAACAGCGGTGCTTCCGGTACAGGGAGCTCTCCGTTTGATGTAGACGGTTTTTGGGCAGCGCTGAACAGTAATAAGCAATATCCTTATATGGCGGTGCGCCGGGGAATACAGGGGACGGTTACTCTTGCAATAGCATTGGATGGAGATGGAAATTTAATGCATGTGAGCGTAGCTTCAAGCTCGGGAAACAGCATGCTGGATGAAGCAGCCATACAAGCGGCACAGGCGTCTTGTCCTTATCCCAATGCCAGCGGACAGCCGGTCTCGATTAATACGACTGTCGTGTTTAGATTACAGTAGAAACGAGGCAATATTATGCAAAAATGGATACGAATCATTTTAGCGGCGGTTATTGTAGCAATTGCTGCTATAGGCGTACAGTTGTTTATGAAAAATAATGAAGGCGATGGCGGACAGGCAGTACGGATGCTGACAGACAGTACAGGTACGCAAATAGAAATTCCTTCCCATCCTAAACGGGTTGTCATACTGAATGCTTCCAATTTGGACTTATATGCGGCGGCAGGCGGACTGGAGGAAGTCGTTGGAAAGCCAACGTCTACGTCCTTTTCTCCAGACTTGGCTGAAAAGATCAAGGGAATAGAAGAAATCGGCTTGATTCATCAGCCGAATACGGAAAAAATTATTGCTTTAAAACCGGACTTGGTTATTGGAGTAAACGTCCCGTTTCATAATGGTCTGCGGGAAACTTTGAAGCAGGCGGGTATACCGCTCTATATCAATGAACTCAATCGTTATGAAGACGTGTTGGATACACTTAAACTGTATGGAGAACTGACGGGAAAACCAGATGCAGCTAAACAGGTTATTGAAACGATTCAGGCAGACTATGACCGGGCAGCTAAATTAGCTGAAGGAAAAACTCCGGAAAAAAGCGTGATTATCTTTGGAGCGCCGGGAAGTTTCAATATGGCGACCAGCCAAAGTTTCAGCGGGGAATTGCTGAAGCGGCTGAATGGGATTAATATTGCAGACAGTGCAGATTCCGTCAAAGGGCCGTATACAGCGCTTAGTATGGAATATATTGCAAAAGCAGATCCGCAAAATATATTTATCATAGCGATGGGGGCAGATCCTGCGTCGATTGCGCAGTTTCGGGAGGAAATGAACAGTCACGCGATTTGGCGTGATACGCAAGCTGTCAAACGCGGTACGGTTTTTGTACTCCCCAATCGCCTGTTCACGATCAATCCGGGAACGGAAATCGGCGCGGCGCTGGAATTGATGGCCAATGATTTATATGCAGAAGGTAAACAGTGATGGAACATATAGTGATGCAGGAAGACAAACGAATGAAAGTACGTATGCTGGCATTGCTGGCAGGTACGGTGTTGGTACTGGCTGCTTTGGTGGCTGCTGTGGCTTTTGGGGCGGTGCGGGGATCTTTAGATGAAATGTATCAAATGATTTTTGTGGGTGAAAATACGGAAAATTATCGTATTATGTATCATCTGCGCATACCCAGAGCTATCTGTGCCGCTTTTGCGGGAGCCAATTTGGCATTGGCAGGCTGCATATTGCAGGGGATCTTGCGAAACCCTCTGGCAGATCCGGGGATTATCGGTATTTCGGCAGGGGCCGGCCTTGCTGCAATGGCGCTTATGCTGATTGCTCCTGAATGGACGTCGTTTGTGCCAATGGCTGCGTTTATCGGCGCAATCGGCGCGACGGCCATTGTGTTTATTCTTGCCTGGGAACGGGGAGTGCATCCGCTGCGGCTGATTTTGGCAGGCGTGGCAGTAGCTGCGTTTTTTGGCGGCGGCATGACGGCGTTGTCTGTGTTTTTCTCTGATAAAATTCAGGGAACGGTAACGTGGATGGCAGGAGGATTTGCCGGTGCCAGCTGGAATCATGTGCTGATGATTGCTCCGTACAGTGCTGTCGGCATTGTTGGAACCCTTTGTGTATACCGTAAACTCAATGCGCTCCAGCTTGGCGATGAGGTAGCGAGAAGTTTGGGCGTATCTGTGGAGAAAACTCGGTTAGGGCTGATTATCCTGGCGGCGCTTTTGGCGGCGTCTGCTGTCAGTGTCGCTGGTTTGCTGGGGTTTGTAGGTTTGATCGTCCCTCATATTATGCGTATGATCGTAGGATCGGACTTTGAGCATTTGCTGCCGGTATCCGCTCTTTTTGGAGCGGCTCTTGTGGTCGGTGCCGATACAATAGCCAGGACTGTTTTTAGTCCTGTAGAAATTCCAGTAGGTATTTTCATGTCCTTCATCGGCGCGCCGTTTTTCTTATATTTGCTGAAACGGAGGATGAGGGGCTGATGCATACATTACAAGCAGAACATGTACGGCTTCAGTATGGCTCACGAGTCATTGCAGAAGACATGTCGGTCGACTTTTCCAAACCGGAAATCGTCTCAATTATCGGTCCGAACGGATCGGGAAAATCTACGCTGTTAAAAGCGTTGGGCCGGCTCCTGGAGCCGACGGGCGGGGCAGTATATTTAGACGGCCGCTCTTTAAAAGAGTTTTCTTCCGAAAAAGCGGCGCAAATATTATCGATACTGCCGCAGTCAGCGCAGGCGCCTGGAGATATGACGATACGGGACTTGGTGGCTTGCGGCCGCCTGCCGTACCAGTCGATGTTTTCTCAGCTGAAAGACGAAGACATCCAAGCAGTAGATAAGGCTTTGGAAGCGACAGGACTTACCATGATGCAGAACCGCAATCTCAGCGCTTTGTCCGGCGGAGAGCGGCAGCGGGCATGGCTGGCGATGGCCTTGGCGCAGGAGCCGGAAATTCTTTTGCTGGACGAACCGACGACATACTTGGACATTCACCATCAGCTGGAACTTATGCAGCTGGTGGAAGAACTATATCAAACCATGCATATTACGGTGATCATGGTGCTGCATGATTTAAATCATGCGGCGCGGTACAGCCATCGTCTTGTAGCGGTGAAAAATGGAAAAATCGTGGCAGACGGATCGGTAGAAACCGTGTTTACAAAAGAAAACCTGGAATCTATTTATGATGTAAAAGCAATTGTCACTAGGATGAAACAGGGGACGGAAGAACAGCTGGTCTGTTTTCCTTATGAGACGGTATAACGATGACAATGGCGTATTTATTTCGTTATAGAGTGAGAGTGTATTTCACTATCTATAAAATATAAAGTATTTATAAGGAGGCACGAAATATGAAAAGTGCAGTAGTATATTCTTCTTTGACAGGCAATACGAAAATGATTGGCGAGGCTATTTTTGAAGCATTGCCGGGAGAAAAAGAAATTTTTGCGGTAGAAAACGCACCAGCGGATACCTCCGCATATGATGTGGTCTTTGTGGGATATTGGGTAGATAAAGGTACGGCGGACAGCAAAGCGAAAGCCTACTTGGAATCTTTGAAAAATCAGAAGGTAGCGCTCTTTGCTACGCTTGGCGCATATCCTGACTCGGATCATGCCAGAGAATCATTGGAAAAAGGCGGGGCTCTTTTGCCGGAAGGAAATGAAGTAGTGGGCGGCTTTATCTGCCAGGGGAAAGTGGATCCGAAATTAGTGGAAGCGATGGCAAAGATGTTCCCGATAGATCATCCGCATGGAATGAATCCGGAACGGATTAAACGTTTGGAAGATGCTTCCAAACATCCAAATGAAGACGACTGCAAAAACGCTGCTGCCTTTGCAAAAGAAGTTGCTGCAAAAATAGGCGCTTAGGAGATCGGCATGTTAAAAGAATATTTTGATTCTCTGCCAGCAGACAAAAGAGATTTACAGCTTGGCAGAGCTTGTGACGATCCGCTGCGGCATGCGTTTGACAGCAAGCGCGTGGTTCATGCCGGAGTAAATGGAAAACCGCTGGCTCCAGAGGAATCTCAGCAGGTTTGGAAAGAGATGCTGGCAATGCCGCCGGACAAAAAAGAAATCCGGTCGGCATATATCCATATTCCGTTTTGTCAGACAAAATGTTTGTACTGCGGGTTCTTTCAGAATGCAACCAATCAATCTGTAGAGGATCATTATATAGATTGCTTGATTGACGAGATCGAACGGGAAGCGGAATCGCCGCTTTTAAAAGATGGGCTGATTCACGCGCTGTTTATCGGCGGAGGAACACCTACATCGCTGTCACCGCACAATGCAGAACGTCTTTTGCAGACGATACATAACTGCATTCCGCTGGCAAATGACTATGAATTGACGTTAGAGGGGCGTATTCATGATTTGGTACCGGAAAAGATGGATGTATGGATGGCAAATGGCGTAAATCGAATGTCGCTCGGCGTACAGTCCTTTGATACTCATGTGCGGCAGCAGCTCAAACGAATTGACGATCAGGAAACGGTTCTTCGGCGATTGGCTGAATTGAAATCCTATCAGCAATGTTCCGTAGTCATTGATTTGATTTACGGATTACCGGATCAGACGAAAGAAGTATGGCAGCGGGACTTGGAACTTTTAGAAGAATCCGGTATAGATGGAATGGATATTTATCAGCTCAATGTCTTTGAAGGCAGCGATTTGGATAAACGGATTCAGGCCGGACAAATGAGCCGCGCGGCTTCTACGGCAGAGCAGGCAGATATGTATATGCAGGCCTTGGAGTTTATCGAAAAGCGTCCGTTTACTCGCTTGAGCGTATGTCATTGGCGGCGTAATAATCGGGAAAGAAGTTTATACAATACCCTGACGAAAAAAGGGGTACCGATGTTCCCGTTCGGCTGCGGCGCCGGCGGCAATCTGGGCAGTTATTCGACGATGCTGCATCGCAGCTTGAAGCCATATGAAGCGATGGTTGAAGCCGGACAAAAGCCATTTATGGCATTAATCAAGAAATCTCCGCTTCAGCCGATATTCAGCATGGCGATCGATCAGCTGGAACAATGCTATTTCGATCTGCGTCCGTTGGTCAAGGAAGACGCCGCTTTGCAGGAATTGAAGTGGCTGCTTGATACTTGGACCGAAAGAGGGCTTATGACCTATAATGGGCTGCTGTACAAGCTGACGCCTGCCGGAGAATTCTGGCATGTGAACTTGTCGCAGACTGTTGTGGAATGCATTCAGCGGATTTTAACCGGCACGAACGATGTAGTGCAGCAGAAAGTAGCCGCACAGGACAAAAAGGAGAACAGCGACTCTGGAAAAGACGAAAATTTGATGCGTCTGCTCCGGGAGCTGATGGACGGCGTTCCCGACGAAGAACTTCGCCAATTAGCCGCTCAGATGCCGAATCATGTGAAAGACATGATTCAGGCCATGCCGAAAGCGATGGTAAAAGAAATGATGAAAACCATGGCGCCGGATCATATTAAAGCGATGATGAAGAAGTAATCGTAATGAGATGAGAAAAGGGGTAGGACAATGAGAAAAAGTGTATTGACAATGGCAGTATTGACCGCAGTAAGCGCATCCGTTTGGGCAGCGCCTGCAGACAGTGTTACAACAGATGAAGTGGTGGTAACTGCAACGCGGACGGAGCAGCTGGTAAAAGAAGTTCCGGAAAGCGTAGAAGTAATTACGCGTGAAGATATCGAAAATCTGGGGGCAGATAATCTTCGCGCCGCACTTCGTCTGGCAAATAACGTGAATCTTTCTAAAGCAGGAATGACCGGCAATCAGGTCTCTATCCGCGGCATGGAATCGCAGTATACGCTGATTTTAATTGATGGAAAGCGGTTGGCAGGAGAAAATACGACGGCAACTGCCAATGCCTATACACTGGATCGGATCAACATTGACAATGTGGAACGGATCGAAATTGTCCGAGGCAATTCCAGCGCAATCTATGGAGCGGATGCGCTTGGCGGCGTTATCAATATTATTACGAAAGAATCAAAAGACCCAAAATTTACGCTTGGTGTGTCTACCGGGGCAGAAGAAGTAAATAACTGGTATCGCTGGGACTCCGGAAAGCAGGGAAATCTCTCGCTTTCTCTGGACGCCCGCTTTACGAATGTACGGGAAGAAAGCCGCGGTGATGGCAACTCAAATCTGAATGGTCCGCGTCAGCAATACAATTTAGATGCGAAATATGATATCAGCGATAATCGTCACCTTACCGTGAATGCCGGGTATATGAAAGAAAAACTGCGGACAAAGTATGCCGACAATGAATTTGGAATGCCGTATGTTGCCGGACCGATGGCATCGATAATGTATGACCGGCTGTATAACAGCGATCCAGTTTCATGGAACGCAAGCGGATTGTACAGCGGGGAAGATGTAAAGAATTTTATCTATAGCATGCACGGTGCGCTCGATGCGAAAGACAAAAAAGAATGGTATGACAATACGATGAAAAACTTTAGTTTGGCTTATGATGCGCAGACGAACAAGCATGATTTTATGTTCCGAGCTTACTATAGTGAACTGAAGAAAGAATCCCGGTTATATAATGCGGCGGAGCACGCATCGACTCCATTTGATTTTGACTTGGCTAAATACAGTATTTTTGCGGTAGAAGGACGGGATACGGTAGCCGTCAATGATAAGCATCTTCTTACCTTCGGCGGTGAATATCAGCATACGACTTATGAAGGCACACGCGTGGAAGGAAGCGGCAGCGCATCGATGGAAGGTCTTACAAAAGGATACGGCGATCAGTCCATGGATACCCAGGCGGTATATGTGCAGGATGAATGGCAGATCAATGACAAACTGCTCCTTATTCCTTCTTTACGGTTCGACCATAATGATAAATTTGGTTCGTATACGAGCCCGAAATTGGGAGCTACATATAAACTCAATGAAAACTACCGGCTGAAAGGAAGTTTTGGCAAAGGCTTTAAAGCACCGACGCTGGCTGACTTGTATATGGATATGACTCGGAATATGATGGGCGTAGTCCATGTTGTGGGCAACCCGGATCTGGACCCGGAAAAATCGACAAACTTTGAAATCGGGATTGAAGGGGAAAAGAACGGCTACTTCGGTGATATTACCTACTTTCATTCCGATGTAAGAGATAAGATCACGGACGATACCCAAGCGGTGCCCGGAGGATATGAATCTACATATATCAACGTCGATGAAGCGGAAATTGACGGCATTTGCAGCAGGGCGTCTCGCACGGTGCGGCGGAAGGTGCGAAAGTCGGAAGCACCGTCCACAAAATCCACCTCGCTCATATTGGTAGCCATTTTGTAAAAAGCGGATTTCACGGAGGTCATCAGCTTGTTCTCGTGCCGGGTCTCCTGAAAGGCGCACACGCAGTCCGTGTCCGGCTCTGCGTCCAAAATTTCTGTCATTTGCTTTACGATGGCCGGATCCTGTTGCAGGTCCGCGTCAATCAAGCTGATATACTCGCCGTCGCAGTGTTGCAGCCCGGCGTAAATGGCGCTCTCCTTGCCAAAGTTGCGGGAGAAGCTGACCACCCGAATGTTCTGCTGGCTTTGCCGGTGCAGTTCCTTTAGATTTTGCAGGGTC
>UREG01000034.1 GCA_900546795.1 uncultured Veillonellaceae bacterium | reverse complement strand
GGTTACTAAACCGGAGATCGAAGTAACGGCAGATGCAGTTCTTTCTATGCATCCGGTTGATAGAAATATTGGTTTATCTATTTTAAAAAAATATCATATATCCGAAGTAAAACCCCGGGTAGGCATTTCTATCCGCAACTGGGAAAATCCGGGGGAGTATCAGCAAGCATTTGCGCTAGCGGCAGATCAGCTGATAGAAAATGGCTGCGAAGTGATTTTTATTCCGATGCAGCATAAAGGCGATGTAGCGGCAAGCCGCAGTATTGCCGAAATGATGAAATATTCTCCTTGTATATTGGATGAAGAATATACCACGGTAGAAGCTATGTCGCTCATTGGCTGTATGGATGCAGTCGTTGGCGTGCGGCTTCATGCGTTGATTTTTTCTGCGTTAATGAAAGTGCCGATGGTAGGTATTTCCTATGATCCTAAAGTTGCAAGCTTTCTTCATATGATTGGAGAAAAGGTTCATAGTGATATATATGCGCTTACTTCTCAGGGATTGTACGAAGAAGTACAGCAAAAATTAGAAGCAGGGCGTCTTCGCGGTGAAGTGAACAATCGCATTGATTGGCTGCGGGACCGGTCGGCAGAAAATGCCCGGATAGCCTTGCGGATAATAGAGAATAGCCAAAAGTGAATATATTTGGAGGTGCGTCATGGCAGCATTAGATCAGGAACAGACAGTAATTGTAAAAAACTTTGCAAAAAATATCAGAAAAGAAGTTATCAAAATGATAACAGCAGCGCAGTCCGGACATCCTGGCGGTTCTTTATCCATCGCCGATTTGATCGCGTTGTTGTATACGACAGAAATGAAAATTGATCCGGCTCAGCCTAATGCGGCGGATCGGGATCGGCTGGTATTATCTAAAGGACATGCAGCACCTGCTGTATATGCAGCATTAGCATTAAAAGGATATTTCAAAAAAGAAGAATTGAACGGTTTGCGCAAAATAAACTGCATGCTTCAAGGGCATCCGGATATGAAACATACTCCCGGCATCGATATGAGTACGGGTTCGCTGGGACAGGGAATCAGCGCAGCCTGCGGCATGGCGCTGGCAGGAAAAATGGATGAGGCGCCGTATCGGGTATATGCTATATTAGGTGATGGGGAATTGGAAGAAGGTCTGGTATGGGAAGCCGCTATGTTTGCGGCGCACTATAAACTGGATAATCTTACTGCGTTTATTGATTATAACGGACTTCAAATCGACGGCAATATAACCGATGTAATGTCTTCGCTGCCGATTCCGGAAAAATGGGCCGCTTTTGGCTGGCATGTTATTGAAACAGACGGACATGATATCCAGGCGCTGCATGAAGCAATTGCAGAAGCAAAAACCGTGGCGGGAAGACCTACGGCTATTGTTATGAAAACAATAAAAGGCAAAGGCGTTTCTGAAATGGAAAATAAAGCCGGTTGGCATGGCAAGGCTCCGTCTTTTGAACAAGAGCCGGTATTTTTGTCTGAATTGGAGGGCGAATAAGATGGGAAAGGCAACAAGAGATGCATATGGCGAAGCGCTAAAAGAACTGGGCGCAGTAAATAAAAAAATAGTAGTGCTGGACGCGGATTTATCTAAATCCACCAAAACCAGTGTATTTAAAGATGCTTTCCCTGAACGTCATATTAATGTGGGGATTGCAGAACAAAATCTTATTGGCACAGCGGCGGGATTAGCTGCTGCCGGAAAGATTCCATTTGCTTCTTCTTTCGCTGTCTTTGCGACAGGAAGAGCTTTTGAAATTATTCGCAACTCGGTGGCATATCCGAAATTAAATGTAAAAATTGCTGCTACCCATGCAGGAATTACGGTAGGTGAAGACGGCGCGACTCATCAGGCAAATGAAGATGTGGCTATCATGCGGGCAGTACCAAATATGACGGTGGTGGTTCCTGCCGATGCAGCAGAAACGAAAGCGGTTATTTCGTGGGCGGCTGAATATGAAGGTCCGGTATATATTCGCTTGGGGCGTTCCGGCGTATCCGATATTTTTGATGACTCCTATACTTTTGAATATGGGAAAGGAAAAGAGCTTTCTCAGGGTACCGATGTAACGATCATTGCGATGGGGATTATGGTTGCGCCGGCATTAGAGGCAGCTGCGGAACTTTCTGAAAAAGGGATTTCCGCTGGAGTTATCAATATGAGCTGTGTGAAACCGATTGATACAGAGCTGATTGTGGCTGCGGCAAAACGTTCTGGTGCAGTAGTTACTTGTGAAGAACATAATATCATCGGAGGTTTAGGCAGTGCAGTAGCAGAAGTGCTGGGCGAGCATTCACCTGTTCCGATGCAGCGTATTGGGCTGCAGGATTGCTTTGGCGAATCGGGAACTCCAAAAGAACTGCTGGAAAAATATGGTTTGACAAAAGGAGCGATTGTGGCTGCAGCTATGCAGGTTATTTCCCGAAAGTAGCATTTAGGAAGAGGTTTAAAGTATGATAAGATTCACAAATGTATCAAAAGTATACGGAAATGGAACCTCTGCGTTGAATGGTATATCCATTCAGATCGATAAAGGAGAATTTCTATTCGTAGTTGGCGCCAGCGGAGCAGGGAAATCTACATTTATTAAACTGCTGTCTCATGAAGAAATGCCGTCTTCGGGATCTGTCGTCGTAGACGGCATTGAAGTAAACGGTATTAAAAAAAGCCGCATTCCGTATTTGCGCCGCAAAATGGGGATCGTCTTTCAAGATTTCCGATTACTAGCAAATAAAACAGTGGAAGAAAATGTAGCGTTTGCTCTTGAAGTTATTGAAACGCCGCGGAAAGAAATCAAAGAGCGGGTTCGATATGTATTAGATTTAGTTGGCATTGCACATAAAGCAAAAGATTATCCGAATAATTTGAGCGGCGGGGAACAGCAGCGTGTGGCTATTGCCAGGGCAATCGTCAATAAACCCTTGCTGCTGATTGCAGATGAACCAACAGGAAACTTAGATCCGATTACATCAAAAGAGATTATGGATTTGTTTACAAAAATCAATCATCTAGGGACAACGATTGTTATGGTTACCCATGATAAACAAATGGTAGACTTGATGAATAAACGCGTTGTTGAAATTAACGGCGGTAAGATCGTACGGGATGAAATGAAAGGAGCCTATAAACATGAAAGTTAGAACTATGGGCTACTTTATCAAAGAAGCTTTAAAATCGTTTAAGCGCAACAGCTTTATGTCGATTGCATCGGTAGCTACCGTTACGCTGGCTTTGTTTATCTTAGGTGTGTTTATGGTAGTCGTTGCGAATCTGAATTTCTTTGCTGCTAATTTGGAAAGCCAAGTGGAAATCAGTGTGTATCTAAAAGATGGGTTATCGACACAGCAGATACAGAGCGTTGAAAAACGTATCCAGTCTTTGCCGGATATAAAAGATATTCAATTTGTAAACAAAGAGCAGGCTATGGAGCGGCTGAAAAAACGTATGGAAGGACAGGAAGGGATTTTAGCGGCGTTGGACGGAAAAAATCCTTTGCCCAATTCATTTGACGTCACCTTTACGCATGCCGGCGCTGTTAAAAAGACTGCCGCTGTAGTCAGCCAATATGAAGAGGTAGAAAGTTCGCACTTTGGACAAGATATTATTGAGCAGCTTTTCCAAATCACTCAAGTAATCCGCATCAGCGGTGTAGCTCTGATTATTTTTCTGGCTTTTGCTACCTTGTTTATTATATCCAATACGATTCGTCTGACCGTATTTGCACGGCGAAAAGAAATTGGGATCATGAAATATGTTGGCGCGACAAACTGGTTTATCCGCTGGCCATTTCTTATTGAAGGGCTGCTGTTAGGATTTGTCGGCGGAGCGCTGGCAAGTATATGTGTATGGCAGTTTTATTTGTTTGTTGTCGGTGAAATACAAGTAACGCTGGCCTTTCTTCCTATTGTGGCGATTTATCCTTTTATTTGGGAAGTTATCGGGATATTATTGATTATCGGCATGTTAATGGGAGCTATTGGCAGTACTATTTCATTGAAGAAATATATGAAGGTGTAAGTATGAAAGCGGCGAAATATACACGAAAAGGGTTTGCGCTGCTGTTGGCTGTACAGCTCCTGACACCGATGTATGGTACCGTCTATGGCGATGAATTGTCGGATCGGCTCGAAAGTGTGCAGCAGCAGATGGCAGAACAGGAACAAAAAAAGAACGATGCGGAACTCATCATTGGCAGTGTATCTGCAACGTTAGAGCGGATCCAAAAAGAATTAGAGGCCGCTGAGGCAGAATTAGAGCGGATCGAAAACGAGCAGCGCGATACGGAGCGTAAAATAGCGGAAAATGAACAGAAATTAAAAGAAGCTCAAGCACGCCTGGAAAGACGGGAAGGTATCCTGCGCAAAAGAATACGGGATATCTATATCAATGGAAAATTGAGTTATCTTGATGTGGTGCTGGGAGCAAAAGATTTCAATGATTTTTCGACGCGCGTGCAGCTTTTGCGCCGCATTATTAATTCCGATATGGAACTGATAAAAGCCGTTAAGGAAGAACGCGCGCAGATAGAAATCCAAAAAGCAGAATTGGAACGAGACTATCAGCGTATCCTTCAATTAAAAGATGAAGCAATCAAACAGCAGGCTGCAGTAGAAGAGAAAAAGGCTGAACAAATGGCTGTTCTTCATAAGGCACAGACCGATAAGGCCGTTGCCGAAGCTGCTTATGCAGAATTGGAAGCGGCATCTAATGAAATCGCTGAAATGCTTCGTGCTCGCGAAGCTGCAAGAGCCAGTTCTTCAGGACCGACACAAGCGGTATCCGGTACGGGACAATTTATGTGGCCTGTAGACGGAGGTGTCATCACTTCGCCGTTTGGCTATCGAATGCATCCCATTTTCGGACGTATGATTGGACATACCGGCATTGATATTGGTGTTGACTATGGTTCAAATATATATGCAGCTGACAGCGGAGTGGTTACGAATGCTGGCTGGATCAGCGGATATGGCTATACGGTTATTATTGACCATGGCAACGGCTATGCAACGTTGTATGGACATAATCAAGATTTGGCTGTATCAGAAGGACAGTCCGTTTCTCGGGGGCAAGTCATCGCATATGCTGGATCAACGGGGAATTCAACTGGGCCGCACTGCCATTTTGAAATTCGTTATAATGGGGAACCGCAGGACCCAATGGGTTATGTATGATGATAAAAAAGCGGATCCTGAAAAAATGTTTTGCAGGTATCTTTGGTACAATAGCAATTAGCTTTACTGTACTGGCGATATTTTTCCATTGCACGACGGGAAATGCCAGCGGATTTATTCGGTTTGCCGAGGCAGCGTATATCTTGCGTTCACGGGCCCTGCATTCGAATCAAGATTTAATAGATGGCGCAATTTTTGGAATGACAGCTGCATTAGAGGATCGGTACAGCACTTACTATTATGGAGAAGCGTTTGAACGGTTTCAAGATCAGCTTTCTGGACAGTATGATGGTATTGAGGTATATCTTGGAGAAGAAGCAGGACATCCTTATATATCGGGCCTCATTCCCGGCGGCAGCGGCGAAGAATCCGGAATAAAGGCAGGGGATATCCTTTTATCTGTAGACGGAACGTCTGTAGAATCATTGGCAATGGAAGAGATTGCGAATCGGGTACGCGGAGAAGCGGGGACGACGGTAACTCTTGAGGTGCAGCGAGATGGACAGATATTGTCTTTTGCTGTACCCAGAAAAAAGATCACTGTTGAAACGGTATATTCCCGAATGATGGACGATAAGACTGGATATATCCAGATTCGTTACTTCTCTGATCATACAGCGGCAGAATTTGCCAAAGCATTTACGCAGCTGAAGGAAAAAGGAATGGACCGCTGGATATTGGATCTTCGTTTTAATCCGGGTGGAAACTTAGAAGAAACCGTTAAAATTGCAGAGCTTTTTTTCCCGAAAGGGAACGTTGTGCAGGTTGTCGATAAAAATAGCAGTCAAGAAGTGTATGCGGTAAACGGTGTAGAGAAACCGCTTCCTATGGCGGTATTGGTGAATGAACAAAGCGCCAGTGCTTCAGAAATACTGGCAGGAGCCATACAGGACTATGGTTTGGGCAAGGTAATCGGAACGACTACCTATGGAAAAGGCTCGGTACAGGGCATCTATCCTATTGGTGAGAATAGGGTCATGAAAATTACTATCGCTAAATATCTTACCCCGAACGGCCGGGAAATAGATGGGATTGGCGTTGCACCAGATATTGAAGTTCCTTTTTCGTTTGAAAATGGCTATGACCACCAGCTGGAGCGAGCTAGGGAAGTGTTAAATTCATAGGAGACATGATATATCGTCATGTCTCTTTGACGTATCATAAAGGAGAAAAGTATGTTTATAGATAGAGCCAAAATATTGGTAAAAGCCGGTACCGGCGGTAATGGAATGAGTAGTTTTCGCAGAGAAAAATATGTACCTAAAGGCGGGCCAAGCGGCGGAGACGGCGGACATGGCGCCAATGTCATCTTGCGGGCAGATCAGAACATGAACACGCTGGTGGACTTTCGGTATAGAAGATTGTTTAATGCTCCCAATGGAGGAAATGGACAGTCCAGTAATAAATTCGGGAAAAATGCGGAAGATTTAGTTATATCCGTACCGGTAGGGACTATCGTCCGGAGAGAGGACACGGATCAAATCCTGGCAGATCTGGATCAAGATGGAAAAGAAGCGATTGTAGCCAAAGGCGGCCGGGGCGGCCGAGGAAATGCGCGGTTCTCGACAAGTGCGAATAGAGCTCCTACTTTTGCGGAAAAAGGAGAGCCTGGCGAAGAAATTTGGCTTAAATTGGAATTGAAGGTATTGGCGGATGTTGGCCTTTTAGGGTATCCTAGTGTAGGAAAATCCAGTATTTTACGGCGTGTATCTGCAGCACAGCCGGAAGTAGCCGCTTATCATTTCACTACGTTAACCCCGGTATTGGGTGTTGTTGACTTGGATGAAGAGCGCAGTTTTGTCATGGCGGATATTCCAGGCCTGATTGAAGGCGCCAGTGAAGGTATTGGTTTAGGGCATGATTTTCTTCGGCACATTGAACGGACAAAAATCTTGATCCATGTTTTAGATATTTCGGGAATCGAGGGAAGAGACCCCATTGAAGATTTTGAAAAAATCAACGAAGAGCTAAAAAAATACAATGAGAAATTATCGCGTAAATTACAAATTGTAGCGGCAAATAAAATTGATATCTATGGGGAAGAACATGAGGTTTATCAGAAACTGACTGCTTATATGGCAGAAAAAGGGATTGAAGTGTATCCGATATCGGCTATGACAGGTCAGGGCATGAAAGAACTGATGGAACGGACATGGACACTGGTTCAGGAATATGTGGAAGAACCGGAAGAACGGGACGATTCGGTTGTATATAAAGCGGAACCGGAAGTAGAGTTTATTATTACTCGTGCCGATGATGCCGCGTTTGTCATTGAAGGAAAACGGATTGAAAAGCTCGTGGCTATGACGAATTTTGATGATGAAGAATCGCTGCGCCGGTTCCAAAAAATCTGGCGATACATGGAACTGGACCAAGAACTGCAGAAGAAAGGCATCAAAGAAGGCGACATGGTCCGCATATTGGATATGGAATTTGAATATAGAAAATAATAGGAGGAAATATGTTAAGCAATAAAGAAAAGAAGGTTTTAAAAGCAGCGGCCAGTGAAGAACCGGCGGTAGTGCAAATTGGGAAACTGGGCGTAACGAATCCGCTGATAGACAGCGCCCGTGCTGCATTGGAAGCCCGGGAACTTATAAAAATCAAAGTATTGAACAATGCAGGCTTGGAAGTAGAGGCGACAGTACAGGAGCTGGCGGATATGTTAGGCGCAGAATTAGTACAGGTTATTGGCCATAACGGGGTGCTTTTTAAAAAGAAAAAAGAAAAATCAAAATTTGCCGAAATAAAAGGCTAAAAGGAGATGGTTCCATGCAGGGGAGAAGTGGAATTGAAAACAAAAAACGTATCGTTGTAAAAGTAGGGACAAGCACGCTGACGTATGATACTGGAAAGCTAAATTATCATCGGATCGATCATTTGGTCATGCAGCTTGCAGATTTAGTAAATCAAGGCAAAGAAGTGGTGCTGGTTACATCCGGAGCTGTTGGCGCCGGATTGGCGCCATTGGGCTTTAAAGAAAAGCCGGCAACGATTCGTGAAAAACAGGCAGCCGCTGCAGTAGGACAAGGACTTCTCCTAAATATATATGAAAAATTTTTCCGTGAATATGGGAAAACAGTAGGTCAGATCTTGCTGACAAAAGCAGATTCTATCCATAGGAAAAATTTCATTAATTCAAGAAACACGTTATTGACCTTGCTGGAGATGGGCGTGATTCCGATCATCAATGAAAATGATGCCGTTGCGATTGATGAGCTAAAAATAGGCGATAATGATACGTTGTCTGCGATGGTCAGCAGTCTGGTCGATGCCGATTTACTTATTATATTGTCGGACGTAGAGGGCGTGTATACCAAGAATCCGCAGAAATATGCCGATGCAGAACTGATTTCTGAAATTGAAGAAATCGATGAGCACTTATATCAAATTGCCGGTGGGGCAGGAACGTCGCGCGGGACTGGAGGAATGTATACTAAAATCCAGGCAGCTTCTATAGCTACCAGCGCAGGCGTGGATATGATTATTGCCTCTGGCAGTATGCCGCAGGTATTATTGCAAATTTGTGAAGGAAAGCCGGTAGGAACACATTTTAAAGCAAAAGATATTCGACCTCACATGAAAAAACGCTGGCTGGCTGCGGGCACCCGTATATCCGGAACTATTTCCGTAGATATGGGCTGTAAAAAAGCCTTGCTGGAAAAAGGTTCGAGTCTTTTGCCGGTAGGGATCGTCCATGTAGACGGAAATTTTGAAGAAGGCGATATTGTGAGCGTTCGATGCGGAGATTTGGAGATCGCGAAAGGCATCGTAGGATATGATAGTCAGACTTTAAGTCGGATACAAGGATTGAAAACTCCGGCAGTCATGGAAACCTTAGGAAGCGATTATACTTACGAAGAAGCTATCCATCGAGACCATATGACGATATTGGTATAGGGGGGAGTCAAGATGAATGAAGTACGGGAAAAAAGCAGTGCTGCTAAAAAAGCGGCATTTACATTAGGACTTGCCAAGACTGAACAAAAAAATGAAGCGTTAGGATATATCGCTTCACTTTTGGAAGAAAAAACGGCAGCAATCATTGCGGAAAATGAAATGGATTTGGCTAATGGGAAAGAAAAAGGCTTGACAGATTCTATGCTGGATCGCCTTCGCCTTACACCGGAACGAATTTCTGGCATGGCAGAAGGCGTACGGCAAGTCATGGCACTAAAAGATCCGGATAAAACTATTTTAATGGAACGAGTGCTGGAAAATGGACTGCGGATCCAAAAAGTAACCGTACCGTTTGGAGTAATCGGCATTATTTATGAGGCAAGACCTAATGTTACGATCGATGCGGCCGTCCTTTGCATCAAATCAGGAAATGCCTGTGTGCTCCGAGGCGGCAGTGAGGCCATACATTCCAATACGATATTGATGAATATTTTAAAAGAAGGATTGGAAAAGGCGGGCTTAGATCCGCATGGTACAGAACTGATCGAAAATACGGATAGGGAACTCGTTGCGGAAATGCTTAAAACCAGAGATCTTATTGATGTCATTATTCCCCGCGGTGGAGCCGGGCTGATATCCTTTGTGGTTCAAAATAGTACGGTGCCCGTAATAGAAACTGGCAGCGGCATCTGCCATACCTATGTGGATAAAGATGCAGATTTGAAAAAGGCGGCAGAGATTGCTGTAAATGCCAAAGTATCGAGACCATCGGTATGCAATGCCATGGAGACTCTGCTTGTGCATAAAGAAGTGTATGCTGAATTTTTAGATACTCTCATTCCGGTGCTTCAGGAAAAAGGTGTGGAAATCCGGGGCGATGAAAATGTGTATTCCCGGTATGCGGATGTAAAAAAAGCCAGCGAAAAAGATTGGGAAACGGAATACAACGATCTTATTCTATCTATCCGGGTCGTCGATTCCGCAGATCAGGCAATAGAACACATTAACCGATACAGCACAAAACATTCGGAATGCATTGTTACTGAAAATACAGCCCTGCAGGAACGATTCCTCAATAGCATTGACGCAGCTGCCGTATATGTGAACGCCTCTACGCGGTTTACTGATGGCTTTGAATTTGGATTTGGTGCAGAAATTGGCATCAGTACACAGAAGATGCATGCGAGAGGGCCGATGGGGTTGGAAGCGCTGGTAAGCTATAAATACAAGGTTTATGGGAATGGGCAGACTCGCTAGAGCATGGAGCTTTCTTCGTTGTTTTTATGCATATGTATTGTCTCCAAAAGGGCGATATGAATACAGCCGCTATGGCCTGGCCTTATTATTGTGGGTAATAGCGACGTTTGTGCTATGGAAGGTGCTGGACTACTATGGAATCTAAAAAGGCGCAGCGTATCGGTATTATGGGCGGGACGTTTGACCCGATCCATATTGGACATTTGATTATCGCAGAAGAAGTGCGGGAGCGATTTGCCTTGGAATATGTTTTATTTATTCCTGCTCGTATACCGCCGCATAAACAGCGGAGCGCAAAAGAAGCAATCCACCGATATAATATGGTAAAACTGGCCATCGCAGGGAATCCTTGCTTTTGTATTTCAGATATAGAAATGAAACGGCCCGGCCCTTCTTTCACTATAGATACATTGAAAGAACTGCGGTGCCAATATGGTTCAAATGCAGAGTTATATTTTATCGCTGGGACGGATACCATTCGGGATTTGCCAAATTGGAACCACCATGAAGAACTATTGGGGCTATGTGAGTTTATCGGCGCAACCCGTCCCGATGGATCCGATGATATTGATGATATCATTGCGTATTTCGGCGATTTAGGACAACGAATACATCGGCTTCGTGTTCCTAAACTGGAAATATCCTCGACGGAGCTGAGAAAACGGTTGAGAGAAGGACGTAATGTCCGCTACCTTTTACCTGATGCAGTTCTGCAATATATAAAAATTCATGGAGTGTATAAAAATGAAAGAAAGTAAACAGATATTGTCAGAACGGCTGAAAAGAGATATAAAAGAGACGCTGTCCCCTAAACGGTATCTCCATGTGCTGGGCGTAGCGAAAGCAGCTGCAGAATTAGCGGAGAAAGAAAATATATCCCGCCAAAAGGCTGAATTGGCTGGACTGCTGCATGATGCAGCAAAAGAATTGTCGCTAAAAGAAATGAGAAACTGGGCCTCCGCTGTTTTTCTGGAAATACCAGAAGAAATATGGAACAGCCGAAATTTGCTTCATGGTTTTGCTGCTGCCGGGATCGGACGTATACGCTATCATATTGATGATGCGGAAATTTTGTCAGCAGTGGCATATCATACCGTTGGGAAAAGAAATATGACCGTATTAGAAAAAATAATATTCCTCGCGGATTATATTGAAGAGAATCGGGATTTCCCCGGCGTGGAAGCTATCCGGCAAAAGGCGCAGCTGGGATTAAATGAAGGCACCCTATACGGATTTGATCAAACAATTCGGCATTTATTGGATCAGGGAGTATCTATTTACAGCGGTACAATAACTGCGCGAAACAGTTTGGCAAAAGAAATGAAAGAAGAGTGTAAAAGGTAATGGAGAGGCAAACACCAATGCAGGATAATCGCTTGCCGGCTATGGGAAAGAAGCCGCCTAGAAAGAAAAAACGCAGGCGGATTCTATGGGGACGAGTTTTTGCGCTAGTTATTGTCTTAGCGTTTTTACTATGGGGCATCTACGAAGGAATCTCCATGCTGCTGTCTACTGCTTATTCTGCCAATGCAGCGGAACGGACAAATACAGCGGTTGTATATGATAGTACAAAAACTATCCCGCTTCAGCAGGATAGTGCAGAAATTCCCCTGTATATATTACTGTTAGGTACGGATGGAACCGAAAATAAACAAACCAATATGATCATGCTTTTATCGGTAAATACGATGAAGCAAACGGTCGATTTCATTTCGCTGCCGGATAATACTAAAATTATGGACCGGGATGGCAAGACGTTTCGGCGGTTATCCGATTTTTATGTAGAAGGCGGCGCAAGTCTGACAAAATCTATTGTAGAAGATATTTTTCATGTAAAAATTCCGTATTACATTGTGATGAGTCCGGAAGCCTTCCATTCGATAATGGAGCGGACAGGCAATATCCAGATGTATGTGGAAAGCGACATGAAGCATAATAATGAGCAGGGAGAAACGGATATTGATTTTCGGCAGGGCTATCAAACGCTTACGCCGGAACAGTCTTGGGGATATGTACGATATTTAGATGAAGACGGAAGCCTTTCCCGTGTACAGCGGCAGCAGCGATTTATTAAATTGTGGGAAGAAGATTACAAAAACAACTTGTTTATTGTTAATATGTATCGAATTTTCCGCACATGGAACTATTTAGAAACCAATATCAGCCGGGGAGACGCAGTAAGCTTGCTATATGATTTAAAAGATATACCGCCGGAACAACTGCGGTTCTATATCGTTCCAGGAGATTTGGAAAAAGAAGGCGCGGTATCGTATTGGGATATCGATCCGACGGAGGCACAGAAAATTATCGGAGTTTCTATGGAACCAACTCAGCCAGAAATTAGTATGATAAAAACAAATTAGAAGGAGAAGATTATGACAAAAAAAAGCTATCAGATAGCCGGACAGGCAGCCTATGATAAAAAAGGAATGTATATCCAGGTACTCAATATGGAAAACACTTCTTTTATGGCTGATTACTTTATGATTTGCAGTGCAAACTCTGCTAAACAAGCGCAGAGCATTGCCGATAATGTGGAAGAAAAAATGGAAGAAGCGGGATATAAGCGGTATCATACCGAAGGATATAAGGACGGGAAATGGATACTGCTGGATTTCGGTGAAATTATCGTTCATGTATTTACTCATGAAGAACGGGCTTTCTATGACTTGGAAAGCCTTTGGTCCGACGTAGATCGGATCACCTTTAAAGGAGAATAAAATGGAAAAACGATTGCAGGAAAATAGTATCGTCACATTAAAAGCGGTTCGCGTCAGCGAATTTGGTGCTTTTTTAGATGCCGGTACAGGAAATACCAGCGACGATATCTTGCTTCATAAAGAACAGCAGACAGACGAGGTTGCGGTGGGGCAGGAAGTAACCGTTTTTCTGTACCATGACGTAAAAGGCCGGCTGACAGCCAGTATGCGGCTTCCGAAAATTAAGCCTGGCCAGATTGGGTATGCGACGGTAGTAAATGTAACGCGATTTGGCGCTTTTGTCGACCTGGGAACAGAACGAGGGATTTTTATGCCTTATGCAGGAATGCGGGGAAAACCTCAAGTAGGAGAAAAGGTATGGGTTAAGCTTTATGAAGATAAATCAGGCCGGCTCGCTGTCACGATGGAAGTTGATGATGAAATCCGGCGGGCATCCAAGCCGGCAGAAGGGGCAAAAGTAGGCGATTGGATAGAAGGCGCTATTTATAATATGACCGGTGACGGAGCTTATTTAATTACCAAAGAACGGTGGATCGCATTTTTGCATCGCAGTGAAATGAACCGGAAAGTAATGATCGGAGAAATGATCAAAGGGCGCATCACATTTATTCGAGAAGACGGCCGTATCAATATTACGCTCAGGCCGGTGAAAGAGCAGGCGATCAGCGGCGATAGCGAAGAGATATTGGCATTTTTAGAAAACAGAAATGGGAAAATGCCATATAGCGACGCGACGGCTCCAGAAGTAATTCGAGAAAAGTTTTCCATGAGTAAAGCGGCGTTTAAACGTGCCATGGGACATTTAATGAAAGAAAATAAGATCAAGCAGGAAGATGGCTGGACTTATTTGATAGACAATACGTCTTCAAAAGATTCAGTGTAATTAAACAAAATAAAAAAATGAACAAAAGAAAGTAGGCGCAGATGAAAAATATATTTAGCTATACGAGAGATTATATCCTTTTGATTGTAGGAGCATTGATTTATACGCTGGGATTAGAAATGTTTCTTATTCCAAACGGTATTATCGACGGCGGCGTTGTCGGTATTGCTTTAATGGCGCAGGAGATAACCGCTGTTCCTTTTAGTATTTGGATCGTAGTATTAAACTTACCTTTTTTCTATTTAGGATACAAACATATTGGTAAATCATTTACTATTGCTTCTTTATTTTCGGTTATTTGTCTTGCAATATGGAGTTCTTTCCTTCATGGCTATTCGCCGGTAACCAACGATACCTTTTTATCCACGATTTTTGGCGGAATTATCTTAGGGATCGGCGTAGGACTTATTATCCGTTACGGCGGTTCTCTGGACGGAACAGAAATCGTAGCGATCATGGGTGATAAAAAAAGCAGCTTTTCGGTTGGGGAAATCATTATGTTTCTGAACTTCTTTATTTTGGGAGCTTCTGGCTTTGTTTTTTCCTGGAACAGCGCGATGTATTCTCTGGTAGCATATTTTATCGCTTACAAAATGATTGACGTCGTTACGACCGGCTTGGACGAATCGAAGGGCATCATTGTCATTACCAACAAATATGATGAAGTAGGCGATGCGATATTGTACCGCCTCGGACGAAGCGTCACTTTTTTGTATGGCGAAGGTGCCTACTTGAAAGAGCAAAAGAAAATTTTATATTGCGTAGTATCCCGATTGGAAATTACGAAACTGAAAGGTGTCGTTCACACGGTAGACCCGAATGCATTTATTTCAATTATAGATGTAAAAGAGGCTTTAGGCGGCACATTTGGTAAAAAATCAATTCATTAAATAAATTTTTAGCAATAGCACATATATCTAAATAGAAAATTCTAGATATATGTGCTATACTTTTTATAAGGACCAAGAAAGAGGTGATTGAAGTGAAACAATATGATGTAATTGTTATTGGTACGGGCGCAGGAAATACGGTACTGGAGGGAGCTCTTGCCAAAGGATTAAAATGCGCGCAAATAGAAAAAGGAAAGTTTGGCGGAACGTGTTTGACCCGGGGCTGTATTCCTACCAAGGTGATGGTAACCGCGGCCGATTACATCCGTGAGATAGAAAAGATGGAGCGCATAGGAGTAGAAGTGGGATCGGCTAAAATGAATTGGGCACGGGTATCCGAACGGCTATGGAAAAAGATTGATGAAAGCCAGGCTATTAAAGAAATGTACGAAAGCCGGGAAGGCGTAGACGTATACCAAGGAACCGGATATTTTACCGGGAAGAGAACGATCCAAGTTCAATTTGCTGATGGAACACAATCGGAAGAGATGACGGCTCCGATGATATTTCTTAATGTAGGAGGACGAACGAAAGTAAATTCAATTAAAGGGCTGGAAGACGTTGGCTATATTACTTCTGAATCTTTTTTTGGAGAAAAGTATCCGAAAACTCCGTACGAAAGTCTTATTATCATGGGCGGCGGTCCGATTGGAACTGAATTTGCCCATGCGTTAGCGGCAGCCGGTACTAAAGTAACCTTGATTCAGCATAATAAACGTCTTTTGCCAAAAGAAGATGAAGAGATTTCGGCTCAAATACTAAAAGATATCCTGGCACTAGGGATTGATGTGCGGGTAAATGCCGAACCGGAAGAAGTTTTTCTGCGGGATGGACAAAAAGTTTTACGCTTTTCGGATCGGGATACGGGTGTTGTAACAGAAGTGATGGGAGAAGAAATTCTCATGGCTTCCGGAATTCGGCCGAACAGTGATCTTTTGCATTTAGAAAAAACGGATATCGAAACGGATTCGAGAGGCTGGATACGGACGAATGAATTTTTGGAAACAACAGTTGAAGGAATTTGGGCGTTAGGCGATATTAATGGACAGGCTCCATTTAGGCACAAAGCAAATTATGAGGCAGATATTTTAGTACACAATCTCTTTTCAGACAATCCGCCGAAATGCTGGCGATGGGCTCGCTATGATTTAGTACCCGCTGTTACCTATACTTACCCGCAGGCAGCGCACGTAGGACTGACAGAGGCGGAAGCAAGAAAAGCAGGATATGATGTAAAGACTGCGAAGAATTACTACTC
>UREG01000033.1 GCA_900546795.1 uncultured Veillonellaceae bacterium | reverse complement strand
AACCGATTTCCCCCGCCATACAAACTTCCTGTTCGATAGCCGTATCCATATTGCTGGAGAGTATGGCACTGATGACTGCCAGGTCTATTGCCGGGTCGTTCACTTTCAATCCACCGGCAATATTGAGAAATACATCTTTCTGTGCCAGTTTGAAGCCTACACGTTTTTCCAATACGGCCAGCAGCATGATCAGACGGTTGTAATCGTATCCAATCGCGGTACGCCTTGGCATCGTCATTTTGGTATAGCTTGTCAATGCCTGCACTTCTGCCAAAAGCGCCCGCATGCCGTCCATACAAGCGGCTACCGAAGAACCGGACTGGCTCGTGCTTCTTTCCGCCAGCAGATACGCGGACGGATTTTTCACTTCTTTCAGCCCTTGCCCTTCCATTTCAAAAATACCCGTTTCCGAAGCGGAACCAAAGCGGTTTTTCATCACTCTTAATACGCGGAAATTATAACTTCGCTCGCCTTCAAAATAAAGCACCGTATCCACCATGTGCTCCAGCATTTTCGGTCCGGCAATATTTCCTTCTTTCGTCACATGCCCAACGATGATAATGGTAATATTCGTTTCTTTTGCAAAGCGAAGGAGCCGCGCCGTCCCTTCCCGAACCTGAGATACAGAGCCTGCCGCCGCATCGATCTCCCGATTGTACATCGTCTGAATAGAATCGATAATCAATAGACGCGGCTTGAGCGCCTTGGCATAATCGAGTATCGTAAGCAGCTCCGTTTCCGACAAAATATATATGCCGTCCATTCCCAGCTCCATTCGTTCGGCTCTCAGCTTTATTTGAGCTTCCGATTCTTCCCCCGACGCATACAGTACGATATCGCCCTGCTGACTGATTCCGTCCGCCGCCTGCAAAACCAGGGTAGATTTGCCGATCCCCGGTTCACCGCCTAATAACAGAAGCGACCCGGGAACAATTCCGCCGCCTACAGCGCGGTCCAATTCGCCGATCTTTGTATACATGCGGGGCACTTCATTGGAAACGATTTGTTTCAGCGTCTTTAACTGTTCTGCCTGCACCGGCCTGCGGACCGTGCTGCTTGTCTTTGTCTTTTCTACCGTCTCTTCTTCAAGGGTATTCCAGCTGCCGCAATGCGGACATTTCCCAAGCCACTTTGCTGTGCTTCCGCCGCATTCCCGACAAACATATACCGTTTTTATTTTTGCCATAATTTCTCCCGTCTATATATTCCATGCCTTCATTTCTTCCTGGATCGCCTGCGCTCTCCAGCAGTTTTCCTGTTCTTCTTCCGCCTCCGCAGCGCCAAACCGCTGCAGCAGCGTGTTTTTCTTGCTTATTTTCATCAGCCGGTTATACTGCGCGCCGGACACGCCCTCTATATACCCGCTGTCTATTCCCCATTTCAAATCGCTCAGAAGAGCAAGCGTTTCTTCATAAGTAAGCGTTACCGCATACATCAGCAAGCCGCAGGCCCGCTTTGCCCTATCATATACGGCCAGTCCTTCCCGTTCAATTGCCGCTCTTGCCTTGCGTTCTTCTTCTATAATCTGCATGATCAGTTTCTCAAATACCGCCAGCTCCTGTTCTTCCCGAACCCCAAAAGTCCGTTGGCTGGCGATATAAAAGATATGGCTCCCGTCTTGTGCTCCGCCGTAAAACGGCTTCATGGCAAAGCCCAGCTTCATTACAGCCCGGATCAGCCGATATACCAATCCTTTTGCCGCAATTCCCGGCAAATGCACCAGCGCCGATACGCTCATTCCCGTTCCAGCCTCTGTCGGCACAGACGTCAGATAGCCAAAGGTATCTGAAAAAGAAAAGGTCAGCGACTCTTCTAACACCTGCTCTATTTCCAGCGCCTCTTGCCATAGCGCCGGTATATCAATGCCCGCATCAATGACCTGAAGCCGGATATGATCCGCTTCGTGAATCATAATACTTGCGCCGCCGTCGTCCCGGACCAGTACGGACCGATGCGGAAGCGGCTCCGTATACAGGGGCGTAATAATATGCTGCTCCGCTAAAACAGCCCGTTCCATATCGGAAATTCCCGCCATCTTAATCCGCTGCCACGTTCCGCTTAACCGCGCCGCAGCCTCTATGATATTGCTTTCTATCGCAGCCAGATCCTGCGCATCAGCAGCCATCGGATACAAGTGCCCTGCCAGATTCCTTGCCAGCCGTATCCGGCTGGACAGCACGACGTCCCGTTCCTGCCGCTCTTTCGTTTCCCACCGCAGCGGCCGGCTGTATACCGTTTCTCTTCCAGTCATATGCCACTCCCGTCTCATCATACCCGATGGATCGCGCCGCCTTCTCTTCTCGGCCTCTTGCCTTCATATATCCGGCTGCCCTGCAATCGCTCTATCACTCGCCCGATTTCTTTTTCAAACGCTTTATAACAGGCGCCGCACTGCACGCTGCCTGTCCGATTAAACGCTTCGCTGGTCATGCCGCATACAGGGCAAACGCTCCCGCCGCGCTCGGAAGACTCCCATTTTCCATACACTATTTTTTGAAAAAACGAATCCCCAGCACCTTCTGCCAGCGCGCTTCGCATCGGAAAATCTATCACATTATCTTTTTTCATTTCCGCCTCCCCGGCTTCTGTGCTTCGGCTCCGTAATTTCTTTTGTAAACTCCAGCAAATGATGGACTGCGCCGGAACGCTTGTTTTCAGGCAGCGTGTCTAATAAGAGCTGACAGGCTTCATGCAGAATCTGCGCTTCCCTCTTGGTAATACGCTTTAAACCGATTCCCTGATGCAGAATCTGATCGATGGACCCGATCGTATATTCCGGCTGCATGGCCGGCGGTTCTTTACCAGAAATCTGCATGATTCGTATATGCCCGCCCAAGCCGCGCCGCGATTCTACAATAAACCCGGGCCGTTTTGAAAATCGGGTGCTTAGTACATAACTGATCTGCGAAGGAGCACATTCCAGTTCATCTGCTAATTCATTCCGCTGCAGCACCAGCATCTTCTGCTGTTCTTCCACCAACTTTTTTAATATGAATTGTTCTATCCTATCCGCTACTATACTCATTGTATCACCTTCACTTTTGACCATTTGACTTACCCTCATTTTATTAAACTTTTTGACTTTTTTCAAGTCTTTTCCCTTGTATTTACAAATACTCGTCCTATCCGCTATAATAAAATGTAATTATTTAATTTTTCCTTGGTACTTGCAGCTATTGTATTTTTTTATTAAAGGTGGATAAAGATGACTTCAACATTAGGAAAACACGTTATCATAGATTTTTATAATTGCAGCGCGCCGATTGATACGATCGACTGCCTGCATGCCGCAATGAATCAGGCCTTTGAATTAGTCGGCCTCTCTCTCGACGACATCAGTTATCATCAAAGCGAAGAAGAGCTCATTGCCATAGCCGTCGCCTGCAACACCCATATCTGCATGCACGCCTATCCGGAACTGGCATATGTAGCAGCGGATATTTATTGTTTTGATACGGATATCGCTCCCAGCCGGATCATGAAAGTCTTAAAGTCTGCGATCGGTTCGGACCGTGCCAAAGCTACCAGCGTGCGCCGCGGAGATTTCGGTTCTTTGCGGGATATGAAACCCAAAAGCAAAACGTCCATTACTCCGATCCGGCGGATGAAAAATACCGGCCGGCAATTAAAAAATACGAGCGTAAAAGTATTTCATCTGCTTCGAAAAGGCCCTAAAATTTAATGGTTCCTATTCAAAATTTGCAATCGGTTTCTCGCTTACGGAACGTCTGTTCTATAGCGGTCTCTCAAAATTTAGTATATAATAAATATACCTCAATAGCCCCTTGACGTTGGGGCTATTTTCTTGTTTTCATAAACTTTACGAAGGGTTGTTGTCCTATGTACATGCTTTCTCTCATGCAGTCAACTCCGGACCCGCAAGACCGTCAGGAGCTGGAAAGCGTAGCCACAGAACTGCTGAATCTTTTAAAAATCAAAAACCACCGCATTTATCTTCACTCGGTGCAGGTTGCCAATTACAGCGCCAGCATCGCGGCTAAAATCGGGCTGCCCAACGTAGAGATCGAACAGATATACTATGCCGCCCTGCTTCATGACATAGGAATGCTTGCCATTCCTAACTCGCTGCTTTCTAAAATGCCGTATTTAAGCCGGCGGGAAGAAAGCCAGTATAAAAGTCACGCGGTGCTTGGCGCCAACATGCTGGAAAACGTCCAGTCCTGCCAGAATATTTTGCCGTATATCCGCTATCATCATGAACGCTGGGACGGCGGCGGCTATCCCAAGCATCTGCGGGGCGTAAATATTCCGCTCGGAGCCCGTATCATCGCAATTGCCGATTATTACGACCTGATTATCAATCCGGCAACCGAGCATTGGGTAAAAACAAAAAAAGAGGCCAAAAGCGATTTGTTCCGTGCTTCCGGCCTGATGTTTGATCCTGAGATCGTAAAATCTTTTATTGAAGTATTAGGCTGATTCATTGGCTGCTGCATAAGACCAACCCGGTTACTGCAGCGGCCTTTTCTTTTTTCAGAATCTTTGCCGCTTCCTTCATCGTGCTTCCTGTCGTATAAATATCGTCTACCAGTAAAATATGCTTTCCTGCAAGTACAACGTCTTTGGCCGCGGCAAAGGCGTTTTTTACATTTACTCTCCGTTCTCGCTGAGACAGACCGGACTGCGGCGGAATGTCTTTTATTTTTTGGAGAGCATCCAGCCAAATATACCCCGCCGCTTCTGCCCACGGCCGAAAAATCCGTTCCGTCTGATTAAATCCGCGCTCCTTCCGCCGTTTTTCCGACAGCGGAATCGGCACTGCCAGCTGTGCTGTCCGCCACTCTTCCGGCCAGGGCGCCTTCTCCAGCAGCGGCGAAAAACAGTCTCTTTCCGGACAAATCCCATGAAACTTCATATCCCGCACCACCTGCCGGATCGCGCCGTCATACCGGCACAGCGCATAACAGCCGTCAAGCCCGCCGGGCTGTCGGCTGCCGTTTAGCAGCCGCGGTTCCCAAAAACACCGTTCGCAGGAAGCGCACCAGCACGCCTGCGGTTTCAGCCACGCTCCGCAGCCCGGGCATACCGAAGGAAACAGCAGGCTGCCGAGCCATTTCATTATGGTTACCACAATTCTTCTCCCCGCAGCCGCTCACATAAAAGAGTCAGCCGTTTTCTCGTCTTGCCGTTCTGCACGGCCATGCGCAGGGCTTTCTCCGTTCCTACCAAGATGACTTTTTCCTTGGCTCTGGTGATCGCCGTATACAATAAATTCCGCTGAAGCATGACAAAATGGCTGTTGGCGAGCGCAATAATTACCGTTTTATATTCGCTTCCCTGGCTTTTATGCACCGTCATGGCATACGCCAGCGCCAGTTCATTTACTTCATCTGCCGTATACAGGACGTCTTTTTCTATAAATCGGATCCCTACTTTATCCCCTTGTATGGACCAAACGACGCCAATATCTCCATTAAATACGCCTTTTTCGTAATTATTTTTCTTTTGCAGTACTTTATCGCCGATGCGAAGCGTCATTTTTCCGGCACGGCATTCCCCTGCCCCCGGCTTCTCCGGATTCACCGCGCTCTGGAGCAGTTCATTCAAATTCTCTACCCCGCAGGGCATTCGGTGCATGGGAGACAGCACTTGCACCGAAAACGCATCTTCCGTACAATGCAGTTCCTGCATATACAACGCTGCAATCTTTCCTGCAGCTGCCGTTTCATCATTTTCCTGCAAAAAATAAAAATCCCGTTTGTCCTGCCATACAGGCATATTGCCGTGGTTGATGCGATGCGCATTCTCAATGATGCTGCTTCCGTCATCCTGCCGAAACACTTCTTTAAGCCGAACGACGGGCACCTCTTCACTGCGTATCAAATCGTGCAGAACATTTCCCACTCCAACGGACGGAAGCTGATCTGCATCGCCCACTAAAATCAGCCAGCAAGACGCCGGCATGGCTTTTAACAGATTATAGAACAAAAGAAGGTCTACCATGGAAACTTCGTCTACGATAATAACGTCTGCCCGCAGCGGATTCTCTTCATTGGCTTCAAACTTCATTTCTCCCTGCAGCACGCCCGCCGGACTGAGCAGGCGGTGAATCGTAAGCGCCTCTCTGCCGGTCGTTTCCGCCATACGTTTTGCCGCCCTTCCCGTAGGAGCGCAGAGAATAACGCGCCGGCCGTTCCGATCCAATGCGTCGATCATGGCCTGAACAACCGTCGTCTTTCCTGTTCCCGGACCGCCGGTTACAATCAGTACACCTGCCGCCATTGCCTGACGTACAGCTTCTTCCTGCTGTTCGGAAAGCCGCACATGATGACTGTCCTGCCACCGCATCAAATAACTTTCAATAGGGAATTTTTCCCCCTTCACTTTCTTATGCAGCAGCCGAAGCACCGCTTCCGCCGCTTCTTTTTCCGCGCGATATAACCGCTCCGGATAGATATACGTCTGTCCGGCATAGCAGACCGCCATGATGTCCTGCTGCCGAATCATCCGTTTGAGCGCCTCCGCCGCTTCCAGCCGGTCTATTTGCAGTACCTGCGCCGTCTTTTCTATAACCCAGCCTTCCGGCGCGCATACATCGCCGGACTGATACAGGTACGAAAGGACATATTCTACGCCGCCCTTGATCCGCTGCCGGGAATTTTTCTTTTCTCCCATGGCAACGGCCAGCTGGTCGGCAATCTTAAATCCAATTCCGTCTACTTCCCAGACCATGCGGTACGGTTCGTTTTCCAATACATAGACAGCATCGTCGCCATATGCGGCCAAAATCTTCGGCCCATAAGCTCCGGATACGCCATGCTGTTCCAAAATAAGCGTAATATCCCGCAGCGACTGCGTTTCCCGGAATGATTCCACGATGCTTTCCAGTTTCTTTTTACCAATTCCCGGCACTTCTTCCAGCCGCTCCGGCTCTTTTTCCAGCACGGCCAGCGTTTCTTCTCCAAACCGCTCGGCAATGCGTTTTGCCAATGCCGGTCCTACGCCGGAAATCAATCCGGAAGACAAGAAACGGACAATACCGTCTTTCGTTTCCGGCAGTACGCGTTTAATCGAATCGGCTTTTAACTGGCGGCCGAATTTCGGATGTTCCACCCACATTCCGGAAACTTCAATTTCCTCTCCGGCCAATAATCCCGGATACTTCCCTGTTACGGTAACCGGTGTCTTTTTCCGACCTTCTTTTAAGGAAAATATGACAAATCCGTCTGCTTCTGCCTGGAAAATAATATGGTCTACTACTCCTTGCAGCGTTTCCATATCAGCGCTCCTGCCGATATGCGCTGATGGTATCCTGCACCACCGTATTTAAATCGCTCTTGTTGTCGATTGTGATATCGCTGATTTTTTCATACAGCGGATACCGTTCTTCATACAGCCGAAAAATATACTCGATATTTTCTTTCAACAGCGGCCGGATCTCCAAATCCATATCATTTAAAATCTCTTTTACGTCCCGGCGCAGCCAAATGATCGTGCCGGTCTTTTTCATAAGCTGACACGTTTCTTCCGACAAGACGGTTCCTCCGCCGGTAGCAATGACTGCCGGCTTTTTCTGTGCCAGCTCCTGCAGCACTTCCCATTCATGCCGGCGAAATGCCTGTTCCCCGTCATGGATCATCAGTGCCTGTATCGTTTTTCCGCTCTTCGCTTCGATGCATTCGTCCAAGTCATAAAACTCCATGCCAAGCACCTTGCTGACCATTTTTCCTATCGTCGTTTTTCCCGCGCCCGGCATGCCGATTAAATACAGCTGATGCGGCATTCGTTCCGCTTCAAACCGTTTTGTCACCCGCATGATCTCCTGCATCATATCCAGAATATACGGCGTATACGGCGTGTTTCCCAGCTGGGATTCTATTTTATCGCATATCTGCTGTTCCCGTTTTGCATCATATACCGGCAGCCCTTTCTCTTTTTTATAAGAAACGACCTCTTCTACTTGTTCCAGCCGTTCCTGCAGCAATGCCGCCAGCGCGGTATCGATCCGATCGATCTCCATTCGTGCTTTTTGTAAATCCATGCCAAGCCTCCTCTTCTTTATTCCCCGCTTAAAATAGAAAATACTTCCCGATTAGGATGGCCGCTGTTTTCAAAAATCAGGGACCGCCCCAGCTCTTCTTCCAATCTTTTTTTCGTCTTCTTTTCACTCAACAGGCGGAGTACGTCGCCATGGGCGCTGACAGCCAGCGTACCGGACACCCGCTTTTGAAATACCAGATACCGAAGCTGGCGGATGATTTGTATCATGACCGTTTCCGCGCTGTACAGCACGCCGCTGCCATGACAAACAGGGCAGACGTCATACAGGAAATGATACAGGCTCTGCCGCGCTTTTTTTCTGGTAATTTCTACCAGCCCCAGCGCCGTCATTCCCAACACATGGGTGCGCACCCGATCCTGCTTCAGTTCTTCCGCTAGGGCAGTCAAAAGCTGTTCCCGATCGGCAGGGCGCTGCATATCTATGAAATCTACTAAAATGATCCCGCCGATATCCCGCAGCCGAAGCTGACGGGCGATTTCTTTGGCCGCTTCCATGTTTACTTTAAATATAGTATCCCGCAGCGTACTGTTTCCCGTATATTTTCCCGTATTGACGTCAATGACCGTAAGCGCTTCCGTATGGTCAATAACCAGAGAAGCGCCGGACGGCAATTCTATCTGCCGCTTCATCAGTTCTGCCAGCTGGTTTTCTACGCCATACCGGGAAAACACCGGTTCTTCTCCCCGGTACCACTCTATGCGTTCCCGCCAATTCTGCTCTTTTTCCGAAAACATCTGTACGACGCGTTCATAGTCTTCCTTGCGGTCGATCACCACTTTTTTTACATCCAGCGTCAAATGATCCCGCACCATGCGAATCAATACATCTGCTTCTCTATACAGCAGCGCCGTTCCTTTGCTTACCCGGTAGCGCGCCGTGATGCTGTCCCACGTCCGCAGCAAATGCAGAATATCGCGCCGCAGTTCTTCTTCTGAAACCCCACGGGCCACCGTCCGTATGATAACGCCCATTCCGGCAGGCTTACTGCTGTCCGCTATGGATCGCAGCCGTTCCCGTTCTGCTTCATCGCTGATCTTTTTGGACACGCCGATATAATCCACCGTAGGCATCAGCACGGCATACCGGCCGGCAAGACTGATGTTGGCGGTTACCCTTGGGCCCTTCGTCCCCATCTCATCTTTTGCGACCTGTACGAGCAGGCTCTGCCCCACCGACAAGTGCATCTGCTGAATTTCTTCTTTTGTAGCCGTTCGCGGAAACACGTCGCCTAAATACAAGAAAGCATTTCGTTCCCGTCCAATATCCACAAAAGCAGCCTGCATGGCCGGAAGAATATTTTTGATGACCCCTTTATAAATATGATTTACGATATGACTGTCGTCATGACGGGCGATAGCGATATCCCGAAGAACGCCGTCTTCCAGCATTGCCACGCGGACTTCTTCGTCCATCATATTCGCAACGATCGTTTTCATCGTCAGTTCACCTGCGCATCTCCCGCGGCTTCAAACGGAGTCTGCCGTTTATTTCCCTGCTGTACATATACTTCCGAACGGCGGCAGAAATATACGTTTTCTTCCGCCGGCAAACCGCAAGTCTGCACCAGGGCTTTCCACACTTCTTCCGGTTTTACCGCGCCTTTTTCCGTGCGGCAAATTACAAAAGAAACCTGGATATATCCCTTTTCTTCCGCGTCTTCTAATGTTATATCTGTCACATGTTCTTTCAAATCGATCAAGCGGATATTTTTTGGATTCTTAGGACTCTTCCGCTCGATACAAAGCTCCTTCGCTTCCCGGAACCGGCTGACCGCCTCTTTTGCCGCGTCTGCTTCATCACCGGTGCATTTCGCCGTCAAATGATAAGTCATGGCATTGCAGGCGTCCATCAGTTTCGGCACTTTCTTATCGATATACATCCCTTTTCCAAAACGGATCGGGCTTTTTTCCGTAGCCTTATACAGGCGCTGCTGCACCTCTTCCATCGGCAGCGCTTCTTTCAGTTCCACATCTAAATACACCTTATCCGCCGACACGCCTACGCCCAGCGCGCTGTCATAGCTGATTTTCATATGCGGATTAAAGCCTTCCGAATACGCTACCGGCAGTTCTGCCCGGCGCATTACCCGCAGAATCGTTCTCATAAAATCCAAATGAGACAAATAGCTGAGCGCCCCGTCTTTATTAACAACTAAACGTAATCTTGCCATCTTTGGCCTCCTCCTTGCAGTCTTTTACGGCTACATGCAAATTCGGACATACGCCGCAGCCCGTGCAGGCATTATGCCGGCAATCGGCCGTAATCTGTTCTTTTTGGCTTTTTTCCCATTCCCGCCATAAGAAATTTTTAGAAACTCCCGGCGATAAATGTTCCCATGGAAGAGGCATGTCTTTCGTTCCGCCTTGTTTTGCAAACTGATCCGGATCGATTCCCGCCCGTTCAAAAGCGTTCATCCATACGTCGTAGTCAAAACACTCGCTCCAGCTGTCAAATTTCGCCCCCAGTTTCCAGGCTTCTTCGATCACTTTTCCCATGCGGCGGTCGCCTCTGGCCAGCGCCGCCTCCAGGTGACTGGTCTTGGCATCGTGATAATGATAGGAAATATGCTTGTCTTTAATCAAGGATTTCAAATACTGCTGTTTTCTTTGGAACTCTTCCACGCTGCACTGCGGGAACCATTGGAACGCCGTATACGGTTTCGGTACAAAAGCAGATACGCTTACCGTTACTTTGATATTGTTTTTCCCCGTCGTCCGGCGGTATAAATTCGCGACTTTATATGCCAGATCCGCAATGCCTGCCAGATCTTCGTCTGTTTCTGTCGGAAGCCCCATCATGAAATATAATTTGACCGTCGACCAGCCGTTGCGGAATGCATTTTCGCAGGCAGACAGCAGATCTTCTTCCGTCACGCCTTTGTTGATGACATCGCGCAGCCGCTGCGTTCCCGCTTCCGGTGCAAAGGTCAGCCCGCTTTTGCGTACCTGCTGGACTTTCTTGGCAATATCGACAGAGAAACTATCGACCCGCAGCGACGGCAGACTTACGCTGACATGCCGCTCCTTGCAGCTGTCCATCAGCATATCCACCAATTCAGGCAAGTGCGAATAATCGGCAGAGCTCAGGCTCATCATGGATATTTCATCATATCCCGTACTGTCAATAATGGCTTCCGCTAATTTAGCCAGCACTTCCGGCCGCCGTTCCCGCACCGGCCGATACACCATTCCGGCCTGACAGAATCGGCAGCCCCGGCTGCAGCCCCGGAACAATTCCAGTACCGCTCGGTCATGTACAATCCCCATATACGGCACGATAAATTCCGTCGGATACGCCGCTTCATTCATGTCCGGCAGCACCCGTTTTTTCACTACCGCCTTGGCTTCTGCCGCAGCAGGGCATATCTCCTGAAACCGTCCCGCTTCATCATACACCGCGGTATATAAAGACGGCACATAATTCCCTTCTATTTCCGCCAGCTCTTTAAGCAATCCGCTCCGGCCGCCGGGACGTCCGTTCTCTTTCCACCGGCGGCAGACCTGAGCCAGTTCAACCACCGCTTCTTCCGATTCGCCGAGACAGACGACATCGACAAAATCTGCCATCGGTTCCACGTTATACGCGCACGGGCCGCCAACGGCTACGATCGGATCGTCTTCCGTCCGGTCTTTGCTGTGAATGGGAATATTCCCCAAATCCAGCATATTTAAAATATTGGTATAACTCATTTCATGCTGCAGCGTAAACCCTACAATATCAAAATCTGACAGCGGCCGTTTCGTTTCCAGAGAGTATAAGGCAATCCTTTTGTTCCGAAGCTGTTCTTCCATATCCATCCAGGGCGCGTATACCCGCTCGGCTGCAATCCCGTCCTGTTTATTCAGGCAATGATATAAAATTTTCAGGCCAATATGGCTCATTCCCACTTCATAGACATCAGGAAAAGCCAGCGCCATACGGACGCGAACCGACGCATCTTCTTTAACGATGCTGTTATGCTCGCCGCCGATATAGCGCGCCGGTTTACTGACCCGCTTTAAATCCAACTCTTCTAAAATACTCATTCTTTACCTCCATTAAAACATCATCGCCTTGCGGCGGGCATATATATTCATTAAAATCGCAACAGCCAGCATATTGGTAGTAAGCGCGCTGACGCCGTAGCTCATAAACGGCAGCGGTATCCCCGTTACCGGCATGATGCCGCAGGTCATACCGATATTGACCAGAATCTGAAACAGCCACATCGACGCAATCCCCACAGCCAGCAGCATGCCGAACGGGTCTTTTGCCGTCCTGGCGATCATGACCGTTCGGTACAGCAGCGCCATATAAAGAAACAGCAAAAACATGCAGCCGATGAATCCTAATTCTTCGCCAACGACAGAAAAAATAAAATCCGTATGGTTTTCCGGCAAAAAGTCCAGCTGACTCTGGCTGCCGTTAAACAGGCCCTTTCCCCAGAACAGCCCGGAGCCGACGGCGATCTTCGACTGGATCACATGATAGCCTGCGCCAAACGGGTCGATATCAGGATTAAAAAAGACCATGATTCTGTCTTTCTGATACTCTTTCAGGAAAAACCACATGCACGGCAGGATCGGAAGACCGATGCCGATAAGCCGCAGTATAATTTTAAGATTCACATTGCTGAAAAAGACCATGCCGCTCGCCAACGCAAGAAATACCAGGCTCGTTCCCAAATCCGGCTGTTTTAATACCAGCACAAACGGCACGCCCACATACAGAGCCACCGGAAGCAGACTCCGGTACGTTTCCAATTTATTAATGCGCCGAGTCAGCATTGATGCCGTACAGATGATCATAATAATTTTAGAAAATTCGGACGGCTGAATGGTAATCGGTCCAATTTCAATCCACCGCTGTGCGCCGAGCGCAGACGTACCCACAAACATAACGGCCAGCAGAAGCAGCAGATTGCCGGCATACATAGGACGTTCCCAATGTTTTAAACTACGGTAGTCAAAGCGAAAGGAAATCAGTACGACTACCATATTCAAAAGAAAAAACGCCGTCTGTTTTTCGATAAAATCATACAGGGCCAGTCCGTCCTGATTAATATGCGTCGCGCTTCCAATCGTAAGCAGACTCATCGTTACGATCATACACACAATAAAGAGAAGCGTCTTGTCTAAATTCTGCCATATCTTTCCCATATCGTTCCTTCCCCGTTACTTTCGATTCCAGCGCCAAAATGAAATCCGTTTAAGCCGCTGCCGCAGTCCGGTTCGCTCCGCTTCAGTTTCTTTGCTTGTTTCCGCTTCTGCATGCATGGCAGCTTCTTTTTTCTCCGACGGCAGATACTGCTCCCATTCCTGGATATCTGCTTCCGTTTCTTCTATACAAAACGCCGCCGTCTTTTCCATCGCCTGCATATACGGCAGTTCAGCAGGCAGCTTTGCAGCCGTTCCCAGCTGCGCCGCTTTCACCACTTCTTCGGAATGAGGCAGTACGCCCGCCACTTGCTCCGGCAGCAGCGTATCCAATACCTGCCGCACCGATAAATAGGTTTCGCTGTCTGAATAAAAGTTGTTGAGCAGTACCGCGCATTTCCAAATTCTTTTTTTATTGCAGTCCCGAATAATCCGGTCCGCGTCCCGCACCGACACCCAGGTCGGCTCTGTTACAATCAAAATCTGATCCGCAGCCTTGACGGCGTATTTATATCCTTTGCCGATGCCTGCCGGACAATCGACAAGAATAAAATCATATTGCGGCTGCAGGTCTTCTACCGCTGCATAAAACGCGGCGCTGCCTATCTTTCCCCAGGTGTACTGCTGGCTGGCGGCAATAAAATAGAGATTTTCCGCCGCTTCCATCACCGCGTCCTGCTCCAGGCACTGCCCTTTAGACATATCGGCAAAATCAAAGAATACTTCATTTTGCAGCCCCAGTACAAGGTCTAAATTCCGCAGCCCCATATCTCCGTCGATGAGCAGCACTTTATATCCTTTTCTGGCCAATACGGTGCCCAGCAATGCCGTGATCGTCGTCTTGCCGACCTCGCCTTTGCCGGACAGCACCGCTATTATTTTCCCCACATTTCATCCCTCCTTCAATCAGAGTTTATCGGATCGTATCCGTTTTCGCCGTTTCCAGCACCGGAATCTGCGTTGTATCCACCCGCTGCTGCGGATCGATCATCTCTGTCGGCACTTTTGCCACAGGCGGCTTGATATGGAAAAATGCTTCCAGCACGTCCCGCACGATAGGGCCTGCCGAAGATACGCCAAAGCCCCCCTGTTCTACCAATACGACAACGACGATTTTTGGCTTGTCATAAGGCGCGTAAGCAACAAACCAGCCGTGATCCCGGCCGTGTGAATTTTCTGCCGTCCCCGTCTTTCCCGCTACCATGACAGGAAAGTTTTCAAAAATAGCCGCGGCCGTACCGCCTTCTTCCGCCACGTTTCGCAGCCCCTGCCGCACCACATCCATCGTCGCCTTGGATATGGTCAGCGTGCCGACTTGTTCCGGCACATATATTTTATACGGAGTACCGTCAATATTATCGATACGGTTGACCAGCATCGGCCGATACTGTATGCCGCCGTTGGCGACTTCACTCATCATGACAGCAACCTGAATAGGCGTAACCAGCTGAAATCCCTGTCCAATCGCCGCATTGAAGGTATCTCCCAAATACCAGTCCTGATCAAATACTTCCCGTTTATAATGTTCGCTTGCCACCAGCCCGCTCGCTTCATTGGGCAGACCAATGCCGGTCTTTCTTCCCAGTCCAAAAATACGGGCATACTTTTCCAGTTCGGTAATGCCGACTCGGTTCCCCATTTCATAGAAATAAACGTTATCCGATTTTGCCAGCGCCGTAATAAAATTGATCCACCCAAACGCTTCGCCTTCTGCATTGCGCATATCGATGAGCCAATGTCTGCCGCTGTCATAGATTTCCTCTTCCGGCGTAACCTTTTTCAATTCCAGCGCCGCCGCCCCCGTTACGATTTTAAACGTAGAACCGGGCGGATATTCCCCGCTGATAACGCGGTTTGCCAGCGGCCGTTTCGGATTCGTATTGATCGCATTCCATTCTTCGCTGGAAATCCCGTTTACAAATAAGTTGGGATCAAAGCTGGGACGGTTGACCATCGCCAGCACCGCGCCCGTATTCGGATCCATGGCGACCATCGCAACGCCGTTTACATCGATCTTCTGCTCTTTCAGCGCGTTGATCTGCTCGGTAATAGCTTTTTCCGCCGCCAGCTGCAAATCCAGATCGATCGTCAAATACATATTTTTTCCCGGCACCAATGGAGAACGTTCCACTTCTTTTACCGGCCGGCCCGCCGCGTCCACTTCCACATGAATGCCGCCGTCTTTTCCCCGCAGGATATCGTCGTAATAGCTTTCTATCCCGGAGCGCCCCATGATCGTCAGCCCGCTGATTCCCTGACCTTTGAGCCGTTCCATTTCTTCTTCGTTGATTTGGCCTACATATCCGATCATCTGCGCCGCCATTTCATTATACGGATAATACCGCATCGGCAGCGCTTCTACGGAAATCCCCGGGAATTCGCTTCGCCGTTCCTCGATCCGAGTCCGCACCGTTTGATCCACATCCGAGGCGATTACGATCGGCTCAAACGACCCTTTTTTCCGCTCTATCCGCTTCTTTACTTCTTCCGGAGGAATCTGGAGCAGCTCTGCCAGCTTATTGATCTCTTCATCGCTCAGTGATTTCAGCGACTCCATCAGCGTAACGCGAAAAGACGGAATGGAGCCGACCATCACTTTTCCATTGCGGTCATAAATCGATCCGCGCATGGCATTGACCGGGATCACCCGCATACGGTTCCCGTCAGACAGCGACCGGTAATGATCGCCGTCAATGAGCTGCAGGTATACGAGCCGCGCCGTCAATATGCCGAAAATGAGCAGCATGAACCGCAGATACCAGTCAAACCGGGTATTTTTTTTCTTTTTCTTCAAAGCCCGAAGCATATCCATCGATACATAGCTCCTTACCAAATATAATCATTTTCTTGTTTCAAAGACCAGACAAGCGCATGCCCCGGAATTGCCAGCACTGCATTGAACAGGAAATGTATCCATGCCACATGAAATACATACGAGAAAAAACGAAAATCCTGATCGGAAACCCACAGCACCAGGCTGACAGACAGCAAAACGAGCAGCGTTCCCGCCTCTGCCGCTGCAATAGAAACCGGCCATTGCTCCCGTTCAAATTCCGTCCGCACCAAACCGAAAATAAAGCTGATGAGGATATATCCAAACACATGGAGTCCAAAAAAGTTGCCGATCACCGTGTCCTGCACCACGCCTGCCAGTATGGCGGTAAGCATAGCGGCTTTTCCGCCTATATATAAAGAAAACAACGCGATAAATACTAAAATCAGATTCGGCTGCACCGCGCCATTGAACAAGAACGGCACGACAGAAGCCTGCAGCAAAAAAAGGATTCCTACCGTAATGATCGTCCGCCCCAGCTTCATGACTGACCGCCTTCCTGCGCCGGCGCTTCCGTTCCCAGCCCCTGTACGCCCAAAAGCTGATCCCGTTTACTCTGCGGCACTAATACCGCCCGTTCCGGGAAATTCGGAATTTCCGCGTCTGCATGAATCAGCACCATCACTTCTTCCAGACGGCTGAAATCTACGGCCGGCGTAACCACCGCCGCTTTCATAAAGTTATTTTCATCTTCATAGACAGCTTTTACCGTACCGACAACCA
>UREG01000032.1 GCA_900546795.1 uncultured Veillonellaceae bacterium | reverse complement strand
AAACTGTGGCCTGTAAGTCCGCCATTGCCTCCAAACCGATGATTAAATAAAATTTCCATCAGCCCTTCTTTTTCTGCAAGTGCAACCAGGCAGTTCCGCAAATCTCCCGGCGCTATCATATCGAGATCCTCCCGTATCCGCCCAGAAGATCCGCCGTCATCTGCAACCGTAACTACCGCCGCAATATTTCCCGTTTTTTTCTTTAATCCCCGCAGCATAACGGACAATCCCGTTCCGCCGCCTACTACCGCCACAGCCGGACCTTTAGAAAGTTTCATATTGGACAAAATCAAATCACTTAATTCTTCGGAGGCATTCGGCATTAAAGCGGCAATAATTGTTTTGATTAATTTTCTCGTGGCAATTCCCATTAAAACGGCGCCAATACCCATGAATACTACGCCCATCGACGCCAATATCGTATAGTTATAATGCCCCGTCCATTCATACAAAATCCTGAATATTACTTCCTCCATGCTTCCGATCCAGCGATAGTTAAAGAGAAACGTAAGGCCCAGGCAGGCCACAATCATACCTGCACCAAAAGTAAACAACCATCGCTTGATGTTAATTCCCGGAGAAAGCCATCTGAATATCCGCATATTTATTTCCTTTCTGCATTTGCCGCTTCGGGAACACAATCTTCCTGCACATTATTTTTATATAGGTCTCGATGTTCTATAGATACGGGATACCCCTGCTCTTTAAGACGCTGATACAGCGATTCAGCCATGCACACACTGCGATGCATCCCCCCGGTACAGCCTACGCCGATAATAAGCTGGCTTTTTCCTTCCTGTTCGTAGCAAGGGACCAAAAAATCCATTAAGGCAAACCACTTTTCCATATATTGCTGCGTTACATCAAATCGTTTAATATACTCCGATACTTCTGGAACCCGTCCGGTTTTATTCCGATACTCTTTGATATAAAAAGGGTTAGGCAAAAATCGAACATCTTCAATCACATCGGCATCCATAGGAATCCCATATTTGAATCCAAATGAAACAATTGTTACCGCCAGTCCTTCTTTCTGTTCTTCCCGAATAAATTTTTTCTTTAAGAGTTCTTTTAATGCAGCCGGTTTCATATCAGAGGTATCAATAATATAATCCGATACCAGCCGAATGGCTGCCAATCTTCGCCGTTCTTCTGCAATCCCCTGCAAGATACGGTCATGCGGAGCCAGCGGATGACTTCGCCGCGTTTCTTTATACCGGCGCACCAGCGCAGCGTCCGTTGCCTCTAAAAATAAAATTTCGTAAGAAACTTCCTGCTCATCCAATGTTTTCAGCGCTTGGTTCATTGCGCTGAAAAATTCCCCGCCGCGAATATCTACAACTAAAGCAACGCCTTTCATTCGTTCGCTGCCCTGCCGGCATAGTTCCGCAAATTTTGGGATCAATACCGGCGGAATATTATCGACACAAAAGTAGCCCATATCTTCCAGCACTTGAACGGCTTGACTTTTCCCGGCGCCGCTCATCCCGGTTATAATCATAAGACGAAATTTTTCCATTCTATTCTCCCTGCCTGTTTTAATTTGGAATATGGATTTTTATCCCCACATCGGTCCGATTATCTATGGTATCTTTTACGCCTTTCGTATATCGGATCCGTGTCTCACCGGACACTGTAATTGTCGGCGTCTCTTCTTCTTTTTTCCGAAGGCCTCTATATTCCAAATCATCTTCAAACGCTTTTTCCAATCTTTCTATCTGTGCCTTCTGCGCCGCATCTGCTTTTGCTCGATTTCGGATGGCTTCGGCCACCATTTCCGTCATTTCATATCGTGTCAAATCATACGATGCACTGAAGCGGCTCATCGGAGCTCCCGTAAGTCCTGCTTCTGTCAAACTTCGCACCGCCTGATATTCCCAACTATTTTCTTCCATTTTATCAAATTGATTTGGCGCATACGGATTATATGCGCTCACAGTAACACAAGAAGCCAGCATGCACAATGCCAGAACATACCGTTTCATATTCACTCCTCCAAACTCAGACGTATTTTCTCTATTATACCAAGTTACTGCAAGATTTTATACTAAAACCTCCATTCGTTTGATAAACCGCCGTTTGTTTTCCGTGTTTAATACGCAGCATGACGATTACATATCTAAAGTGCGCCTGTTTATTTATCCGCTTTAACCACTTCTATCTTCAAATGCCCCATCTTTACATCTTTATCTTATTTTTCCGCAAATATCCCGCTGTCATTTTTATCATCTTATCTTCAGTTCATGTATTCTCTTTCTTTTCAGCTCCATAAAAAATATCCTCTTTACTATTTGCACAGCAAAGAGGATATTTTATCTATCTATTTATCATTATTTCGTACCAAAAATACGATCGCCTGCATCTCCTAACCCTGGCAAAATATAACCATGGTCATTGAGCTTTTCATCTAAGGCCGCTACATATATCTCTACGTCCGGATGATCGCGGTTGATCACTTCTACACCTTCCGGAGCCGCTACAAGGCACATCAGTTTTATATTCTTTGCGCCCTTTTCCTTGAGCATCGTAATGGCTGCCGAAGCGCTGCCGCCCGTTGCCAGCATAGGATCTGTCACAATGAGTTCTCGATCCTGGATATCACTTGGAAGTTTGCAGTAGTATTCTACCGGTTTAAGCGTTTCCGGATCGCGATACAATCCAATGTGACCGACTTTAGCCGTCGGTATCAGTGTCAGCATTCCCTGCACCATTCCCAGTCCAGCACGCAGAATCGGTACAATCGCTATTTTTTTGCCAGCAATCTGTTTCCCGATCATTTTTGTCAGCGGCGTTTGAATTTCTATATCTTCCAGCGGAAGATCCCGCGTGATTTCATAGCCCATCAACACCGTTATTTCTTCCAAAAGCTCTCTGAAATCTTTGGAGCCGGTTTCTGTACACCGCATAAGCGTCACTTTATGCTGAATCAGAGGGTGAGTCATTACATTTACATTCATTCTATCCACTTCCTTTTTATTCATAAAGGGGATGCTTAGAGCAAAGCTTCTGCACCCGTTCTTTTGCATCTGTCTGTACTGCCTCATCTTCTGGCTGTTTAAGCACGGCAGTAATGATATCCGCGATTTCTTTCATATCTTCTTCGTTAAATCCGCGGGTCGTAAGCGCTGGTGTTCCCAGACGGATTCCGCTGGTAACAAACGGACTATTCTGATCAAACGGTATTGTATTTTTATTTACGGTAATACCAATTTCATCTAAAAGGTGTTCTGCCGTTTTTCCCGTAAGGCCTAAAGACTGTACATCTAAAAGAAATACATGACTATCCGTTCCTCCGGAAATCACACGAATCCCTTTTTCCATAAATGCTGCGGCCAATATTTTTGCATTGCTGATCACTTTCGCCGCATACTCTTTAAATGCCGGTTCAGACGCTTCCTTAAGCGCTACCGCTTTTCCTGCGATAACATGCATGAGCGGCCCGCCCTGGATTCCTGGGAATATGGCTTTATCAATCGCTTTTGCATAGGCTTCTTTACAAAAAATCATACCGCCTCGAGGTCCTCTCAGCGTTTTATGCGTCGTCGTTGTGACAACATCGGCATACTGTACCGGATTGTCATAAAGGCCAGCAGCTACTAAACCGGCAAAATGCGCCATGTCTACCATCATAATAGCCCCTATTTTATCACATATTTCCCGGATTCGTTTAAAATCAATGATACGCCCATATGCACTGGCGCCGGAAACGATCATTTTAGGTTTATGTTTCAGTGCCAACGCTTCCATTTGTTCGTAATCTATGTATTCCGTCGTTTTATCTACACCGTAAGGAATCACCTGAAAATAAGTTCCCGATACATTAACCGGACTGCCGTGCGTCAAATGTCCGCCTTGCGATAAATCCATTCCCATAATACAATCGCCGGGCTGCAAAAGAGCAAAATATACGGCAAAGTTTGCCTGCGACCCAGAATGCGGCTGCACGTTAACATGATCGCCGCCGAAAACCGCTTTTGCTCTATCGATTGCCAGCTGTTCGATTTGATCTACATACTCACAGCCGCCATAATACCGTTTCCCAGGATACCCTTCGGCATATTTATTCGTCAACACCGAACCCTGCGCTTCCATAACTGCAGGAGAGACAAAGTTTTCTGATGCAATCATTTCTAGTTTGTGCTGCTGCCGATACAGTTCTTTCCCTATAATTTCATAAATTGCCGGATCTTCCTTTGCCATATGCTTCATGAAAGTGCCCCCTTATTTATATTGTGCCCGCTCGCCGCCAATCAGCATCGGCCGCGTTTTTGCACCGTTTACCACGGCTTCGCCGACCTTATTATTTACTAACCGAACCGGCACTGCAACCCGTTTCAAATGCATTCCAATCATCGTACAGCCAATGTCCATGCCAGCGTCCGCTTTTATTTCCAATACCACGACTGGATCCTTAAACAGTTCCATTGCAGCAGCGGCTGCAGAACCTCCTGCATTCCACACCGGCCGAACCGTCACTTCTTCATAGCCAAATTGTTTTGCACATTCCCGTTCTATTACCAGCGCGCGGTTTAAATGCTCGCAGCATTGTACTGCCAACCAGGCTCCGTGTGCAGTTACCGCTTCCAGAGCCCCGGCTATGACTGCTTTTCCGATATCTATGGAACCGCCTTTTCCAATCCGCTGACCGCGAATTTCACTGCTGCTGCATCCTAATACAAATACGGCATTTTCTTGAATGCCGCTTTCATGACATACCTCTTCCACTGCATTTTTTACTTGCTCTGTAATGCTGCGTATTGCCTGTTCCATTCAGCTCACCTCAGTGCTTCTATCTTTTCAACTCTTCTTGCATGGCGTCCGCCTTCAAATTCATGATTCAGCCAAGTCTCTACAATCTTACAGGCAAGGCCGGGACCGATAACCCGTTCTCCCATCGTCAGAATATTGGCATCATTATGCTTCCTGGAATATTCTGCAGAAAATGTATCGTGACATAAAGCAGCCCGGATTCCTTTTATCTTATTTGCCGCAATACCAATACCAATACCGGTGCCGCAAATCAATATCCCCCGCGTGCCGTCTTCTGCTAAAACAGCTTCTGCCACCGTTTTCGCTATATCCGGATAATCACAGGAATCCAGCGTATAGGTACCATAATCTTTATAGTCCACGCCGGCTTCCTTCAAGTATTCTATGACGGCTTGTTTTAAATGGAATCCGCCGTGATCACTTCCAATGGCAACTCTCATCTCTTTCACCTCCGTACTTCACACTATCCTAAATAATTCTCTTTTCATACCAAAAATCCTTCTTTATACATAAAGGATATGATGACCGGAGGCCTTTCCCATTCGATTCATGATTGCCGCTCCCAATCCATGTTCCTCCGTGCCTTCTGCCAGGATTCGATCGACTCCGGCGGTATCAAAATACAACAGACCTTTATAGAGATGTTCTGCTAAATCTTTCTGTTCTGACCGACTGCCCCATATATATACCGGTCCTTCCGGCAAACCTGCTTTTAGCTCTTCACTAACCAAAAATCCTACAGAAAGTCCTTCTTTTTTATAGGCATCGTACAGTCTCTGCAATTCTCTGCGGACAGCCTGCTCTTGCCCTACTACTACGGTCATCGGGGCTGCAGGCGCATAATGCCGATATTTCATGCCCGGCGCTTTAGGCACGCCCTCTCCAGTAATCAAATGCGCATCATAAGAAACCTCTTTGGCAACAGCTTCCAGCATTTCTTTCGTTATTCCTCCGGGACGCAAAATCGTAATTTTACCGTCAGCCGCTTCTACAACTGTTGATTCCAAACCAATGGCAGAATTGCCACCGTCTAAAATAAGATCTACTTTCCCCATCATATCATGGGCTGCATCCTCCGCCGTCGTCGGGCTGGGGCGCCCGGAAATATTCGCGCTTGGCGCCGCAACAGGAACGCCTGCCGCTTTTAAAAACGCATGCGCAATAGGATCGCTCGGACAGCGAACCGCTACAGTATCCAGTCCGCCGGTCGCCCGATCCGGCACTAATGCGCTGCGCGGAAAAATAATCGTCAGCGGTCCCGGCCAAAATGTATCCATCAGTTTTTCCGCAGTGGAGTTCACTTCTTTTACAATATCTTTTACCCCATTTTTATCCGCTACATGCAGGATCACCGGATTATCGCTGGGGCGGCCTTTAGCGCGGTAAATAGCAGAAATTGCGTCTGCCGCCAGCCCGTTCGCTCCTAATCCGTATACCGTTTCCGTCGGAAACACTACCAGTCCGCCGCTTCGTACAATTGCACCCGCTTCCGCTAATGCAGCTTGCTCTTTTTCCGGATCCTGGATTTTGATTATTTTTGTATCCATACAGCTCACATCGATTCTCTTTGTAATATAACGACACGGTCAAGGTGTCCATAATCTTTTCGAACTTCTTTTATTTTATAACGCCCGCTGTCTTCAGCCAGAGCACAGACCGCTTCAGCCTGCCCCATACCGATTTCCAGAAACATATACCCGTCTGGAGCAAGATATTGCCAGCCTTCTGCGATAAGCCGGCGATAGAAGGCTAATCCATCCGCGCCGCCGTCTAAAGCCAATTTGGGATCCTGCTCTACTTCCGGTTCCAGCTGCTGCATATCCTTTGCAGTTAAATACGGCGGATTGGATACCAAAATATCAAATCCATCACCCTCCACCGCTTGAAAAAGGTCGCTCTGCAGAAAATCAGCCCGCTCGGCTACAGCCAAAGATTCAGCGTTTTCTCTTGCAATTTCCAATGCTTTTTCAGAAATATCTGCGCCAATCCCTTTCCATGTTTTCTGGTAGTGGAGTAAGCTGATCAAAATGGCTCCGCTTCCCGTTCCAATATCTAATACAGCCGCATCAGGCTTTTCCTTACCATACTCTAAGGCGGCTTCAACCAATACTTCCGTATCCGGCCGCGGAACCAATACATCAGCAGTTACGTGAAACGTTAATCCCATGAACTCTTTCATTCCTAATAAATGTGCTACAGACAGCCGCTCGCCCCGCTTGCGCACCAACTCTCTATATTGCGCTAATTCAGCTTCTACTACCGGCTGATCATAATAAGCATACAAATAAATCCGCTCTTTTTTCAGCACATGTGCCAGCAGTATTTCTGCATCCATGCGCGGCGTATCGATCCCTTTTCTGCTAAAATACTGCTCTGTCCATTTGAGCAAGGCTCCAATCGTCCATATTTCCTTCATTATTGCTGTTCTTCTTTCATTTTTTCAGCTTGATCCGCTGCGGCTAACGCCTGAATGAACTCGTCTATTTCCCCGTTTAAAACCGTTTCCAGCTTATACAGAGTCAAGTTGATCCGATGATCTGTCACTCGCCCCTGCGGGAAATTATAGGTTCGTATTCGTTCGCTTCGATCGCCAGTTCCTACCTGACTTTTTCTGTCCGCCGCAATTTCTGCGTGCGCTTCCTGCTGCGCTAGATCCAACAGGCGGGCTTTTAATACTTTCAGCGCTTTTTCCTTATTTTTTAACTGCGACTTTTCATCCTGGCACTGCACGACGACTCCTGTCGGCAAATGCGTGATCCGAATAGCGGTTTCTGTTCTGTTTACATACTGTCCTCCGGCACCGCTGGCACAATACCGATCGATCCGCAGGTCATTTTCATTGATATCCACCTCTACGTCCTCTGCTTCCGGCAATACCGCTACCGTACACGTCGAGGTATGTATCCGTCCGCTGGCTTCTGTCGCCGGCACCCGCTGCACGCGATGTACGCCGGATTCATATTTTAACTTCGAATAAGCTCCCATTCCATCTACAGAAAACACCACTTCTTTAAATCCGCCAAGATCAGGGGCATTGGCATCAATAATCCCTACTTTCCAGCCCTGCTTTTCCGCATAACGGCTGTACATCCGGAACAAATCTCCGGCAAACAGCGCCGCTTCATCTCCGCCAGCGCCGCCGCGTATTTCAACGATAACGTTTTTTTCGTCATTGGGATCTTTCGGCAAAAGCAAAATATGGAGTCTTTCTTCCAGTTCGTCTTTCTCCTTCTGCAAACTATTCCATTCTTCCTGTGCCATTGCATGCAGTTCCGGATCGCTGCTCTTATCCTCTAAAATCATTTTAGCTTCTTCTAAACCAGCAAGCACCTTTTTATACGCCCGAAACGTTTCTACAGTTTCCATCATCTGTGCATGCTGTTTCGTCAACTTCTGCCATTCCTGCTGACGAGCAATGATTTCCGGGTCACTGATCCGCTGTTCCAAATCTAAAAATTTATCCTCAATAACCTGCAACTTCTCGATTAACACCGTATACCCTCCATTTATTTTAACTATTCATAGGCATGTGCCTCATCCGGCCGTACCGCTTCTAAAGCTTTTATCGCCACTTCTATCTGGCTGTCGTCCGGCTGCCGCGTTGTCAGCAATTGGAGCCATAACCCGGGCTGAATCACAAATTGGATCACCGCATTGCGGCTCCGTCCTGCCAAGCGGATGACTTCATAACTGATGCCCGCCACAACAGGCATCAGCAAGACTCTGGACACCACGCGCTCCCACAAAGAAGGCCAGCCTAAAAAAGTAAATACGATCATACTGACGATCATAACAATAAGCAAAAAATTTGTACCGCACCGCGGATGAAGACGGCCATGTTTTTTTACATTTTCTACCGTCAGCTCTTCATTGGCTTCATAAGTAAAAATCGTCATATGTTCTGCGCCGTGATACTGAAATACTCGCTGGATATCCTCTGTCCTAGATATACCATATATATATGCAATAAAAATCAGCAGCCGAATCACGCCTTCTACCGCGTTTAGCCAAACAGAACCGACGCCCTCTCCTACTAAAAATTTAGCTCCATATGTCGGAAGCGCTAAAAAAAGCGCGATTCCAATCACTACGGATACCGCCATCGTCAGCCCAATTTCTTTATCGGATAAGTTTTCCTCTTCTTCTCCGGCAGTCTGCGCTGAAAATGCCAGACTCTTCATCCCATATACCAGTGATTCATATAACGAAACCACTCCGCGGATAAACGGCTTTTTTAAAATTGGATATCGCTCTGTAATAGAATGTACCGGCTCTTTTTTTACGGCAATCTCTCCCGATGGCTGCCGGACTGCTGTCGCTATATATTCAGGGCCGCGCATCATAACACCTTCAATGACTGCCTGGCCTCCTACATAAATTTTTCGTTTTTCTTCCATGCCACTCTCCATTATAAACAAATAGAGCAGAGCATCTCTGCTCTGCTGCCAAATGTGCAATGACTAAAATCAGTCTTTTTTACCATAACGTCTATTAAATTGTTCAATACGGCCGCGAGCCTGAGCGGTACGCTGCTGACCCGTAAAGAAAGGATGGCATTTAGAGCATACGTCAACACGCAATTCAGATTTTACAGAACCTGTTTCAAACGTATTGCCACAAGCGCAGGTAACTGTTGCTTTTCCATAATTTGGATGGATTCCTTCTTTCATTATCTACACCTCTTTTCTCTTACACATGCTTATGCTGTAATAGTATAGCACACTGTCTTACGTTTGACAATAGATATATATTCCCTTTCTTCCGGCTACTGATATAAACTTTTCTCACACAACCTAAATTTTTTATAAAAAAAATAAACTGTTATCGGAGTTTTTATAAAAAATAATATAAGATTCTGAAAATTCTCTCCTGAAAGTCTAAAAATCAAGATATATTTTGTGTTGATTTCTCCAAATATAGCGATTTTTACTAATTACCTGTGCAAATAAACAAATGTGTTATTATTTTTCATTCATTATAAGTGCCATAATAATTACAAAGTATTATTCGGTATACTTGCATTATTATACCAAAAAATGAGGTGTTGGATATGTGGTACACAAAAAGCAGTAAGCAAACGTTGGAAGAGCTGCAGGTCAGCGAAGCTGCCGGCCTTTCCAAAGACGAAGCCGCTGCCCGTCTATCTCAATACGGCCCAAACAAATTGGTCGGAAAAAAGAAGAAATCTTTATTTCGGCTCTTTCTAGAACAGCTGCAGGACGTATTGATCTATGTTCTCTTGGCGGCGACAGCTATTACAATTGTAATCGGTGAATATACCGATGCCGTTATTATTCTGACTGTCGTTCTTCTCAATGCCGTCATCGGCGTCGTGCAGGAATACAAAGCAGGAAAAGCTGTAGAAGCCCTGCAAAAGATGGCTTCTCCCAAAGCTATCGTCAAACGTTCCGGCGAACTCATCGAAGTATTATCTGAAGAAGTCGTTCCCGGGGACATCGTCGTACTTGATGCCGGCCGATATATTCCGGCCGATCTTCGATTGATTGAAAGCGCGAACTTGCAAATTGAAGAATCTGCATTGACCGGCGAATCGGTTCCTACAACCAAAGATGCTCAATTTATATGTCCAGATGAGAATACTCCCATCGGCGATAAATCCAACATGGCATTTATGTCTACCTTAGTCACTTACGGCCGAGGCGAAGGCGTCGTCGTCGCTACGGCAATGAACACAGAAATCGGGAAAATCGCGAAAATTTTGGATGAGGAACATAATGAGCTTACCCCTCTTCAAATACGCATGAATGAGTTAGGCGCATTTCTTGGCAAATTATGTATCGGCATCTGCCTTTTGATGCTGGCAATTGCAATTTTCCAGGGCCGCCCGCTTTTTGAAATGCTGTTCACGTCTATTAGTTTAGCAGTCGCAGCCATTCCGGAAGGCCTTGCTGCCATCGTCGCTATCGTACTGGCCCTGGGCGTTACTCGCATGTCAAAAATACACGCAATCGTAAAACGATTGCCGGCTGTAGAAACGTTAGGTTCCGTCAGCATCATTTGTTCCGATAAAACCGGAACGCTGACCCAAAATAAAATGACGGTTGTCAAAACATATACGCTGTTTAATATAAAAGCGATTGGCGATACAAACGAAAACCTGACTCCGGCAGATGAAGCGCTGATCAAAACCATGGTGCTTTGCTCTGATGCCACCAGCGAAAATGGAGAAAGTACTGGCGATCCAACGGAAATTGCCCTCATCGTTCTTGGCAACAAAGCCGGCATGACCAAAAATAACTTAAATGAAAAATATCCGCGAATTGATGAAAAGCCTTTTGATTCTGACAGAAAGCTCATGTCTACGTTGAATAAAGAAGGCGATCATTACCGCGTACATACCAAAGGCGCGATCGACAATCTTCTTAAAATCTCGACGCACGCCCTCCAAGATGGCCAGGTCGTTCCTCTTACGCAAGAACTCGTTGATAAGTATTTACAAATTGCAAATCTCATGTCTGATGATGCACTCCGCGTTCTTGCCGCTGCATATAAAGATGTTTCCTCCCCTATTTCTGCGGAGGAAATGGAATGCGATTTAATTTTCATCGGCTTCGTAGGCATGATCGATCCGCCGCGCCCGGAAGTAAAAGCCTCCATTCAAGAAGCGATCTCCGCTGGTATCACGCCGATTATGATCACCGGGGACCACAAAAATACAGCGGTTGCGATCGCAAAAGATTTAGGCATTGCCACTTCTATCGAACAGAGTCTGACCGGCAGTGAAATCGACGCCTTATCTGATGAAGAGTTTGCCAATGCAATTCGGCATTACCGTGTTTTCGCCCGTGTATCGCCAGAACACAAAGTAAAAATAGTTCGTGCATTTAAAGCTCACGGCAATATTGTATCGATGACCGGCGACGGTGTAAACGACGCTCCTTCCTTAAAATATGCGGATATTGGCGTTGCTATGGGCATTACCGGCACCGATGTCGCCAAAGGCGCCAGCGATATGATTTTAACAGATGACAATTTCACTACGATCGTACATGCAATCCAGGAAGGCCGGAATATTTACAGCAATATCCGTAAAGCGGTTATCTTCTTGTTATCCTGTAATTTAGGTGAAGTGCTCTGTATCTTTATTTCCATTTTATTTGCCTTGCCGGTTCCGCTTTCTGCTACGCAGCTCTTATGGATTAATTTGGTCACAGACGCCCTCCCGGCAATTTCTCTCGGCGTAGAACCGGGAGATCCCGATGCAATGAAACGGCCGCCTCGTCCGGCGCAAGAAGGATTCTTTGCTCACGGCGCAGGTATGCGCGCTGTCATTGGCGGCGGACTGATCGGCGGTTTGACTTTAGTAGCGTTCTATCACGGTCTGTCAGAGTATGGGTACAGCTTCTTCTCTCCGGATATTCCGGAAGATGTCATTCATTATGCCCGCACCATGGCGTTTGTAGTCCTTGGGTGCAGCCAGTTATTCTATTCTCTCTCTCTCCGGCATGAACGAAAATCTATTTTCCAGATTGGAATTTTCTCTAATCCTTATCTGATCGGCTCAGTCATCTTTGGTCTATTCCTTCAGTTAGTCGTTATTGAAGTACCAGCTTTTGCCGCAGCTTTCAAAACGTACAACCTGAGTATCCCTGATTGGGAAATGGTCTTCCTCTTCTCGTTAACGCCGCTTGTTGTCAATGAGATTATCAAACTGATTGCTCGGATAACGGGAAAAGATATCTAACATAGACATATCAGCCATGCAAAAAAGGGCAGGAGTTTTTTCACACTCCTGCCCTTTTCCTTGTTTTCTTTTTCTTCTGCCCATATAATGGAAGATATGTATAGAAAGAAGGTATCCCTATGATAGACTATTTAATTCGACGATATATTCCTAATGCCCAAGACATACAAAATGAAGAAGTCCGAAAATCCTACACCATTTTATCCGGTGTGCTCGGCATCTTCTGCAATATCTTTCTCTTTATCATAAAGTTTGTAATTGGGTATTTTTCCAACAGTATTTCCATTATATCTGATGCCGTCAATAATTTAACTGACCTCGGTACAGATGTCATCTCGCTGATCAGCGCAAAATTAAGTACGCAGCCGCCGGATAAATCCCATCCGTTTGGTCATGGCCGTTTTGAATATATAGGGGCTCTGCTCATTTCATTTATCATTGTCGGCGCCGGAATGGAGCTGCTGAAAGCCTCTGTCCAAAAACTCATTGATCCTGAACCGATTATTTTCGATCCTCTCTCCATTATTATCCTAACACTTCTGATCAGTATAAAATTTTGGATGTATTCTTATAACAACTATATCGGCGCCAAAATAAATTCTGAAATCATCCGTGCCTCTGCTGTCGATTCTATCAGCGATGTACGAGGAACTGCCGGCGTTATTGCCGCTACAGTTATTGAACATTATTTCAATATTCCGTTAGATGGCATTGTAGGATTTATTATTTCCTTAATGATCCTTTACTCCGCATATACGATTGCCCGAGATACGATAAGCCTGCTTCTTGGCAAAGCGCCTTCTCCGGAACTGGTGCGCTCTATCATCACCATGGTACGCAAAACACCGTTTGTTTCCGGAACACATGATTTAGAAATTCATGATTACGGACCGGGACGTATCTTCGCTACAATCCATGCAGAAGTATCTGACCAGGCCAATATCGTAGACTGCCATGCCGCACTGGATAATCTAGAAGAAGAAATTATGAAGCGGCTTCATATTAAAATGGTCATTCATATGGATCCTATCTGCACAGATACACATAAAATAGCTAAAATGAATGAATTTTTACAGCATATTGTAGATCATCATTATCCTGGCGGTGAGGTGTACCGCATGCGTATGACACAAGGGATCGGCCGTACCAATATCATTTGCAATCTCCGCATCCCCTCTCCCTATATGGTTATTGATGAAAAAGCGGCGCAAGCCATTCGCTCGATTCTCAGCGATGAAATCCAACGCCACGATCCCACTTGCTATCTTGTTGTTAATACCATAAAACACAAAGAACCTCCGCGCGAATAGCAAACGCCCCTTTTCCCTATATACAAGGAAAAGGGGCGTTCTTTTTTATAGAATATAATGACTTAAATCCACATTCTCTACGACAGCACCCAGCTGTACATTCACAAACTCCGCATCAATTCGGATATTTTTTTCTTCAATATCCGGTGCTTCATAAGCAATTTCCTGCAAAATTTTTTCCACCATTGTGTGCAGGCGGCGAGCTCCAATATTTTCCGTCTCCATATTTACTTGATATGCATAGGAAGCAATCTGTTCAATCCCATCTGGCGTAAATTCCACGTTAACGCCTTCCGCCCAAAGCAAGGCTTGGTATTGTTTTATCAGCGAATGTTCCGGCTCAGTCAAAATACGCTTAAAGTCTTCTTTACTCAAAGGCTGCAACTCTACACGAATCGGAAAACGTCCCTGCAATTCTGGTATCAAGTCCGAAGGCTTGGCTACATGAAATGCCCCCGCAGCAATGAATAACATGTGGTTTGTTTTTACCGTACCGTATTTCGTATTTACCGCCGCGCCTTCTACAATCGGCAAAATATCGCGCTGTACGCCTTCTCTGGATACATCGGGACCATGCCCCTGCCCTCTGGCGGCAATTTTATCAAATTCATCTATAAAGATAATACCTCTTTGCTCACTCAATTCGATCGCTTTATCCACCACCCGATCCATATCCATAAGCTTTTGTATTTCTTCTTGCACAAACAGTTTTTTTACTTTTTCAATGGATAAGCGTTTTTTCTTTTTCTTAGTCGGAGCAAATTGCTGAAATAATTCCTGCAAATCATGAGCCATATCATCTTTTGATCCGCCCATCATCACAAGACCCGGCTGACCGCGCCGCTGTTCTTCCACTTCTACTTCAATTTCCCGGCTGTCCATTTCTCCGTTGGAAATCTTTGCGAAAAGGGCTTGCCTTTTTTCTGTGTCTTCTGCCACTTCTTCTTTTACCGGTTCTTCGGCCCCGCCGAACAACAATGCCATCGGGTCTTTCGGAGCTTCTTTTACCGAACTCTTCGGCCAGATCACGTTGCAGATGCGCCGGTTAGCTGCGTCTACAGCCTTTGCTTCCAACGCTTTGCTTTCTTCATCTTTTACAAGACGAATCGCATTTTCCACTAAATCCCGCACCATTTGTTCAACATCACGGCCCACATAGCCAACCTCAGTATACTTTGTCGCTTCCACCTTTACAAACGGCGCTTTGGCCAGCTTTGCCAGCCGGCGGGCTATTTCCGTTTTTCCGACTCCCGTAGGCCCGATCAGCAAAATATTTTTCGGAATGATTTCTTCCTGCAAAGTTTCGTCAAGCTGCATGCTTCTCCACCGATTCCGCAGCGCTATGGCAACCGCTTTCTTAGCTTCCTGCTGTCCTACGATATTAGCGTCTAATTCTGCCACAATTTGTTTCGGCGTCAATTCACTCATAGTTCTTCCAGCTCCTCTACGATCACGTTATGATTGGTATATACACAAATATCGGCTGCAATATGCAGTGATTTTTCCGCAATTTCTCTAGCAGACAATTCGGTATTCCCGCTCAATGCCCGCGCCGCTGCCAGAGCATACGCACCGCCGGAACCAATCGCACAGATTCCGTCATCTGGTTCGATAACCTCGCCATTGCCAGAAATGAGCAAGATACGCTGTCCATCGCTTGCCAGCAGCAACGCCTCCAACTTTTGCAAAACACGATCTGAGCGCCAGTCTTTCGCCAGCTCTACGGCACTGCGCAGCAGATTGCCATTATATGCATTTAATTTTTCTTCAAATCGATCGCTTAATGTGAATGCATCGGCTACAGAGCCAGCAAACCCCGTAATAATTTTACCGCCGTACAATCGCCGCACCTTATGGGCGTGGCCTTTCATCACCATCGCGTTGCCAAACGTTACCTGACCGTCTCCGGCAATCGCGGTTTTTCCGGCTTTTTGTACGGCCACTATTGTCGTTGCCTTAAACATTTTCGATTCCTTCCCTGCAAACTGGTTTCATTTCTTCGATCCGCTCTAACGCTCGTTGTGCAATCAGGGCATTCTTTTCTTTTTTCTTGAGTTTTTTCCCTTTAATCGAATCCATTAACCCAAAATTTATATTCATCGGCTGAAAGTTCTTTCCTTCATACGTCGCTATATATTGACTTAACCCGCCCATAGCCGTTTCTTTTGGAAATTCGATACACTCTTTGCCTGCTATTCGGCGCGCACTGTTCATGCCGGCTAAATATCCCATAGCCGCAGACTCTAAATATCCTTCTACCCCAGTAAGCTGTCCGGCAAAAAAGATATCCGGAGAATTTCTCAACTGCAGTGTTGAATGAAGAAGTTTGGGAGAATTAATATATGAGTTGCGGTGCATGACGCCAAAACGGGCAAACTCAGCCTGCTCCAATCCTGGAATCAAACGAAATACTCTCTTTTGTTCTCCCCATTTCAAATGAGTTTGAAATCCCACCAAATTATATAGCGTCCCGGCGCTGTTATCCTGCCGTAACTGTACTACTGCATAGGAGGTTTCCTCTGTTCGTTTATCGATAAGCCCCACTGGTTTAAGCGGCCCAAATCGCAGAGTATCTTCGCCCCGCTTTGCCATCGCTTCAACTGGCATGCATCCTTCAAAATACGTTACTTTATCGAACTCTTTTAATTCTGCACATTCCGCATGAACCAGTTCATTCCAAAAACGTTTGTATTCCGCTTCGTTCATTGGACAGTTCAAATAATCTGCATCGCCTTTATCATATCGAGAAGCCCGAAAAACTTTGCTATAGTCGATAGAATCTTCATAAACAATAGGAGCTGCCGCATCAAAGAAATGGAAGTATTCCGTGCCGCACAGCTTTTGTATTTCCTGGGCCAATGTGTCGCTGGTCAGCGGTCCGCTGGCAATGATTACCGGCACACTTTCGGGAATTTTCGTACATTCTTCTCTAATGACGGTAATATTTGGATGACTGCAGATTTTTTCCGTCACCATGGCGCTGAATTTCTCCCGATCT
>UREG01000031.1 GCA_900546795.1 uncultured Veillonellaceae bacterium | reverse complement strand
CTACGGACTATGCCTTCCGTATCATCATGGAGCTGTCTCTGATGGAGGAGAACCAGCGTATGACCGGTGCAGAGCTCGCTGAAAGACAGCAAGTACCTATCCGATTCTTGCTGAAGATCATGAGAAGTCTCCTACAGGCAGGTCTGGTAAAATCCTATCGTGGTATCTCCGGAGGTTTTGTTTTGAATAAATCGCCGAAAGACATTACCCTGTATGATGTTATTCGGACGATGGAGCCGGAAAACTTTTTTCAGCGATGTTTAACAGAACCTAATTTATGCACAAAACATGCAGAAGGAAATTGTGCGGTTCGTCATTTTCTGATGGGGATTGCCGAAAATCTCCAAGCTGAGCTGACGCGAGTAAATTTCGCGGAAATTGCAGAACAGGAAAGACGGCTTCATCAGAAACGATAAAAGGACCTCTGTATGAACAAAAGACCACCCGTTTTTATACGGGTGGTCTTTTGTTTTTATCGCACGGCATTAATTTAGTTTTTTAGTATGGACTGCCGGTTCATCGACAATCTCGATGGCGTCTAATTTTTGTTTGACCTGCGCGCGGATCAGACCAAGATATTCCTTATAAAGCGCTTGCTGTTCCGTGCGTTCAGCTTCTGTTAAGCCGATTGTTTTTTTCTTGTGTGCTAATACATTGATTCGTGCAATTAAATCTTGCATGTCCATAGGGATTCTCCTTATGAATGAAAATTTTCGTCTGTCATCTTATGGCAGGTAATGCTGAGGATAAAGAGCAGCAGGCCGGCCATGATGAATACGCTTTTTAAACCGAAGAAAGTACTGATGATTCCGCCTAAAATCGGGCCAATGATAGACCCCACCTGCTGGGAAGAAAATAATAATCCGAAAAGGCGGCCCTGATATTTATGTTCCGTATTGCTGGCCAAAATCGCGTTGATAGCCGGCTGAATAGCCGCAAAGAAAAGGCCGAGCATAAATTGCAGGACAGTAAATATCATAAGGCTGTCAGGAATGGCCCGGAGCACCATAATGCAGGCGCTGCCGAAAAGGCCGTAGCGAAGTGCGCGGGAGAATCCCCGGCTTTGGCCGTATTGTCCCCAAAACGGCGCTGCAATCGCGCCGGCAATCCCTGTCATGGAAAAAACGAAGCCGGATATCATGACGATATTTTCCATGGAATGATGCAGTTCAGCGATGTAAATAGTAATGATCGGCTGAATGATAAGGATCGTCAGCTGAACAATCCCGCCGCAAATGATCATACGGCGGATAAGCGGAATCCGAAATAAATGAACCGTTTCATTTTTTTCTGCCGCCTCTTCTGCGGGAAGGTCTTTTTTAGGCGGTTCCGGCACAAAGAAGATCAATACGAGCGAGATGGCAAACAGCGCAGCGGAAGCACAGAAAAAAGACATGCGCATGCCGAAATATTCGGAAAGAACTCCCCCGAATAAAGGACCGATAACGCCGCCTGCGGTCAGTGCGCCCTGCAGAATGCCCAGGCTGAGTCCTAATTTTTGCTTGGGCGCGTAACTTGTCATGATAGACAGTACAGCAGGCCAGAGGCCGGCGGCAAATCCCTGCGCGATACGGGCAAACATTAGCTCAGTAGGAGAAGATACGATTCCGGCCAAAAAGTAAGCGATGGACAGCCCGATACCCGAACGGACTGCCATGAGTTTTTTCCCTTTTTTATCGGATAACCTTCCCCAGATCGGAGCCATGACGGCACTGACGACAAAGGTAGAGGAGAAAATAATACCCGACCAAATTTTTACATGTTCGGCATCGACCCCAAGATCCTGGATAAGATACATCGGTAAAAATGGGATAAGCATGGTATAACTGGCAGACATGAATACGACGTTGCACGTCAATATTGCCAGTATGACTTTCCAGTTCATAATAACACTTCCTATTCACTTGTTCACTAACAGAGTTATCTTATAATAATGAAATAAAAATTCCCATTTGTCAAGATATAAAAAATCTGATATTATATAAACTGATTGCTTGAAACAAATGGCTCTTTTGCATGAGCCGTATGGGGAAAGAGGGGATATGGTGGATAGTACGCAGCTTAGGTGTTTATATGTCATAACCGATTTGGTATTTCCGCTCATGGCGGGATATTATTTAAAGAAAAATCAATGGCTCAGTTCGGCGATGTGCAATCGTTTGATGCGTTTTAACGTGGTTGTTATTTATACGGTGCTGGCGCTTCTTGGCTGCTGGGTATTGCCGCTGGATCGGACGCTGGCATGGTTTCCTGTGCTGGGGCTGGCGGTAAGTTTTATACCGGCTTGGATTGCAAAGGCGACGTTTTTGCGGCGGTATACCAATGAATTGGAAAAGGGCAGCTATATTTTTTCGGCGCTTATGTCCAACATAGGGACGCTGGGCGGATTGTGCGCGTTTATTATATTTGGCGGTCATGGATTTATTTATGCACAGATCATCGGCATTGTGCAGACGGCGCTGCTGGTTATCTACTGCTTTCCGCTGGCGCAGGGATATTATGACCGAGCTCATGGAAAAGCACAGAAAAAGAGTTCGTTCGCTGCACGGCTCAAGCAGTTTGTTACCTGGAATCAATTGTCTTTGCTGGGCATGATGGCTGGTCTGGGATTGCAGGTGGTCGGGATTTCTCGACCGGCAGTGTTGGGGGAACTCTTTGATTATCTTATCCATATAGGCGCATGGATCGCTTTTATCCCCGTGGGCTATCTGATGGATTTTTCCCGAGCAAAAGTATACTATCACAAATTGTGGGATATGGTGCTGTTAAAGCATATCGTTACGCCGCTCATCATGTATGGGATCGGCAAGATGCTTTTTGATGACTATGAAATTTTGGCGATTATTCTGATCCTCAGTTCTTCGCCGACGGCAATCAATGCGGTCATCGTATCCAGGCTGTACAACTTAAATGTGGATCTGACGATGGCTTCGTTTATATTGACAACAATTTTGTATATTCTTATATTTTACCCGCTGCTGTATTTGTATATTCAAACGGGGCTGCCGCTGTAAACGAAATAGAGAAAGGACAAGAATCCGTATTAAACGGATTCTTGTCCTTTTTGTTTTTGTGGAGTAGATAAGTATTAGAATGCTATTAAATGTAAGAAATTTGTTTGGAAAACGGAGTAAAACCATGTAGAATATAGAAATTGATGGAAAAATGTATTCTGGAAAGAGACAATGAAAAGAAATACAGGCAGGAGGTTAGAATATGGAAGAACAAAAAATGGAAAGGGGTTTGAAGCCGCGTCATGTAGAGATGATTGCTCTTGGCGGAACGATTGGCGTAGGCTTGTTTATGGGCGCTGCCAGCACGATACAGATGGCCGGTCCCTCGGTTCTTATTTGTTATGCCATTGCTGGTTTGGTGATGTTTTTAATTATGCGGATCATGGGGGAAATGCTGTATTTAGAGCCTGTTACCGGATCGTTTGCTTCGTACGGGCATCGGTATATCAGCCCCTTTGCCGGATATTTGACTGCATGGTGTTATTGGTTTTTATGGATAGCCGTGGGGCTTTCTGAAATCACGGCGGTTGGGATTTATGTGAAATATTGGTTCCCGGAAATACCGCAGTGGATATCGGCATTTGGTGCCATGCTCATTATCACGCTGGCAAATGTGGCGGCGGTAAAGTTTTATGGAGAATTTGAGTTCTGGTTTGCGATCATTAAAGTCCTGACGATCGTTTCCATGCTGCTGGCAGGTGCGGCGATGATTCTTTTTGGATTTGGAAATGGCGGAACTGCGATAGGATTCTCTAATTTATGGATGCACGGAGGATTTTTCCCGAATGGGATAGAAGGCATGCTGGGCGCTCTTTGCGTAGTGGCAGCCGCATTTCAAGGCGTAGAACTGGTAGGCATTACTGCGGGAGAAGCGCAAAAGCCGCAGGAGACGCTGCGCAAAGCGGTAAAGAGTATTGTGTGGCGTATTTTGATTTTCTATATCGGCGCGATCTTCATCGTCATTACCATCTATCCTTGGAACCAGCTGGGGATAGTGGGAAGTCCGTTTGTTACTACCTTTTCCCGGATTGGCATAACCGCGGCGGCAGGAATTATCAACTTTGTCGTTCTTACGGCGGCGCTTTCCGGCTGCAACAGCGGTATCTATTGTTCCGGACGTATGCTGTATACACTGGCGCAGAACGGACAGGCCCCAGCATTTTTAAGAAAGATATCAAAAGCGGGCGTGCCGAAAAACGGGGTAATGCTGACTATTGGAGTATTGGCATTCGGGGTAGTTTTGAATTATTGGATACCCGATTCAAAGCTGTTTTTGTATATTTATAGCGCCAGCGTATTCCCAGGTATGGTAGCCTGGTTTGTACTGGCGATAGCGCAGAAAGGATTCCGGGATAAATGGGGAGCGGAAGTTATTCAAAAGCATCCGTTTAAATCCATTTGCTATCCCTACAGCAACTATTTTTGCATCGTGTTCCTTGTTCTGGTTATGATTGGCATGTGGTTTAATCCGGATACGCGCGTATCGCTGATCGTAGGCTGGCTGTTCTGCGGGATTCTTGGCGTAGCATATCTGGCCTGCGGCCTGCATAAAAAAAGATATGGGGAACATCCTGATGAAAAGCATGTAGCAGAACTGGGGATCCATGAAACGCTGTAAGAAAAAGAAAAGCAGATTTATCAACACATAAAAAAAGCGAAGACAAATGTCTTCGCTTTTTTGTATATAAAGTTATGGAAGTCAGTATGAAAGCCGGACAGCTGCTCTCTGCCCGGCTTTGCATAGATTCGGTCAATGCGGTTATGCATGACTGCCGTTAATCAATCATGAATAAGCGTATTCACGAACCTGTCCTTGCATATCCTGCACATATACAAGGAAAATATCTCTTGGAGATGTTAGAGGTTTTTCCGCTCTGGTAAGCGGCTGAGAAATTTGTCTGCTATCAATTCCTCATGCAATATTTAACTATAAAACCGAACGTGTGTCAACGCATAAAACTGCTATTTAACTGAATCTTTACAAAAAAAACGATTTATTGGAAAATTTTAATCTTTTGATAAAAGAAAGGAATCCAAGTGCACAAATATAATTTATGTCCGGACTAAAGATGCTAAATGCAGTTCAAAGGGAAGCCCTTCATTAGCAGATGTATTGTACAGATGCGCAGAGCGAAGGCAGTCCGTTAAAAATTCTGTCGCCTTTCCAATCGAACGGTGCAGAGGCTGGTCTTGCAGAATAGAGCCGATGAGGACGCTGGTAAAAATTTCTTTGGATAAGGCGTCTTCATAGTCAATTTTTATGGTTACCGCTTCTTCAAACGTCATGGTTTCATTGTCATAGCTTACATTTTTTAGTTCATCATTGAGGGTTGGCAGACTGGTAATCACGATTTGCTGGGGTCCCAGATCGGTTAATTTTTGGCAGACCGATAAAATATCCCGGGACGATGGAATGTCTTTGGGTATATCCTGCTGCAAGAGCAAGTGAGCCTCGGAATAATTCGGCATGATAAGATCCGCGTGCATGCAGATCTGCCGGACGATCGGCAGGATCGTCTCGTCAAAATAAGGATAGAGCCCGCTATTTTCGGCGATAGCCGGATCAAAGATTAAATAAGGATGGGGATAAGAAAGGGTTTCCAAAAATTCCCCGATAAACAGCGCTTCCTCTTTGGAATAGAATGGTCCGATATAAATAGCGTCCAGTTTAGGATACTGAGACTGCCAGTTTTTTAAGGTCGGTGCCGCCGTTTTATACAGTTTATAACAAACCTCCGGCTGTGCGCTTGCAGGATGCGAGGTGACCGTTAAAGGAAATGGATATACCTGACAGCCCATGCAGGAGAGGATTGCGACGGAAGCCGCCAACGCGCTTCGTCTATATAATGCAATGTTTTGCAGTGTCAAAATATGAGGTATCATCATGCATCGCCCTTCCATAAAAACAGCTGAAAAATAATTTTCCTATTTGTAGTATATCATAATAGTCATAAATGTAAATGGATAGGGAAAACACAGCAGAGTTGCCAAGCAGTGGAACAATATTGTTCGCAACTATCCGAACGATAAATATGAAAAGTTTGGTTAAATTCGAGAAAAATGTTGACATGAAAAAATCCATTTGATACAATTTGCTTGTAAGAATGTAATAAATTTTTTATAACATCGTAATAGGAGATGCATTATGAGTTCGATTCGCTTTGTAAAAAGAAAAAATTTCATCGCTGTCGGCTCCGTATGCACCGCTAAGATATACCCATAGGTTATGTTGTAATCTGATGGGTATTATTTTTTCTAAGGAGGATCGTCATGAAAGTTGGTTTGATCATGGGAAGCGATTCAGACTTTCCGATTATGAAAGGCGCCGTTGAAGTATGCAGAGAGTTTGGCGTTGACTGTGAAGTGGTGGTGGCTTCGGCGCACCGTACGCCTGCAAAAGTAAGGGAGTTTGTCGCAAAAGCGGAGCAGGAAGGATATACCTGCATTATTGCCGGGGCTGGGGCAGCGGCTCATTTGCCGGGCGTTATTGCCAGCTATACCGTGCTGCCGGTCATTGGCGTTCCTATTGATGCGACAAGTTTAAAAGGGATGGACGCATTGCTGGCCATTGTACAGATGCCGTCCGGCATGCCGGTGGCGACTATGGCGATCAACGGAGCGAAAAACGCCGGATTGCTGGCAGTCCAGATGGGAGCGGTCAGCGATGAGAAGCTGCGCACCCAGTATGCAGAATACCGCAGAAAAATGGCGGAAGCCGTTGAAGAAAAAAATAGAAAGCTTCAAGAACAATTACAGCAGTAAGAAATTCAATTTTCTAAGGATAGAAATCATTTAGGAGGATGAGGTCAGATGGAAATGGGAAAAATGTTGTATGAAGGAAAAGCGAAACAGGTATTTGCTACGGAAAAAGCAGACGAATATTTAGTTCATTATAAAGACGATGCGACGGCGTTCAACGGAGAAAAGAAAGGGACGATTGCGGATAAGGGAATTTTGAATAATAAAATGTCCGCATTTTTCTTTGAACTGTTGGAAAAAGAAGGGGTTCCGACTCATTTCGTTAAATTGGTAAACGATCGGGATATGTTGGTAAAAGCGCTGCAGATCATTCCGCTGGAAGTCATTACCAGAAATATCGCAGCCGGCTCTCTGGCAAAACGCCTTGGATTGGAAGAAGGCACGGAATTGGAAGCGCCTGTAGTAGAAATGTGCTATAAAAATGACGAATTGGGCGACCCGATGGTCAACGACTATCATATTGCCGCGTTAAAAATCGCTACGCCGGAACAGGTAAAAGAAATCGAAGCGATGGCGCTTAAAGTAAATGACGTACTGAAAAAATTCCTTTTGGAAAAGAATGTGCTGCTTGTGGATTTCAAATTGGAATTTGGCTGGCATAATGGCAAGATCCTCTTGGGCGATGAAATTTCTCCGGATACATGCCGGTATTGGGACAGCGTAACGAAAGAAAAATTGGATAAAGACCGGTTCCGCCGCGATTTGGGCAATGTAGAAGAAGCATATCACGAAATGCTCCGCCGCGTGACGGGTCAAGATGTTGCAAAATAAGACTGTTGGCAAAATATAGGTAGGAGGAACCAATGCAATACGATTCTGTTTGGGATAAACAGCACGAAGAATGCGGTGTATTTGGCATATATGACAGGAATCTGGATATACCCCGGTATGTATACTGGGGTTTGTTCGCCTTGCAGCACCGAGGGCAGGAAAGCGGCGGCATGTCGCTGGCTGATGGAGAATGGATGGCTACGTTCCGGGGAATGGGACTGGTCAGTGAAGTATTTCACAATAATCTGCCGGATATGAAATGTCATATCGGGATTGGGCATGTCCGGTATTCTACGACCGGCTCCAATAATCCGAATAATATCCAGCCGCTGACGGTATACAGCGCCAAAGGCCAGATTTCCATGGCGCATAACGGGAACCTGACGAATACAATGGCGCTTCGGGAACAGCTGGATTCGGAAGGGGCTATTTTTCAGACGACGATGGACAGTGAAATCATCGTCAATATGATTGCCCGCTCTAAAAAAGCAACGATTGAAGAGCAGGTAGTCGATACGGTGATGAAGCTGGAAGGCTCGTTCAGTCTGGTTGTGATGACGAAAAATCAGCTGATCGGTGTGCGCGATCCGTTTGGATTTCGGCCGCTTTGCCTAGGCAAGACGCCGAAAGGCGGCTGGGTTGTCGCATCGGAAACCTGTGCGCTGGATGCAGTAGACGCGGCTTTTGTTCGGGACATTGAGCCGGGAGAAATGGTCATTATTAACGACGATGGTGTTCGCTCGATTCAATATGCAAAAGATCATAAAAAAGCGCTGTGCGTATTTGAATACATTTACTTTGCCCGTCCGGACAGTGTGATCGACGGACAAGACGTATACCAGGCCCGGCTGGCAATGGGCAGAGAACTGGCCAGAGAAACCAAGTATGATGCCGATCTGGTGATCAGCGTTCCGGACTCCGGAACGACGGCAGCAATCGGATATGCGCAGGAATCGGGGATACCGTACGATCAGGGACTGATTAAGAACCGGTATATGGGCCGAACTTTTATCCAGCCGGATCAGGAACAGCGTAAGCTGGCAGTCCGTATGAAACTCAACGCAGTAAAATCTGTAGTAAAAGGAAAGCGCATTGTTATGATCGATGATTCGATCGTGCGGGGAACGACGAGCGGCATCATCGCCAATATGCTGCGCGAAGCCGGCGCTAAAGAAGTATATATGTGCGTATGTGCGCCGCCGATAGAATATCCTTGTTTTTATGGGATCGATACGTCTGTGCGCAAAGAGCTGATCGCGGCTACGCACTCCATAGAGGAGATACGGCAGTTTATCGGCGTGGAAAAACTGCATTATTTATCAATCGAAGGGTTGTGCCGGGCAATAGAAGGCATACCTAAATGTGATATGTGTCTGGCTTGCTTTAATAACGGATATCCGACGGCAGTGCCGAAAGCCAATGAGAAAGGAGAAAAATATGCTCTCGAACGAAAATAAAGGTTTGACATACCGTGATGCGGGCGTCGATATTGACGCTGGAAATAAAGCGGTAGAACTGATGAAAGAATCGGTGCGCGCTACCTACCGCAAAGAAGTAATGGGCGATATCGGCGGATTTGGCGGATTGTTTAATTTGTCTTCGCATGGACTGGAAGAACCTGTGCTCGTCAGCGGAACGGACGGCGTCGGTACGAAGCTGCGCCTGGCTATCATGATGAATAAACATGACACGATCGGCCAGGACTGTGTGGCCATGTCGGTAAACGACGTCTTGGTACAGGGAGCAGAACCGCTCTTTTTCTTAGATTATATTGCTGTAGGAAAACTGGATCCCGTGCAGGTAGCGACGATTGTAAAAGGGGTGGCAGATGCCTGCAGAGAGTCCGGCTGCGCCCTGCTTGGCGGAGAAACGGCGGAAATGGCCGGTTTTTATGCCGAAGACGATTATGATTTGGCAGGATTTGCAGTGGGAATTGCCGATCGGAAGAAGCTGATTACAGGAGATACGATCTGCCCAGGCGACGTTTTGCTGGGACTGCCGTCTACCGGAGTGCATTCCAATGGATTTTCACTGGTGCGCAAAATTGTGCTGGAACATAAGAACATGCCGCTCGATACGTATGTCGAAGAGCTGGGCATGACGATAGGCGAAGCGCTGCTGACGCCGACTAAATTGTATCCCAAAGCATGCGTGCCGCTGACGCGGAAATTCAATGTCAAGGGTATGGTGCATATTACGGGCGGCGGATTTTATGATAATATTCCCCGTATTTTGCCGGAAAACTGCTCCGCAGTTGTACAGGCAGACGCATGGCCGAGACTGCCGATCTTTGATTTACTGCAGGAATGGGGCCAGGTAGAAGAAAAAGAAATGTACCGCACCTTCAATATGGGGATTGGTATGATTATCGTGGCGGCACCGGAAGAAGCGGACGCGATGATGGCTGATTTGCAGGAACGGGGCGAAGCCGTATATAAGATTGGGGAAATCACCGCAGGAAACCAGACGGTAACGATGAAAGGCGGTCGTTTCCATGAATAAAAAGCGGATTGCTGTGTTTGCTTCCGGCCGGGGCAGCAATGCCGAAGCGCTGTACGAAGCGATGCAGCGTGGTGAGATCGCAGGAGAGATCGTCGTTGTGGTATCCGATCACGCAGACGCAAAGGTATTGGAAAAGGCCAAAGGCTGGAACGTGCCGGCGATCGCAGCAGAACGCAGCGATTTTGATTCTAAGGAAGCATTTGAAGGATATATATTGGAACAGCTCGCGCCGTACCGGCCGGATTATATTGCGCTGGCCGGATATATGCGGCTGCTGAGCGGGCAGTTTATTTCCCAGTATGAACGGCGCATTATCAACATTCATCCTGCGCTTCTGCCTTCTTTTAAAGGACTGCATGCGCAGCGGCAGGCCATCGAAGCGGGAGTAAAAGTCGCGGGCTGCACCGTTCATTTTGTAGATGCGGGAATGGATTCGGGCCCGATCATTGCACAGACGGCGGTGCCTGTATATGATGAAGATACGGAAGAATCGCTGTCTGCCCGGATTTTAGTGCAGGAACATGCAACGTATTGCCGGGTTATGAAACTGTTATGTGAAGACCGGATTACCTGCCGGGGACAGATCGTTGCCGGTGCTCATGGAAAGGAAGAGTAAGAATGAAAGTACAACGCGCATTAATCAGTGTTTCAGATAAAACGGGAATCGTAACGTTTGCCAAAGAGCTCCATGACCTTGGGGTGGAAATATTGTCTACCGGGGGAACGCTGAAAGCTTTGCAGGAAGCCGGCATTCCGGCGATTGCCGTACAGGATGTGACCGGATTTCCGGAAATGATGGACGGCCGGGTAAAGACGCTCCATCCCCGGATTCACGGCGGCATTTTGGCGATACGGGAAAATCCGGAGCATGTGGCGGCAATGAAAGCGCATGATATACGCCCCATCGATTTAGTGGTGGTCAACTTGTATCCCTTTGCGCAGACCATCGCCCGTCCGGACGTTACGCTGCCGGAAGCCATTGAGAATATCGATATCGGCGGGCCGTCCCTGGGTCGCTCTGCGGCAAAAAATAACGCATATGTCGGCATCGTAGTAGATCCGAAACATTATGAAGAAATCATTGCCATGCTTAAAGAAAACGGCGAACTGTCCAGAGAATTTCGCCTGCAGCTGGCTCAGGAAGCTTTCCAGCATACGGCATTGTATGACTGCGCTATCGCCAATTACCTGGCGCGGCAGATCGAAGGCGAAGAAGGGTATCCTGCGGTCTATGTAGAGCCATTTGAAAAAGCACAGGAACTGCGGTATGGCGAGAATCCGCATCAGACGGCAGCCTTTTACCGCAAGCCGAACAGTACGGGCGGCATTGGTCATGCGAAACAGCTCCACGGCAAAGAATTGAGCTATAACAATATTGTAGATATAGATGCTGCGTGGAATCTGGTCAGCGAATTTACCGAAGAACCGGCTGTGGCGATCATCAAACATACGAATCCTTGCGGCATGGCGACGGCAGATACCCTGCTGGATGCATATAAAAAGGCGTTTGAAGCGGACAGCGTATCGGCATTTGGCGGCATCGTTGCGCTGAACCGGCCGGTAACGGCAGACGTAGCGGAAGAAATGAAGAAAATCTTTTTTGAATGCATTCTGGCGCCTTCGTTTGAAGAAGAAGCAGCGCAGATTTTGGAAACGAAGAAAAATATCCGTTTGCTGGAAATTGCTCCGTCCGATGAACAGCCGCATCTTTTGAAACGGGTAACAAACGGTCTGCTGATCCAGAGCAGCGATGACAGCAAAGAATGCCGCGATACCTATGAAGTGGTTACGAAACGGCAGCCGACAGAAGAAGAATGGAAGAATATGGAATTTGCCTGGAAAGTAGTAAAACATGTAAAATCCAACGCGATTGTGGTGACGAAAGAAAACCAGACGCTTGGCGTAGGGGCCGGTCAAATGAATCGGGTCGGTTCGGCGAAAATCGCCCTTGAAGAAGCGGGAGAAGCAGCTAAAGGCGCAGCCCTGGCTTCCGATGCATTTTTCCCATTTGGTGATACGGTAGAGGAAGCGGCTAAAGCCGGCATTACCTGCATTATTCAGCCAGGCGGCTCGATCCGTGACGAAGAATCGATCGTCAATGCGGATAAATACGGGATCGCGATGGTATTTACGAAGACCCGGCATTTCAAACATTGATAAGAGGAGAGTATCCCATGAAAGTAGCAGTGATTGGCAGCGGCGGACGGGAGCATACGCTGGTTTGGAAATTGGCGCAGAGTCCGTCGGTAACCACTTTGTATGCCCTTCCGGGAAGCGACGCCATGAATGAATTGGCGGAATGCGTGCCTATTGGTACGAATGAATTGGAAAAAATAGCCGAATTTGGCGTAACGAATCAAATCGACTTGATTGTAGTCGGGCCGGAAGCGCCGCTTACAGAAGGTCTGGCAGATATTTGCCGGGAAAAAGGGCTGGCCGTGTTTGGCCCGTCCAAAGCAGCGGCGCAGTTGGAAGGCTCCAAAGTATTTGCCAAAGATATCATGAAAAAATATCAGGTGCCGACAGCTGCATATGAAACATTTGCCGACGGAGAAGCGGCAAAAGCCTATATTCGGAAACAGGGCGCGCCGATCGTAGTCAAAGCAGACGGATTGGCTGCAGGAAAAGGCGTGGTAGTGGCGCAGACGGTGGAAGAAGCTTGTGAAGCGGTCGATGCGATGATGGAAGACAAGATTTTTGGCGAAGCCGGCGGTCATGTAGTCGTAGAAGAATGCATGATCGGCGAAGAAGCCAGTCTGCTGGCTTTTGTCGATGGCGAACATATTGTGCCGATGATTGCGGCGCAGGATCATAAGCGGATCTTTGACGGCGATCAGGGTCCGAATACCGGCGGCATGGGCGCGTATGCACCGGCTCCGGTACTGACAGCAGCGCTGCGGCAGGAAGTGGTGGAAACCATATTGAAACCGATGGTGGCAGGATTGGCAGCAGAAGGAATCACCTATACGGGCTGTTTGTATGCCGGCCTTATGATTACCGAGCAGGGGCCAAAAGTGGTAGAATTCAATGCGCGGTTCGGCGACCCGGAAACACAAGTTGTGCTGCCGCTTTTAGACGGTGATTTGGCACAGATTATGTATTCCTGCACCAATGGCACCTTATCAGCGGAAATGGTAAACTGGAAAGCGGAAACGGCGGTGTGCGTCGTGCTTGCTTCCGCCGGATACCCGCAGAGTTCGCATAAAGGCGACGTTATTTCCGGGCTGGATAAACTGCCGGAAGGCGTTTGGGCCTTCCATTCCGGTACAAAACAAACGGAACAAGGCTATGTTACCAATGGCGGCCGGGTGCTGGGCATTATCGGAACGGATACCGATTTAAAAGCGGCAATCCAAAAAGCGTATGCCGGAGTAGAACAGATCCGGTTTGACGGTATGCAGTACCGGAAGGATATTGGGGCAAAAGCATTAAAATAATAGATGCAAAAAAGACGGCGGAAGCCGTCTTTTTTTATTTAAGAAATATTGACTTGGAGTCCGCATCAGGGTATACGATACAGTCAGAAAAAGTAAGGAGGCAATAAATATGAAATATACAGAGTTAGGAAATACCGGCATATCCATATCAAAATTATGCCTGGGAGGAATGAGCTTTGGAAAGCGGTTTCCTGATTTTCATCAATGGGTGTTAAATGAGCGGGAAACAGACGAAGTAGTCAGACAAGCGGTAGAAGCAGGGATCAATTTCTTTGATACGGCTAATGTGTATTCGCACGGAACCAGCGAAGAATATATGGGCAAGGCATTGAAGAAATATCTTCGCCGGGAAGAAGCCGTCATCGCGACGAAGGTATATTTTAATGAAGGGCATTTATCAAAAGAAGCGATCCTAAGAGAAGCGGATCTTTCGCTGAAACGTTTGGGTACAGACTATATCGATTTGTATATCATTCACCGGTTTGATTATGGTACACCGATTGAAGAAACAATGGAAGCGCTGGATTCTCTGGTCAAAGCGGGAAAAGTACGGGCGCTGGGCGCTTCAGCCATGTACGGGTATCAGTTTATGAACATGCAGCATGCCGCGATGATCCATGGCTGGACGCCTTTTGTGTCCATGCAGAACCATTATAACCTGCTGTATCGGGAAGACGAACGGGAAATGATACCGATCTGCCGGCAGCAAGACGTATCGCTGACTCCGTATAGTCCCTTGGCAGGCGGACGGCTGACACGGCTGGAGAGAGATGCGCACACCCTGCGCAATGAAACCGATGAAACGGCCAGAGAAAAATATGACGGCACGATGGATCAGGATTACCAGATCGTTCAGCGTGTGCATGAGATCGCAGAAAAGCATCATGCGGCCATGTCTCAAATCGCATTGGCCTGGCTGTGGGAAAAAGGTGCAGCGTCTCCTATTATTGGCGTGACGAAAATGAAGCATTTGGAAGAAGCGGTACAAGCGCTGGATATAAAGCTGACGGCGGAAGATATCGCGTATTTGGAAGCCTGCTACCGGCCTCATGCCGTGGTAGGTGCATTATAAAACAAAAGAACCGGCAGAAATGCCGGTTCTTTTTACTGCCTGCAGGCAAGCATTATTATTTTTTGGACACCGCTTTTTCCATAAACTTTTCATTGTTTACGATAAAACGTTCGTGTGTGCCTTTGCCGACAAGACCGGCTTCATCATAGGCTTCTACCGTAAAAACGAGACGGCGGTTGTCGATTTCAGATAAGACCGCTTTGGCGGTAACGGTCATGCCCATCGGCGTAGCCGATACATGCTGCACGTGAAGCAGAGTGCCGACCGTGCTGTAGCCTTCTTCCAGCTGGGAATCGACCGCTTCTACTGCGGCAGCTTCGATAAGCGCGATCAAGCAGGGCGTCGCATATACCTGAGAAGAGCCGCTGCCAATATAGATTGCCGTATTCATGGGACTGACTGTTTCGCGTTTTGTGGCTTCTGAGCCAATTTTAATATACATGGAAAATCCTCCTGAAAGAAAATAATTGATAATTGTTATTATATCATACTATACGAGCCAACTGTAGAGGATTTTGTTGTGCAATGAACAGAACCATAGTATACTAAAGTGTATATGGGAGGTTATGTCATGAAACAAATTCGGTATATATGCGCCTGCATTGCCCTGGCATTTTGCCTGACCGGCATATCGCAGGCCGAGTCATCTGTGTATATTGCCAACTGGGGTGAAATTAAGACTACTCCGGCATTGCAGATTGCAGAGGGAACGCCGTCCTCTTTGATGGCGAAATCTTATCGGAACGATCTGGCGGCATGTATTGAACGGGCAGGAATGGAAAAAGAAAGCTATTATTTGGTTTTAGATCGGGAAAAAGCTCATGCCCGCTTCGCGATTATCACAGAACAAACGGCCGGGCCGCTGGCATTGAAGCGATTGGGGCTGGTTAAAAATTATCCGCTGTTTGGCATGGATGATAAAACGCTGATTCAAGAAGCTGCGGAAAGAATAAATGCGAACTTTAAAACGCTGGCTCCTTCGCAGTATGTATTGGAGTCGCCGTTTACGCTGTATAATCGGAAAGGGACGATCTATGCAGAAGGGGTGCTGTCGTATGGAGATATCGTAAACGGTGCGGTACATAACGACCGTATCTATATCGCCGCTTACCCTAAAAACGGCAGAATCCAGATCATGGCAGTCATCGGCAGCGCCAAAGACGCAAAAGATGTACTGGAGCCCTTGTTTGAAAAAATAAAGAACAGAAAGTAAACGCCATAAAAAAACACCGCCATATAGGCGGTGTTTTTTTATGCATCCCTATTCGGGATGTCGCTGTTTGGATGAAGCTGCTCTTCCGGCAAATGAGAAGAGCCTAATAAGGTCTGACAGATTTTTTCATGGAAAACAGGAATGATCGTATCGAGCAGAGCAAACCGCTTGCGGTATAAATTGCGTTTATGCGGTTTGATATCTTCGTAGGCTTTGCGGGGTTCTTGCTGAGGAAGCGTATAGAAGAGGGGTTCCTCAGCGGAGAGGACGCCGCCCAAATCTTTCCAAAACGGATCAAACACCGTTTTTTTGGATCGGTTGCCGCGGATCAGATGGCTGTTGGTATAAAAACCGGCATCTGAAATGGCGTAGAGCTTAGCAACGCCGATCGTCTGAGCGTAGATGCGCATGACATGCATAATGAAGTTTTTGGGACGATAGCCGAACATTTTTTTCGTAACTTTTTTGCTGGCCGCAAGACCGTCCGGCGTACCTTGGAGCGTACCGATATAAATGCAAATATCGCCGTCCGGATTGTAGGCAAAGCGGAAATTGATTTGATACATCAAATGATCTTCATAAGTCATATGCATCGTCAGAAATCCTTCTTTGCGCTGGCCGCTCAGATAGATCACCCGTACTTTCAGCGGCAGGCTTTCATCAGGCGACTGCCAGAGCGTATATCCTTCCGGGCTGTACATCTGCCGGATCGATTCTACGGTAAATAACTGCTCGAGAATCGTGAAATGCTGTTTGATTGCTTCCAGCCGCTGTGCGGCGGTGGAGTTTTTATAGAGAAATACCCGGTTGATTACATCAATAAAATATTCGTCTTGTTTCGTGTAATGAGGAAGCGGCTGGTACCGATCAAAAAACGCATCCATTTCCAGCAGGAGCTTTTTGTGAATCAGACAGCGGAGAAAGAAAAAGAAACCGCGCCACCGCTGTTTGAGCCGTTCCGTTCCATACATTCGTTTTTGCAGATCCCAATAGTAAGCGGGAGAAGCCATGATGAGCACCTCGTTGTAAAAAATAAAGAATTTCTAAATAGCATTATTTCATTATACAATATGGTCCGCAAAAGTCAAACGTTTCCATGCTGTTCCAAGGAGTTGGAGCAGGGAATTCTTTGTCTTTCCTGTTGCCAGAATAGGACAGGTGCATTACAATATAACAATGATAGCATAGTAAAGGAGTATAATTATCATGACGATACACGAGCGGTTGGAACATACGCTGTTGAAGCCGGAAGCTGTTCCGGCAGAGATAGAACAGCTGTGCAAAGAAGCGAAAGAATGGCAGATGGCCGGCGTATGTGTGAATTCGGCATATGTACCGCTGGCGGCAGCCCTGTGCCGGGGAAGCGGCGTGCGGGTCGTTACGGTCGTTGGCTTTCCGCTGGG
>UREG01000030.1 GCA_900546795.1 uncultured Veillonellaceae bacterium | reverse complement strand
TTCTCCCGGCGCAGAAAAACTCCTCCCGGCTTCCAGCTGAAGCCACTGCGGCCGCTGGGCATCAATCGGATACGAAAAGATCTCGTCCGTCGTCCCGACGATTCGAAATCCTCTGTAATTATCGCCAAATGCCAACGGCACTGCCAGCTGCACATGAGAAGACTGTGCTTTCATTTCATTCACTACGGCATAGGGGATATTCCCTATCGGCCGATCTTGCAGAAACACACTGTTGAGCACCAGCTGATTGTCGCTCCCTTTTGCGCCAATCAGCAAATCAAACGGTTCCGTCGCTTTCGTCATGCCCTGCTGAAGTCCATGGTTAAGAAGCAGCACAAATACAGACACGCCTACGGCCAGCGCGGTAACCACGATCAAAACCAGGTTTTGCAGGAACCGGTATCGTATATTCTGCCATGCCATTCTAATCAGCATGCGTCATCCGCCCTTTCTCTAAATGCAGTGCCAGCGAAAACTCTTTCATGACTGCTTTATCGTGAGAAGCCACAAGCAGCACTGCCTCATGTTCCCGGCTGTACCGCCGAAGCAGTTCCATCACCATCCGGCTGTTTTGTTCGTCCAGGCTTGCCGTCGGTTCGTCGGCCAAAATAATCTGCGGTTCTTTTATAACGGCGCGAACGGCGGCTACCCGCTGCTGCTCGCCTACGCTGAGCTGTCCGGGATAACGGTCTTCATAGTCGTCCAACCCTACGGCTTCCAGCAGCTGGGAAATCACACCGGATACATTCGGAATCTCTTTGCCGGAAAAATATAGCCCGGCCCGAATATTTTCCTCTACCGTAAGCGCCGGCAGCAGATTAAACTGCTGAAACATATATCCAATATATTCGCCCCGCCATTTTGCCAGTTCCTGCTCTGTCATATGGCTAATATGAAACGGCCCTGCCCAAATATCGCCTTCAGTCGGCCGTATAATTCCTGCCAGGCAGTGAAGCAATGTCGATTTGCCCGAACCGCTCGGTCCGGTAATCACCCACTGCTGCCCTTCACAGATCCGAAGCGATTCTATCTGAAGCGCTTGCTGCCGTTTGGAAGCGCCGTCATGATATTCTTTTTTCAGCTGTTTGATAATAATCATTTGGCGTCTCCTTATAACACACTAATATTATATGCGTGAATGCGCGCCTGACTGACAAAACCGGTATCCGGATCTACTTCGCTGCCGAGCTCAAGCGTTCCCGTAACCTGTATCGGCGCATCAAACGGCAGCGCCGTTACCGGTTCACTCACTTTCACCACAATAATATCGTCCGGCCAGTCCGCATCTGTTGAGCAAAACGGGCACACCGACATCGGCACGGCCGTGAGTACAAAAAAGTTGATAGACGGTTTCAGCGGCGGCGCCATAAATCCTTCCATCGTAATCTCGCGTCCCGCGAGCTGCTGCATGGTATCGGAAAAGGTATACCCATATGCAGAAGCACTGCTGTACATTTCATCAAAAGAAACGTAATCAGCAGCGGCTTCACTGGGAGTACCTATATACATGCAGGTCGCTGCCGTCACGGTCAACGCCACTCTTTTTACTATAGCTTTCATTGCGGTCTCCCCACTGTTTTTTATTTTATATTTTTATTTCCTTCTACCCCCAGCGCCCGGAGCATACCGAAGAATACTTCCGTATTGTCCATCACACCGTTGAAGTATTCCGAGCCTGGCCCCTGCGCCATCAGCACAACGTCATCTGCCGAATGCACTTCCTGTGTTTCGTCGGCAGGAATATTGCCCGGCATTACTTCTCCTTTATCCCCCAGCAGCGATCGGGCCGGATTAGGAATTGCCCTGCCGTTTTCGCTCAGAGCCGGCGGCGTAGGCACATTATTGAACCGGTAATTTACATAATGAGCCGGGTGATTGGCATACTGTACGGCCAGCGTAACGTCCGGATCAGGATTATCCGGGAATCCATCGCGATCGGCATCTTCAAATGTCGGCCACCCTGCGTTTTGATACGTTCTTACTGCTTCCGTACCTGTTTTTCCATCGTTTTCATGATATGTTCCGGTAATGCTGATGCCATGTCCGTGATCGGCTACAACAATGATCAGCGTATTGTCGCCATGCGCTTTGGAATATTCTTTGGCATATTCGATGGCTTTATCAAATTCGATCGTATCATATGCAGCGCGCTGCCAATCCATTACATGCAGCTGTTTGTCAATGCTCGCGCCTTCGATCATCGCAAAAAATCCATTCGGGTTCTTTTCCAGTCTGCTGATGGCTTTTTTCGTCATATCCACCAGTCCCGGCTGATCAGTAAATCCTTTGAGCACATTTGGATTTTTCAGCATCGCCCGGTCTACATACACATTCATATTATCCATATGAAACAGGCCAAGAATCGGTTTATCTGTCCCGGCATCTTCCAGCTGCGTTTTATTTTCTACAAATTGGAATCCGGCTTCTTTAAACTGGGCAATCACATCAACGTTATCTTTCCGTTTTGATCCCGGGATATTCATCGGAATAAACTGCCGGGCTCCGCCGCCAAGGATAACGTCAGGCCGATGTTCTTCTGCCAAAAAGTTCTGTGCAATAAAGTTCTGTTCTGCCCGGCGTCTGGTGTGAGCCGCCATAGCTGCCGGCGTCGCATCGGTAATATTTGCGGTAGATACCAGGCCGATAGACATTCCTTTGGTCCGTTTTAAAATTTCAGAAATATTTTCTACTTTGGGATCGTCCAGCGGATCCGGCGTACTATTGGCATATACGCCCATGGCATTGACGACGGATTTATTTCCCGTTGCATATGCCGATGCACTGTTAGCCGAATCGGTTACGAGTGAATCGTATCCCGATGTGGTGATCAGCGCCATATGCGGCATCGTTTCCATTGCCAGCAGCCCGTTATATTTACCTTCCGTAATTCCTTTCGACAAGATACGAGCTACTTCTTTTGCCTGCATACTCATGCCGTCTCCGACAAATAAAATAACGTTCTTAGCTTTTTTCTGCGCTTTTTCCTGTACTACCGTATAGGCGGCAGCACTTTTGCTGGTTCCCAGCGTATCCGTTGCCGCTGCTTCTACGGTATACGTTCCTGTTTTAGGAAACGCTGCATTTTTGATGGAATAGGTCGTAATGCCGCCCTGGCTTTTTATCTCTCCTGTTTTGCCAAAAAAATCACCTGCGTCTTTTCCATCGATCGTTACCTGGATATCTTGAAGTCCCACAGCATCCTTCACTTCTACTTCAAAGTCAAACTGCTGCCCCTGCCACAGCTTGGCCCGATCGATTGGCAGCACCTGTATATCCGCGGCTTCCGCCGACAAGCTCATCCCCCAGGATAATCCGCTTACTACCGCTGCTGCGGCCAGCGCATTCCAAAACTTTTTCTTCATCTCATGATCGTTCATAATTTCAGCCTCCTGCTTATCGTTTCTATGGCTATATCTAACCACGTTCTATGCCTATCATCAAGAAATATCTATGTAAGCCTTCCGTAAGAATTATGTAAAACCCAGTGCCGGCGCGCGTTTTTCCCTATTGCAGTTTTTATTTTTTACTTAATTGTTTATTCTTTTATACAAGTTCTATACAAAACGTTTCCGATTAAACGACAAAAAGCAGGCTCTTTATACAAAGAGCCTGCTTTCATTTCTTGCACTGCAGATCTTATTTTGCTTCGATTTTTTCGATGCCGTTCATATATGGCACCAACGCTTTTGGAATAACCACGGAGCCGTCTGCCTGCTGATAATTTTCTAAAATAGCAGCCACGGTACGGCCAACGGCTAAGCCGGAACCATTGAGAGTATGTACATATTCCGGTTTGGATTTTGCATCACGGCGGAATTTAATATTTGCCCGGCGTGCTTGGAAATCTTCCGTATTCGAGCAGGAAGAAATTTCCCGATATTTATTTTGCCCCGGCATCCACACTTCTACATCATAGGTTTTTGCCGCGGAGAATCCAATATCCCCGGTGCAAAGCGTTACGACATGATACGGCAAGCCCAGCAGCTGGAGCACTTCTTCCGCATTCTGCGTCAGCTTTTCCAATTCGTCATAGGACGTTTCCGGCGTACAGAATTTTACCATCTCTACTTTATGGAACTGATGCTGGCGGATCAGCCCGCGCGTATCCCGGCCGGCGGAGCCAGCTTCTGCACGGAAGCAAGGCGTCAGCGCCGTGAAATAAATCGGCAGTTTTTCCCCGTCGATTACTTCATTGCGGTAATAGTTCGTCAGCGGTACTTCAGCCGTCGGCGTCATGAAATATTCCAAACCTTCCAAGCGGAACATGTCTTCATAGAATTTCGGCAGCTGTCCCGTACCAATCATGCTGTCCCGATTGATAATATACGGCGGAATCATTTCCTGATATCCATGTTTTTCCGTATGCAGGTCCAGCATAAAATTGTACAGAGCCCGTTCCAGCCGCGCTCCCAGCCCTACATAAAACGTAAATCGGGAGCCGGTAACTTTGCCAGCCCGTTCCGTATCTAAAATGCCCAGTTTTTCCCCAATTTCCCAGTGATTGAGCGGTTCAAAATCAAACGCTGCCGGCTCGCCCCAAGTCCGGGCTACCGGATTGTCGCTGTCGTCTTCCCCATAGGGAACGGTTTCGTGCGTCAGGTTCGGGAACGTCAGCTGAATTGCTTTCATTTCCGTTTCCACGTCCCGCAGCTGTGCGTCCAGTACGGCGATTTCATCTCCGACGGCACGCATTTCTACGATCTTATCTTCCGCATCTTTTTTCTCCCGTTTCAGCTGGCTGATCTCTGCCGTCACTACGTTGCGTTTATTTTTCAGCACTTCTACTTCCTGCACCAGCGCCCGCCGCTTTTCGTCCAAATGTAAGAAAGCGTCCAGATCCGCGCTGTTATGACGGTTTTCCAAATTCTTTCGTACCAACTCGCTATTTTCACGAATAAATTTTACATCTAACATGGCTCTCGTCCTCTATTCTACAGTTTTTTTATGTTTTATATTATAGCCTCAGAGACCTTTTTGTTCAATACCGCTGAACAAAAAGCCCATATGGTTTGTATTGTTCATCAATACCAAACGCCAATTTTTTCCGTCGTACTCCAATACATTGATACAGGTGTTATCCTGTTTCACTTGCCAAAATTTGTTTAAGTCCATTCCCAGAATACGGCAGATCACGACTTTGTTTACCGCATCGTGCGCCGCTACCAGCAGCGTCTTCCCGTCCTGCCCTGCAGCCATTTCTTCAAAAAAAGCAAAGCTCCGCTCAGCTACCGCTTCCAGATTTTCCCCGCCTTCTCCCGGCATCTGCACCGTTGCCGGCATATGTTTCCATGCCGCAAACTCTTTTGGATACGCCGCGGCAATTTCTTCTGCCAATACCCCTTCCCAATCGCCATGATGGATTTCTGTCAGCCGCGGATCCGTATGCACCGGCAGGTTATGATAGGCAGCGCAGTATCCGCAGGTTTCATACGCTCGTTTAAGCGGGCTTGCCCAGCAGGCGTCAATCGGCACGTGCTCCAAAGCCTTAGCCAATTTCTTTCCTTGTTCTATGCCGCGCGGGCTAAGGGGCGTATCTTCCTGTCCCTGATAGCGTCCTTCTATATTCCAAGTGGTTTCGCCGTGGCGAACTAAAATAAATCTCGTCATTCTATCTCCTTACCCTTCACAATGTATGAGTTTGACATCTAAAATCCCTTCGATCCCCCGAAGCTGCAGCATGATATCGTTTGGAATGTCCGCCGCTACGGCGATCGCCATGATATTCATTCCTTCCTGCGTCGTTTTTCCTACCTGCATACCGGCTATATTGATTCCCGCACTGCCGAGTATCGTGGCAATCTGGCCGATCATATTCGGCTGATCCACATGCGGCGCCAGCAGCAGATAGCCATGCGGATCTACATCGACCCTGTACTGATCGATCTGTACGATTTTTGCTTCTTTATTGTCAAACAGCGTACCTACGATGCAGTGCGTTCCTTTATCGGTAACGATATGAACAGTCATGGCTGTCGTAAAATATCCCGAACTATTAGATTTGATTTCTTTTACGTCAATATTTCGTTTCTTAGCAATCGACGGCGCGTTCACATAGTTTACCGAATCCTGCAAAATCGGATTGAGGAGTCCTTTTAGGCAAGCCGTGGTAAGCGCCTGCGTTTCCGTTTCTGCTAGCACGCCCGTATATTCAATCCGCACTTCTTCTACCCGGCCTTCGGCCCGATAAATCCCAATCGTTCCCATTCGTTCCGCCAAATCAAAATACGGTTTAATCACGTCGATAACATTTTTAGGAATTGGCGCCATATTGACAGCGGTCATAACCGGCCGGCCTTCCAACGCGTCGATCACGCCTTCCGCTACGTCTACAGCTACGCCGACCTGCGCTTCCAGCGTCGATGCGCCTAAATGCGGCGTCTGCACTACGTTCGGCAGTCCTAAATACGGATTATTTTCCTTGGTCAGCGGTTCTTCCGGATATACGTCGATAGCAACTCCGGCTATTTTCCCGCTTTTAAGCGCCGCTGCTACCGCCGGTCCGTCTACACAGCCGCCACGCGCGCAGTTTACGATCCGTACGCCGTCTTTCATTTTCGCAATCGTATCCGCATTGATAATATGTTCTGTTTCTTTTGTCAGCGGCGTGTGAATCGTTATATAATCCGCTTCTTTTAACAGCGTATCTAAATCGACCAGCGTAACGCCCACTTGCCGCGCCCGTTCTTCGGTAATATACGGATCGTAGCCGATCGTCTGCATTTCCATCGCCTGCATGCGTTTTGCCACGCGGGAACCGATACGGCCTACCCCGATAATCCCCAGCGTTTTTCCCTGTACCTGGATTCCGTCAAAGCTCTTTCTGTCCCAGCGGCCTTCCTGTATCGACTGATGCGCCTGCGGAATATGGCGGGTCATCGCCATCATCATAGCCACCGTATGTTCCGTAGCGGCAATCGTATTGCCTTCCGGCGCATTCACTACGATGATCCCTTTAGCCGTAGCGGCAGGAATATCAATATTATCCACACCTACACCGGCCCTGCCAATGACTTTGAGCCGATTCGCTGCTTCGATCACTTTTTTAGTGAACTTCATCTGGCTTCTCGTTACGATTGCATCATACTGATCAATGACTTTTATCAATTCTTCTTCCGTCAGATTCTTCTCTACATCTACATCAAATTTCTCCTGCAAAAGAGCGATCCCTTTTTTCGAAATATCATTGCTTACAAATACTTTCATCATATCTATTTTCCTCCTTAACGATGCTTTCTTTGATATTCTTTCATAAAATCGGCAAACGCTTCGCAGGCGCTGCGTTCCACCGCATTATATAACGACGCCCGGCATCCTCCGACCAGACGATGCCCATTTACGCCCACAAACCCGGTCGCTTTCGCTGCAGCAATAAAATCTGCATCCATCTCTTTCGTCATCAGCGTAAACGTTACGTTCATGAGGCTTCTATACGGCGTTTCCGCATGACCTGTATAAAACCCTTCACTCTGATCGATGACATCATAAATCAGTTTTGCCTTTTCTTCATTTCGCGCCGCCATCGCTTCTGCTCCGCCCATGCGCTCGATCCAATGAAGCGTTTTGTTCATCATATAAATCCCAAATACAGGCGGCGTATTGTACAGTGAATCATGTTCTGCAAACGTAGCGTATTTCACCATCGTCGGCAGCTCTTTTCTGGCAGTCTGCAAAAATTCTTTTTTTATAATAGCCAGCACCACACCGGCAGGCGCCAGGTTTTTCTGCGCTCCGGCATAAATCAAATCGAAGGCCGTCACATCGATAGGCCGGGATAAAATATCGCTGGACATATCGCAGATCAGCGGCACATCCGTCTTGGGAAACTGCCGGTATTCTGTACCGTAGATCGTATTATTGGACGTGATATGAAGATACGAGGTATCGGGCAGCAAGTTCAGTTTTTCCGGAATATACGAATGGTTCCGATCCTGACTAGACGCCGCTTCATAGGCCTCTCCAAAAAACTGGGCTTCCTTTCTGGCTTTATTCGCCCATACGCCCGTATTGACATAGGCAGCTCTGGCTTTAGTAAAAAAGTTCGCTGCCGTCATAAAAAACTGCGTACTTCCTCCGCCTTGCAAAAACAATATTTCATACGTATCGGGAATCTGCATTAATCGGCGAAGAACGGCTTTCGTATCGTCATGCATGTCCTGATAGACGGCGCTGCGGTGACTCATTTCAATAATACTCATGCCCGTTCCCCGGTAATCCAAAAACTCGGCCTGCGCTTCTTCCAGCACTTCCAGCGGCATTGCCGACGGTCCGGCATTAAAATTGTACACTCTGTTCATGGTGATCCCTCCTGAATATAAAAATGGAGAAGCTGTCCCATGGGACGAGCTTCTCCATCTCGCGGTGCCACCCAAATTAGCGCGTCTGCAATTAGCTGCCCCGCAAAATAAAAAAACTCCCATCCCTATAAGGGACGAGAGATATTCCCGCGTTGCCACCCAAATTGCCTAACGGCCATCTTTAGTCGCTATATCGGGCGATCCCGTCGAATTCATCATTCGCCGCTTCGGAGCGGAACACTATACTGCACTTATCGGCTCACACCTGCCGCCGACTCTCTGAAAAGATTCGTATTTGCTTCTCCATCATTGCGTTTTACTATGTTGAAATTATTATAAGTGCCTTTCCTTCTTCTGTCAAGATAAATTTGCCGCTTCTCTTCCATATCACCGGCTATAGTTCCATCCGCCTTTAATTGTAAACTGCAATTCTTGGGATTAATTGTTGACAATATGTTTTCCCGCGCCTATAATCAGGGTGTTATTTAGTTAACCGTTTTGTATAAAAAGTTTACAATTATAGGAGGTTTGATATGAAGCAGTACACCCGGGCAGCTCTTTGCAGCGTCCTTCTTTTTCTTGCCGGTTTATGGAAGATTCCCTCCTTTATTCCCGGGACGGAGTTTCAGCTGTCGGCGCCCCTTTCTTTATTTATTTGCATGGCCTTTGGATTTTCCCGCTATCTATTCATCGGCATACTCGCCAGTCTGCTGACCTTTTTAACAGGAACCGGCACAGGGCTTCATATTGCCGTCGCCCTTATTTTTCGCATCGCTGCGGGCCTGGGCATTTCCTTTTTAGGAACCGGCCGCTGGGCTCTTATCGTCAGCGGCGCCTTTGGCACGCTGCTGGCGCGCCTGCTCTTATCCCTCTTCCTGCAAATCGATCTATGGCTTATGATCGGCGCCGCTTTTCCGGGCATTGTCTTTACCGCGGTGATCGTATGGATTTTTTATACGCCGATATGCCGCCTCTTTGCAAGGCTGTCCCTCTATCCCCTTTCTTCATTTCTTACACAATCATCAAAAAGGAGTAGTTAACCGCCATGTCACTATTCAGCATTAAAATGAGAGCTTCTCAGCACACACGTCATATTTCCGGAGCCGAGCGAATTCTCTCTCCGGACCAGCTTTCCTCTGCCGTTTCCCAGTTAACGGAACGAGCTCTGCACCACAGCTTAGGACAGCCGGATTCCATTCAGCTAAAACTGGAAGAAATAAACCATGCGGAAATTCAGTATATACCGGCGCTGCCAGTCTCCGCTCTTACGGCAGCTTCTGCCGAAGAAGGAGAAAACCTGCTTGTTTCTTACTTAGAAACTTCCGGCATTCCTAATGGCCGCGCAGTCCTCGAACTCCTTCACAGCCGTAAAGCAATGCGAGGCGCGATCCTGTATGACATCACATCCCAGACCTGCCGGGAACCGGATCCTCAGCGGGGCGTCCGCGTCACTTACATGGATTCTACCCTTCCTCGCCCAGAAAAAGAAAAATGTCATTTTCACGAGGCGCTGATACTCGCCTCCAAAACGGCGCACGCGCCAGGTATGCTCGCCGAACTCTGTATTTCTGATGATCCGGATTATGTAACCGGCTATATCGCTTCTTCAAAGCTTGGCTATGTCCGCATCTCTCCTTTGAAAAAAGAAGGCTGTCCGTTTGGCGGCCGCGTCTTTATTTTTGACAGCCGAAAAGCCGCAGCTGCCGAAGTGATCGCCTATTTAGAAAAACAGCCCGTCCTCATTACAGATATGCCGCAGCCTTCTCGTAAACTTCCCGCCGATTGGCTGGCAGAAGAACTAGCCCGGATACAATCCCATCATTTATACCGCCAAACCCAAACGATTTCCTCGCCGCAAACTGCGCACGTTCAGCGAAATGGAAAAAATATGCTGCTCCTGTCTTCCAATGCTTATTTAGATCTGGCCAATCATCCGGAAGTAAAACAAGCGGCGGCTCTTGCAGCGCTGACTTGCGGTACAGGAAGCGGCGGCAGCCGGCTCACTACGGGCACCATGCCGCTGCACGAAGAGTTGGAAACGCGCTTAGCCCAGTTTAAACACACGGAATCCGCCCTTCTTTTTAATACCGGTTATACGGCCAACCTCGGTACGATCGCCGCCTTATCCGACCGCGATACGATCGTCTTCAGCGATGAATACAACCATGCCAGCATCATCGACGGCTGCCGGCTGGGCAAAGGGCGTACGGTGATCTATCGCCATTTAGACATGAACGATTTAGAAGAAAAAATAAAGGCCAACCCTTGTAAAAAAGGCCTTATCGTCAGCGATGCAGTCTTTAGCATGGACGGCGATATCCTGGATCTTCCTGCTTTTACCGCTATCGGAAAACGATATCGCCTGCTCACTATGGTCGATGAAGCGCATTCAACCGGCGTATTGGGCAAAACAGGGCGCGGGATTACGGAATACTTTCCACTCGCCGGCCAACCGGATATCATCATGGGAACCCTCAGCAAATCGCTTGGTTCAGAAGGGGGATTTATCTGCGCTTCTTCACTCCTTATCTCATATTTGAAGAATAAAGCGAGAAGCTTCATTTTTTCCACTGCCCAAACACCGCCTACGCTGGCGGCAGCACTGGCTTCTCTTGATATCATTGAGCGTGAACCGGAGCGAATCGCCTGCCTGCATCACAATATCCGCTTTTTTTGCCAGGCACTCGCCCACGAAGGCGTCCCAGCCGATTCCCAAACAGCTATCATCCCCATTCCTATCGGCGATGAAAAACTCGCTCTGCAAATTGCCGCCGATTTACAGGAACAAGGCTTCTTAATCCCGGCTATCCGCTACCCCACCGTGCCTAAAGGAACGGCTCGGCTCCGTTCCACCGTAATGGCCACACATACAGAAGAAGAATTGATGGCCGCAGCTGCTGCCATCGGCGCGGCAATCCGCCGTTATCTGAAATAAAACGAGGTGTTGTTTATGAGCAAAAGTATTTTTATTACCGCTACGGGAACCGACGTCGGCAAAACCTATGTAACCGCGTTATTGGTCAAAGCACTGCGAAAAGCGGGAAAAAACGCCGGCTATTATAAAGCAGCGCTCAGCGGCGCTCTTGCCGGAGCCGACGGGCGCCTTATCCCCGGCGATGCCGACCAGGTCCTTCGTACGGCAGGATTGGCAGAAATGCCGGAGTCTTGCGTTTCCTATATATATAAAGAAGCCGTATCCCCTCATCTGGCCGCACAATGGGAAGGAAATCCCGCAGAAATGGCTGTCATTGAACGGGATTTTGCTGCGGCTTCCGCTCGTTTCGATTATTTGACGGTCGAAGGGAGCGGCGGTATTGTCTGCCCCATACGCTGGGATAGTCAAAAAATTCTTCTGGAAGATATCATTTCCCATCTTGGATTAAGCGTACTGATCACAGCGGTGCCCGCGCTCGGCTCCATCAACAGCTGTGTCCTTACCGCCGAATACTTAAAAAGCCGCCGTATTCCCATCAAAGGTTTTATCATGAATCGGTTTCATGCCAATGACCCAATGGAAGAAGACAACTGCCGTATGATCGAATCCTTGACGCAGCTTCCCATCGTTGCCAAAATTCCTGACAATGCGCAGGAATTTCCTCTTGATCCAAAAACGCTGTGCGCACTCTATACTATACCGCAAAGGAGATAATCTGTTATGCCTACCAAAACCTGGAGTGAACGGGATCTGCAGCATATTTGGCATCCCTGTTCACAAATGAAAGATTACGAAACTCTGCCCCCTATCGTCATTGACCATGGCGAAGGCTCTTATCTTTATGATGTAGACGACCATAAATACTTGGACATTGTCAGCAGCTGGTGGTGCAACCTCTTAGGGCATTGCCATCCGGCGATCAATGCCGCTATCAAAAAACAGCTGGACGAATTGGAGCACGTAATCTTCGCCAATTTCTCCCATCGCCCCGCGATAGAGCTGGCGGAAAAATTAGTTTCTATTTTACCGAAAGGACTTACAAAGCTAAACTTTGCCGATAACGGTTCTTCTGCTGTAGAAAGTGCGTTAAAAATGGCTTTTCAATACCACCAGCAGACTGGCCATCCGGAAAAACAAAAGTTCATGTGCCTTTCTGAAGGCTATCACGGCGAAACGATCGGCGCACTTTCCGTAGGCAGCATGGACGTGTTTACCCAAATTTACAAACCGATGATGATGAAAACAATTCACATCGAAGCCCCTGACTGTTACCGCTGTCCCTATAAAAAATCACGCGAGAGCTGCCAATGCGAATGCTTCCAATCTGCGGAAGAAGCCTTTGCACAATACGGCAGGGAAACGGCAGCCTTTATTGCGGAGCCGCTTCTGCAAGGCTGCGCGGGCATGCGTATTTATCCGCCGTTATATCTTCAAAAGCTGCGCCGTCTCTGCGATCAGTACGGCGTGCTTCTCATCATCGATGAAATCGCCACCGGTTTTGGACGTACCGGAAAACGATTCGCCTGCGATCATGCCGGCATTACCCCGGATCTCATGTGCCTCAGCAAAGCCTTGACCGGCGGGTATATGCCCATGTCCATCATTGCAGCTACCGACGCCATTTACGACGCCTTTTATGACGATTACCATACGGGAAAAGCTTTCCTGCACAGCCATACCTACAGCGGAAATCCGCTTGGCTGCGCTGCCGCTCTTGCAGTCCTGCAGGTGATGGAAAGCGAAAAGATCCTTGAAAAAGCAAATGCCATAGCGCCCTTCCTAACCGCTTCCATGGAAGATGCCTTCGGCAAAGATCCTCATGTGGGCGAAATCCGCCACATCGGTCTGATTCACGCCATGGAATTGGTTCAAGACAAAAAAACAGCGGCTCCCTTTCCCGCCAGCGAGCGTATAGGCTACCAAATTTATAAAAAAGCTTTATCCTATGGCCTGCTCCTTCGCCCGCTCGGCAATGTTCTCTATTTCAATCCGCCTCTTACCATCACCAAAGGGGAGATCGAGGAAGCGATCGCACTTTGCCGAAAAGCGATGGATGATATTTTATACTAAATGCAAAAGAAACTCCCTAAAGGGAGTTTCTTTTTATTATACAGAATCCGTTCATCCTGTCTTTCTTTACAGTACGTCTAATCAGCCGCTGCACACTGTTCGCACATCGGCCAGGGCGATTCTTCGAAACGTCTTGCCCAAATACGTTTCAATCCGCCTGACGCTCAATGTGATTGGTTGATCTTTTCCCCTTCACGGTTTATTCGGCTTTTCCCAATCCCCGCTGCAAGGCTTCCAGATTTTCTCTCATAATGGACAAGTAGTCTTTTCCTGCCCATCGGTCTTCCATCGTAATACTTTCCAAAGGATTTAATCGTTCTACACGGATCCCGGTTTCTTCTGCAATCACTTCTCCAATCCGCGGATTAGAAGATGCGTCCATAAACAACACGGGGATTTGGTGTTCCTTAATATACTCTATAATTTCCGCCATTCGCCGCGGCGTAGGTTCTGCGTCGGGAGAAATTCCCATTGCGCTGACCTGATGCAGATGGTACCGAGCCGCCAAATAAGCAAAAGCCGCATGGGTCGTAATCATTTCCCGGCTGTTTACCTGCGCCAGCGCCGTTTCATAGTCCCGATCCAAGGCCAGCAGCTTTTCTTTATAGGCTTCTCCATTTTTCCTATATGTATCGGCATTCGCTTTATCTTCTTCACTCAACACCTGCACAATCAGATCGACTTCTTTGCACACATTTCTAGGGTCCAGCCATACATGCGGGTCTTGTTCATGATGGTGATGATGATGTCCATGATGCCCATGTTCTGCTTCCTCCGCATCGTGGTCTTCATGTTCGTGTTCCTCGTCTCCATGCTCCTCGTCCTCTCCCGGAAGAAGATCGAGAACAGACGTAAGCGCTACTTTTCTTCCCGAACCAGATCGTTCCTCTTTCACCAATTCTTCTATAGGCTCTAATCCGCCTCCATTATAAAACAGCAGCGCACCGCTCCGCATTTCCCGAATCGCGGAAGCAGACGGCTCCCAATCATGAGCTTCCGCTCCCGGCGGAATCAGCATAGTAACGTCAGCCGTATTTCCCGCTACTTGCTTTACTGTTTCATATACAGGATATATGGTTGTTAAAATCCGAATCGATTCCGGCTCCTTCTCCCGGGGACTCATTCCACAGCCGGACAGCAGCAATGCCAGCGGCAATATCCACAGCCAGCGCTTCATTGCTTTTTCCTTTCGATCAGCTGCAAGGACAGCCCTTCTTTATTTCCGTATTGATACGCTGCACTCAGTAATTTTCCATATAAACACGTCCGCGCCACATGTTCCAGCGTTTCAATTCGATTATACGCTTCCCACAGCGTCTTGCCCGTCGTTACTGCCCCATGATTCGCCATCAGAATCACCGGGTGTTCCGCTAAATACGGCGCCAACGAAGTCACTACTTCGTCCGTAGACGGCCGGCCGTATGGAGCGGTAACTACTTCACCCAAAATAGGCAGGCTTTCGATCAGCACTTCATTTTCAAAAGCTGCGCCGGCTACCGTGTACGCCGTAGCTGCCTGGGGATGGGCATGCACTACCGCATGGATATGCGGGCAAATACGGTAGGCAGCTAAATGCATTTTTGTTTCCGTCGAGGGCGTACCCAGCCCATACCGGACTTCCCCTTCTATGGTAATCCCTAAAATATCTTCCGGAACCAATTCGCCTTTTCGTTTTCCCGCCGGAGTGATCCATATTATTCCGTTTTCATCACGGACACTGATATTTCCGTCACCGCCTGCAATCATATCTTTTGCATACAGCCGGCGGCCGATTTCACATATCTGCTCTTTAATTTCTTTCATACTGACTCCTTGTCTTTTGTCTATATACTTTTTTCTTCCATTATAATAAAGAAATCTAGACTCAAGCAAGCATATTTCTCATATTTCCCCTCTTTTCGTACTAAAAACTCCGTGTCATCAGCACATCTCCCAGCCGCCTCTTGCAGACTAAACACTTCTGCCAGATTACAGACTGCCACTGCATGTACTGCCGAAAATCTTTTTCTGCTAATTAAGAAACAAAAAAATTTTTCTGCTCTTTTCTCCCAAAAAGAAAGTCTGCCCGCAATGGCGCCTCTCTGCACAAAAAAATCCCCCAACGCTTTCATACTTAAATAGGAAGTCACTCAAACTTCTGTTTTCGCTAAGAAATACAGCCGGGTAATCCCACTCCCTTCCTTGCATGCTCCCTTTTACAACCAGACTCTCCCCCTTATCTTTCTGCCTCAGCCTTTCGAGTGTCCGGAAATATTGTACGTCAGATTTTACCGGCTCTGTTTCCGTTTTCCTGCGATGGCAGTGCCTGCTGTTTATGCATAAAAAAAGAACGGAAATCAACGATTTCCGTTCTCTTATCAGCTTACGCTTCTACTGGGTATACGCTTACCTGACGGTTATAGCGGCCAGCACGTTCAAAAGCTACTTTACCAGGAACTTTTGCATACAGCGTGTCATCGCTGCCCAAACCAACATTCACACCAGGGTGGAAATGAGTACCACGCTGACGAACGATGATGGAGCCAGCTTTTACAGCCTGACCATCATGGCATTTCACACCAAGTCGTTTGGATTCACTGTCACGACCGTTACGAGTGCTGCTTACCCCTTTTTTATGTGCAAATAACTGCAAATCAAAAGTAAACATTACGTCCACCTCCTATACTTCATGAATAGAGACAAATTCCGGATACTGCCGACTGATCTGATCCAGCCCCAGCACCATCGTTTCCATTATCGCCTGTGTCGTTTCGTCCGGCCGGTTGATACGCACGGACATATGCCCCTTTTGGTTTTTATACGAGCCTTCTGCTTTTGCATAATCCCGCAGCCCCAAAGCGGCAGTCAGCGTAATTCCCGATACGGCGGCACAAACGATATCATGCCCTTCTTCATCATAGCCGGCGTGGCCGTCTATTTCAAAGGCAATCATTTTATGCTGTGTATCGCGCACGATTTGTATCGTTATCATTACGCTTCGATTTTTTCAATACGAACTTTCGTAAACGGCTGACGATGACCCTGACGGCGGCGATAGTTGGATTTTGCTTTGTATTTGAACACGAGGATTTTTTTCGCTTTACCCTGTGCCAATACCGTACCAGTTACTTTCGCACCTGCTACGAGCGGCTGACCAACTTTTACATCTTCCCCATTTACTACGGAAAGAACCTGGTCAAACGTTACAGCTTCTTCAGCCTGCTGTTCCAATTTTTCAATAGTAATAATATCGCCTTCTGCTACACGATATTGTTTACCACCAGTTTTGATAATTGCGTACATGTTAGCACCTCCTTGCACTCATACTCGCTGAATACGGTACCGTTTCCGGTTTAATAACCTCTCCACGCGGTTCCACATGATACAGCACGCTATACCATGACCTTTATATTATAAAGGCAGCTTCTTCTTTATGTCAATATATTTTTCTTCATTTTTTGCCGTTTTTAAAAGCAGGCATCGTTTCCAACACCTGCTTAAAAAAATTAGTCTTCTTCCGGAAGCTCGCCGTTATGATATACGTCCTGCACGTCGTCCAGTTCGTCCAATGCATCCAGCATGCGTTCCAATTTTGCCGCGTCGTCGCCTTCTACTGCAACGGTCGTATCCGGCATCATCGTAATCTTGCCAACCAGCACCGGCACATTATTTTCTTCCAGTGCTTTTTCTACGGCGTCAAAGTCTTCTGCCGTCGTCGTAATTTCATATTCTTCATCGCCGGTTTTGAAATCTTCCGCACCTGCGTCCAGCGCCAGCATCATCAATTCTTCTTCGTCTGCAGCGCTGCGTTCTACAACAAACACGCCCTTGCGTTTAAACATCCAGGCTACGCAGCCGGTTTCACCCATGTTTCCGCCGCTTTTTGTAAAGACATGACGTACATCTGCCGCTGCCCGATTCCGATTGTCCGTCATAACGTCTACCGTAATCGCCACACCGGCCGGTCCATATCCTTCATAGGTAATTTCTTCGTAATTGCCGCCGTCTGCCGCGCCGGCGCCTTTCTGGATTGCCCGCTGAATATTATCTTTAGGAATATTATTTTCTTTTGCTTTTTGGAGAGCCAGTTTAAGGCGCATATTGCCTACCGGGTCCGGTCCGCCCATCCGAACGGCAATCGTGATTTCACGGCCTATCTTCGTCGTAATTTTTGCGCGGATCGCGTCATTCTTACCCTTTTTGCGTTTAATATTTGCCCATTTGGAATGTCCTGACATAAAAAATCTCCTTCCTTATTTCTCCCACCATGCTTCGCCGGCCAGTCTGTCTAAGATGATAGCCGCCGCAGAACGCACGGATAAATGGTTATATTCACCGGCGCCGTAGATCGGCTCCAGGATATAGTCGAATTTTTTCATTGTTTCTTTCGTCATGCCGTACCCGGTGCCAAAGAGTACCAATATCGGCCGATCCTCGGTTTCTCTTTTCTTCCGAAGGTCGATATAGGTAATCGTATTGTCATACGTTCGAGCGTCCGTAGTCACGACATATGGCCGCAGTCCCGTTTCCTTTTCCACCGCTTCCACCGCGCTGTCTACAGAGGGAACCATTACGACCCGTTCAAACGCTTCTTTCCGATCCGGATTATAAGTGCTTCCAAACCCAGTTTTCCAATGGTTCATGATTTCATTGGCCAGCTGTATTTGGCTTTCCACATGATGAACGATAAAATATTTCTGCACATCATAGGTGCAGGAAGATCGGGCGATATCATGGATATCGTAATTCGTAATTGCCGTAGCCACGACTTCGCCATGCTTATTATAAATAGGGTAATGCACCAGCCCTATATAAAGAGGTGATTTCATTTATCTCCGCTCCTTTTAAGGCTTTCTAAAAAGGCCTTGTCTTCCCGGGAAAGAGCTGCCTTATCCAGCAGGTCCGGCCGTTTTTCCCACGTCCTGCGCAGCGCTTCCTGCCGCCGCCATATTTCTATATTCTTATGATGCCCGCTGAGCAGCACGTCCGGTACC
>UREG01000029.1 GCA_900546795.1 uncultured Veillonellaceae bacterium | reverse complement strand
GCCATGGTATTCCTGGAGGCCACCGACATCAAGGAGGCCGCCGACGAGTACGGATTTATCGCGGTCACCTACGACCTGACCGGCAACGCCGACTATATGCTGGACCTGCTGGAGCTGGTCAAGGACGACTGTAAAAAGGCGGGCGTGACGGTGGATGAGGACCGGATCTATGGCTACGGTCAGTCCGCCGGCGGCGGAGCCACAGACGCTGCCGCCGGTACCGGCGCTTTTATTTTCGGCGGAGAAATCCGGATCCGGCCTGCTCCCGCAGACATTGCCGGCGGCTGGACAGGCGGCGCCGGCGAAATACCGAACGACGGCGGCGCCGCTTCATGCGAAAGACCGCCCAGCGTTCCTGCCGCCGCGGCGGCTTCCAGCCGGCTGATACGGTCCAGCAGCGCCTGCGGCACCGCATAGGTTTGCTCTTCCAGCCGCTGCACCCGGCGCGCCAAATCGTCCAGACTGCTTTGTCCCAGCGTAGACGCTGCCGTCAGTAAACCGGCTTCTGCCGCTACCCGAGCCATAGCCGACGTGCGCGCGGTATTGAGCGCTTCCTGCAAAATTCCAATCACGGCATATAACCGCGGCGGCTCTATCGACTGCGCCTGCGCTTTCAGTTCGTCCATGCAGTCGCTGTACGCTGCCAGCGCTTCCGCTTCCGGCAAGGTACGGCACAGCATGAGCGACCGCAAATGTTCCAATAGCTCCATCAGCAGCTGCACCGGTTCTTTTCCTGTTTCAAACGCTTCGTTCAATGCCTGCATCAAACCGCCGGCATCGTTGGCAAAAATATACCCGCACAGCTTGAGCAGCCAATCTCTGCCCACCAGCCCCAAAAGCTGCCGCACTGCCGCTTCATCAATGGCCGAATCCATCGTTCCTACGCATTGATCCAGCAGACTAAGCGCATCGCGCATGCCTCCGTCCGACTGAACGGCCAGCAGATTTGCCGCCCCTTCCGTAAGAGAAAAACCGCTCTCTTTCGCTACATATAAAAGCCGCTCTGCAATATCCCGGCTGGTAATGCGGCGGAATTCAAACCGCTGGCACCGCGACAAAATTGTCATGGGAATCTTAGCCGGCTCCGTCGTCGCCAGGATAAACACCACATGCGCCGGCGGTTCTTCCAGCGTCTTTAAAAGGGCGTTGAAGGCTTCCATGGTAAGCATATGCACTTCGTCGATAATAAATATTTTTTTCCGCCCTTCCACCGGCATAAACTTGACCGTTTCCCGCAGATTGCGGATATCTTCAATACTGCGGTTCGACGCCGCGTCCACTTCCGTTACATCGATGGACTCGCCGGCGCTGATATGCCGGCACGATGCACAGGCATTGCACGGCTCGGCGTCTTTGGCATTCGGGCAGTTGAGGGCCTTGGCAAAAATGCGGGCCGTACTCGTCTTCCCGGTGCCTCTGGGTCCGGAAAACAGATACGCATGCGCTACTTTATCCGACAAAATCGCTTTTTGCAGCGTTTCCATCACCATATGCTGTCCCACTACGTCGGCAAAAGACGCAGGTCTCCATTTTCTATACAACGCGATATAGGCCACCGGACTTCCTCCTTTTTGATACAAAAAAAGCAGCCTCCGCTGCTTTGCGCAAACACTGGCATATGACAACCTGACAGGTTTCCCCGTGGCACATAAGAGGGACTGCTTAGTGCTGCTTCCTCTCGGACCTGACACGGTTCACAGCTTCCTATTGCACAGGCCCCATCAGATTGCCATATGCCAACATTTGCAATATAAAGTATTATATACTATGGATCTGAAATTGTCCACGAATTCGGCAGGAATTTTCTTCTTTTTTTACTTTTCTTTGCCCTGACCTTTCCCCAGGGCATATTGACGCGTATCCGCCGTCATGATACGATAAATTCATTGTTTTGCCGCTTCGGCACATTATATCAGGGAGGTCCTGCCATGTGGGATATGCTTTGGCCCATGCTCATCGTTATCGGCGCCAACACTATATATAATATTTGTACAAAATCACTGCCGGAACATACCAGCATGTACGCGTCGTTCTTCGTTACCTATCTTTTGGCCACCGTTTGCTCGGCCCTTCTGTTCTTTTTTACAGCGGGACAGAAAAGTCTTTTCGCCGAAGTTGCAAAAACCAACTGGACGGCTATCGCTCTTGGTTTATCCATTATTACCATTGAAGTAGGCTATGTCTATATGTACCGGGCCGGGTGGAAAGTCAGCACCGCCTCGCTCATTGCCAATACGGCGCTGGCCTGCGCCCTGCTCGTTGTAGGAATCCTGCTGTATAAAGAGGAAGTATCCGTCCAGCAGCTCATCGGCATGGGCATCTGCGCCGTCGGATTATATCTGATCGGACGCTGATGATTTTTTCCAGACTGTTTCTATGGAAACGGTCTTTTTTTCTGTCTATGATCTCCTTTTGTCCGACTGTTTTTGCACAGCAAATAGGCAGGTTTCCGCAGACAGCCGCTATATTTGCCGCCGTCCGCCTTTACAAACCGGCAGCCGGCATACTACAATAGTCCTTATGAAATCAGATAAGAAAGAGGGGTTCCATGAGTTATTTAAACGTTACTAACATTTCCCATTCGTTTGGCGGACGGCAGATTTTGGAAAATGTATCTTTCAAACTGCTCCGCGGAGAACATGTCGGTCTTGTCGGGGCAAACGGCGAAGGAAAATCCACGTTTCTCAATATCGTCACCGGCCATTTGCAGCCGGACGAAGGGAAAGTAGAATGGCCGGGGCGCGTAACCGTCGGCTATCTGGATCAGCAAAGCACCTTAGAGCAAGGAATGACCATCCGGGAAGTTCTGCGGACAGCTTTTAAAGACATGTTTGCCCAGGAACAGCATATGCTGGAGTTATACGATAAGATGGGCAGCGCTTCTCCGGACGAACTGGACGCGATGATGGAAGAAGTCGGCGAGATTCAGTCTGAATTGGAGCACAGCGGATTTTACGCATTAGATTCAAAAATAGAAGAAGTCGCCAACGGCCTGGGGCTTGGCAGCATCGGACTGGATCGGGATGTGGCAGATTTGTCCGGCGGCCAGCGCAGCAAAGTACTGCTGACCAAACTGCTGCTGCAAAATTCGTCCATCCTTCTTCTCGACGAACCGACCAACTATCTGGACGCCGAGCACATCGAATGGCTCACCAAATTCCTGCAAAACTATGAGCATGCCTTTATCCTCATTTCCCATGACATCGCCTTTTTAAACAGCGTAGTAAATGTAGTCTATCATCTGGAAAACTGCGAATTAACCCGCTATACCGGCAATTACGACAAATTCCAGGAAATGTACGCCATTTACCAAAACCAAAAACGGAGCGCCTACGAACGGCAGCAGCAGGAAGTCGCCCGGCTGGAGGATTTCATCGCCCGCAACAAGGCGCGTGTCGCCACTACGAACATGGCAAAAAGCCGTCAGCGAAAATTAGATAAAATGGAACGGCTTGAAAAACCAAAAGAACGGATAAAACCAACCTTCCGCTTCCAGGAAGCCCGGACGCCCAGCCGCTATTTGGCAGAAGCGTCTGATTTGGTGCTGGGCTACGATACGCCGCTGACCCGGCCCGTTACCTTTGCTTTGGAACGGGGACAAAAAATTGCCGTCCGCGGCGTCAACGGCCTGGGAAAAACGACGTTATTAAAAACGATTTTAGGGCTGATTCCTCCTGTCAGCGGCAGCATAGAGCTGGGAGAATTTCTGGAGCCCGGCTATTTTGAACAGGAAGAACGGACAAAAAATGAAAATACCGCGCTCGACGACGTTTGGAATGAATATCCGGGGCTGACCAATTTTGAAGTCCGGGCGGCGCTGGCATCCTGCGGTCTCAGCAACGATCATATTACCAGCAAAGTATTTGTATTGAGCGGCGGCGAGGCTGCCAAAGTCCGCCTCTGCAAACTGATGCTCAAAAAAGTGAACTGGCTGATCTTAGACGAACCGACCAATCATCTGGATCCTGATGCCAAAGAAGAATTGAAAAAAGCGTTAATCGATTTTAAAGGCAGTATCCTTCTGGTTTCCCACGAACCGGACTTTTATGAAGACTGGATCGACAGCGTGTGGAACATAGAAGACTGGACAACTAAAATTATTTAATGTGGAGGCTTTCCTATGCGTAACTTTTTGAAAAAAACAACTCTTCTCTGTACTCTTTTCTGTATGCTGGGCGGCGCGGCAGCGCTTGCTCAGGTAAAAAGCGTTACCGTTCCTTCTCATGAACCGCCGAAGCAGCCGATCGTCATCGAAGGCCCTATGCCGATCGAAGCGCAGAATTTAGCAGCCCGCCTGGAAAATGTCCGGGAAGAACGGACGGGCAACTATATTTTCTATATCGGAACGCTGGATTCGTATCCGGTCATTGTCGCTAAAACCAGCAAAGGCATGGAAAATACGGCAGCAGCCACGGCCATTGCCATTGAGCGGTATAAACCGATCGCCGTGATCAATCAGGGCACTTCCGGCGGACATGATCCGAACCTGAATGTAGGCGATATCGTCCTTGGCAAAAAAGTATTCAACGCCGGTAATTTTAAAACGCCGACCAGACAGGCCGGCGAAGGCAGCGATCCGTTCCAGTGGATTCCGATGGACGTCATGGCTTCTGAAGGCAGCGCCGGAGAAAATCAGGACGCGGAAAAAGTTCGCTATTATGAAGGCAATCCGCAGCTGCTTCGCATCGCGAACTCCCTCAAACACCAATATACCCGCGGAAAAGTAGTGGAAGGTACGGTGGCTTCTGCGAATTTTTGGAACAATGAATTAGATCGTATGAACTGGCTCCATACCGAATACGGCTCCAGCGTCGAAGAGATGGAAGCCGCAAGCGCCGCGCTGATATGCGAAGCGTATCAGGTTCCGTTCCTTACCGTTCGCGTCTTGTCCAACAACAAAACCAACGGCGGAAAATATGATCCTTCCACCGCAAAAGATTGTCAGGATTTCGTAGAAAAAATCGTGCGGGCCTATATCAAATCCCTGCAGTAAAAATCCCTGGCTTTGACTTTATTCATTGCTTCATGATTATTATCTTATAATAATGTATTATATAAAAAAGTCTCCGGCACTAACATGCCGGAGGCTTTTTTATAATTTGCCAAACCATTTCTCATATATTTTCTGGTATTCGCCCGTCTCTCTTAATTTTTTGAGAGCTCGGTTGATATCATCTCTAAATTCCGTATCGCCTTTTTTCACAGCCATGACCATCGGACTTTTCCGCATCGATTCCCCAACAATCTTTATATTGGGATACACGCCCTGATTCAGGTAATACAACCCTACCGGCCGTTCGATTACAATTGCGTCCACTTCTCCGCTCGACAGCGCAAACAAACATTGCGAGCTGGCGTCAAACTCCACGAGCTGCACCCGCGGTATCGCTTTGGCTATATCCATGGCAACCGTTCCGTTTTGCACGCCTACCACCCGCTCTTCCAGCTCATCAATTCCTTTACGGATATCGCTGTCTTCCCGAACCATGACAACATAGCCCGTTCCATAAAAATACGGATCGGTAAATTCCATTTGCTGCGACCGGATATCCGTCGCATCCATAGCGGAAATAATCATATCGATATCGCCCTGCTGCAGCGCCGGGATCAGACGGTTAAAATACATCGGCTTCAATTCCCAATTATACCCCAGCTCCCTTGAAATGGCCTGGGTCAGCTCAATATCAAATCCCGTATACGAATTATTTCCCTGAGAAAATTCAAACGGCGGATTCATCATTTCCGTACCAACGCGAATCGTCGTGTCCACATGGTGTTTTTCCATCGCCCAGTTCAGCAAGCTTCCTAAAAGCACGACAGCTGCTGCAACAGCTATAACCTTGCTTTTCTTCATCATTAGGCACCTCCCGCATTGTGCTTGTCGCACCGTATGGATCCAAAGACTTTCTTTCTGCTTAATTGTATTATACCCACTGCCATTCTTCAATGAAAAACGCCATTTCTAATAGAAAAATAATTCCTTACGTTTATATCTAAATTGCTTTTTATTTCTTAAAATCATCTTTTTTTCTTCTCATTAAAGAAGGATTTCCCCTCTCTTCCCCAGAATCTCTTTAATTAATCAAACGTTTAATTAATTTTTGTGCAAGGAGTGAAGTTCGTATGGAAAATAAAAAACAGCGCCTGTTTGACGCCGCAGCCCGCCTGTTTGCCAAACAAGGCTATACGGCGACGTCGATCCAGCAGATCAGCCAGGAGGCCGGAGTTAACGGCGCGATGGTTTCCTATTATTTTGGCAGCAAGCAGGGACTATATGTTGCAGTCGTCCATTTTATTATTCAGCTGCTGGCCGATCTTCCGCAAAAATATCCCCTATCCTCTGCGGAGCCGGAAGAAATCATCCGTCAATACGTCCGCACCATTTCTCAAATCCATCAGACACATCCGGAATTTGTACAAATCTTATCCCGCGAACTATGTGAAAGAAGTTCAGTCCTTCCTTCGTTTGTCCACGAGTATGTACAGCCGCTGTTCTTATTTCTGTGCCAAACCTTTCAAAAAGGAATCGATACCGGCGTATTCAGAGACAACATCTGCCCGGAACAAGCGGTCATCATTCTTGCCGGCGCCATCAATTTCGCCTATCTGACCGCGCCCATCCGCCAGGAAATTCAGCTGCAAGTGCCTTTAGATGAGCATTTCTCTCATCAGATACTCGATATCTTTTTTAATGGTATTCGGAGGTGAACCGTATGACCGTTTCATTTCGCAAAAAACTTTTTCTCGCCGGAATCATCGGCGTTATCCTTTGCGCAGCTGCCGGATATTCGCTGTACCTGCAGCATGTGCAGCAGCAAAAATATACGGGAACCATCGAAGCGACACAGGCAGACATCACGCCGAAGATCAGCGGCTATATCCAGCATCTTGCTATTAAAGAAGGCGCCCATGTTGCCGCCGGCAATACCGCCGCGACCCTAAATGCCCGGGATCAGCTGGCCCAGCTCGCCCAATCACAGGCAGCCTATGAAAAAGCCGTTCATCAGCTGGCTGATCTGGAAAAAGGCGCCCGAGCCGAAGAACTGCGGGAAGCTGCCGCCAACACCGCAGCTGCCCAGTCAACCTATGACAAAGCCGCTGCCGATTATACCCGATATCAGGCGCTTGCTGCCGGCGAAGTCATTTCTGCTCAGGAATTTGATACCGCTTCTTTAGCTTATGAAACGGCAAAACAGGCGCTGGCAGCCGCGCGGGAACGGGAACAGCTGCTGATTGCAGGCAGCCGTCCCGATGAAATCCTTGCGCAGCGGTCCGAAGTTGCCCGCAGCAAGGCGGCGCTCGACAACGCGTCTTTTTCCGTTGAAGACATGACGTTATTCGTCCCCATTTCCGGCATTGTCTTATCCAAAAATTATGAAGAAGGCGAATACATCACTGCCGGCAGCGCGTTAGCGACAATTGCCGACTTGCAGGACTGCTATGTCCGGATTTATGTGCCGTCTTCGTTGTTGGGCACTATTTCCCTCGGCCAAAAAGCAGAAGTGTCGATCGACGCGTATCCGGATACGGTATTTGAAGGCTACATCAAAGAGATCAGCGATACGGCAGAATACACGCCGCGGCAAAGCATCAGCCCCGAAGAGCGGGCCAACATGGTATTTTCCGTCAAAGTCCAGCTGCCTAATCACCAAGAAATCTTTAAGCCCGGCATGATCGCCGATGTGAGGTTCTTATGATTCGTCTGGAACATGTCTCCAAATCATATGGATCGACCGCAGCGCTCCGCGAGGTTACGCTCCATATCCGGCCCGGTGAAATCATGGGGCTCGTCGGCCCGGACGGAGCGGGAAAAACAACGCTGCTTCGGCTGATCACCGGCGTCTTATCCGGTTATGACGGCAGCATAACGGTTGGCGGCACGATGGATAAAAAACAATATATTCCTTCCATGGCCTACGTCCCGCAGCGTTTTAGTCTGTACAAAGACATGACGGTTATGGAAAATATCCGCCTCATGGGAGCGCTGTACGGCGTAGCGGAAAAAGATATCGAAGAACGGGCTGCGTATAGCCTGACCTTTACCGGACTGTATCCATTTCGCGACCGCCTGGCAGGCAAACTATCCGGCGGCATGAAACAAAAGCTGGCCTTGTCCGCCGCTATTTTACATACGCCCAAGCTCTTTATCCTCGACGAACCTACGACGGGCGTCGATCCCAATGCACGGAGAGAATTCTGGCAGCTCTTATATGAACTGAACCGGCAGGGCATGACGATCCTGGCAGCCACGCCCTATATGGATGAAGCGGCGCTGTGCCATCGTATTGCGCTGATGTGGGAAGGAACGATTCTGCGCTGTGCTTCGCCAAAAGAACTCCTGGCGTCCTATCCATATACGGTGCTGTCGTTCCCTTCTGATGACCGCCGCATGGCGCGCCGTCTTGCCGGCTGCTATTTTCATGACATACAGCCCTTCGGCAATTCCTACCGCCTGATCACAGACGATCCGGAACAAACAACCGCTTCCGTACTGGCCAGATTTCAGGAATTATCCCTTCCTTTACCGGCGCTTACTACGGCCGCGCCCACACTGGAAGATGTCTTTCTCCTTCATACCGACAAGCGGGGTGAATCCTATGGCAGCCATCATTGAAACGCATAACCTAACCTGCCGATTTGGAGATTTTACCGCCGTAGACCGCTTATGCATCTCCATTCCGCAAGGCGCCATCTACGGCTTCCTGGGGCCAAACGGCGCAGGCAAATCAACGGCGATCCGCATGCTCTGCGGCCTATTGCAGCCTACAGAAGGGGAAATCACGATTCTGGGAAAAGACGGCCGCCGCGACATGGCTGCTGTCCGCCCTCATATCGGCTATATGTCGCAGCTTTTTAGCCTATACCCTGATCTGACCGTAGAAGAAAACTTGAATTTCTATGCGTCCATGTACGGATTAACCGGAATCTATAAAAAAGAACGGATCGAAGCCATGCTGAAACTGTCCAATTTATCTGAGCAGCGGACTGCAAAAACCGGCGCTCTTTCCACCGGCGTCCGCCAGCGCCTTGCCTTGGGAAGCGCCATTCTCCATGAACCGCAGCTCCTTTTCCTCGATGAACCGACCAGCGGCGTCGATCCGAATATGCGAAGACTGTTCTGGGATATCTTATACGATCTAGCCGATACAGGCACAACGATTCTGGTCACGACCCATTTTATGGACGAAGCCGAACACTGCGATCAGGTCGCGTTCATCAACGCAGGCAAGCTGCTGGTCACCGGCAGCCCGCCGCATTTAAAAGCCGGCCTGCCCGGCCATCTCATCGAACTTGCCTCCGACGACGCCTTCTCCCTGCTTGCCGCCGTCACCGCCGGCTCGCTTTCCTATTTAGACGCCTATGTATACGGAAAAAACCTCCGCCTGCTGCTGCAAAGTGAGGTTCCTGCAGATTTTCCTTATCCTTATACTTCCATAACCCCTTCTATGGAAGACGTCTTTTCCTATTACGCCAAACATACAAGGAGATGATTACATGCACCGCTTACTGGCTCTGTTAAAAAAAGAATTTATCCAAATGCGGCGCGATCCGCTGACAATCGGGATCATGCTGGCAATGCCCATCATTCAGCTCCTTATTTTTGGCTTTGCGATCAACACCGACGTCAAACATCTGCCGACCGCCGTATTCGATCAGTCCCTCTCGTACGAAAGCCGCGCCCTTCTCACCGGATTTACTGCCAGCGAATATTTTGATATTACCTATGTGGGAACCAGTCCGCAGGATGTTTCTGACGCGGTTCATACAGGAAAAGTAAAAGTAGCCGTCATCATACCGCCGGATCTGTCCTCCAACCTTAAACACAATACCAGCACGCCGATACAAGTCCTCGTAGATGCGTCTGATTCCATGTCCGCTTCTTCCGCTATCGCCGCGGCCCAGTCTATCGGCCAGTTAAAATCACAGGAAGCGGTACTAGAAAAAAACGGAATCCATGCAGCTCAGGCCAATCTTTATGATATCCGCGTCCGCTCCTGGTACAACCAGGATTTTATCACGCCCTACTACATGGTGCCGGGCATTATGGGAACCATCCTGACCATGACAATGGTGATGGTCACGTCCAGCGCCATTGTCCGGGAACGGGAAAACGGCACGCTTGAACAGCTCCTCGTCACGCCGATGCGTTCCTACGAACTGATGCTGGGCAAGATTATTCCCTACATCCTCGTCGGCTACGTCCAGGCTACCGTAGCGTTATTGGTCGGTATCCTGGTCTTTCATATCCCGGTTCGCGGCAGCTTGCCGCTCCTGTATGCCCTTACCTCCTTTTTCATCGTCGCCTCCCTTACCCTGGGACTGCTCATTTCCAGTACGGCGCAAACGCAGATGCAGGCTATGCAGATGTCCTTTTTTATTCTGCTGCCCAGCATCATGCTGTCCGGCTTTGTATTCCCGCGGGATTCCATGCCCCTTCTTTTCTATTATCTCGGCAATCTCCTCCCCCTTACCTACTATCTGGAAATTCTTCGCGGCATCTTACTAAAAGGCAATACCTTTACCATGCTCTGGGGACAGGTTTTCGCCCTGATTACCTTCATTTCCGCCGTGCTGGTCTTCACCATTCAGCGATTTACCAAAACCTTCCACGCTTGATGTTGTGAAATCGAGAAAGTTACCGTATAATAGATGTAAATATTAGAAATTAAGGAGTCTATTCCAATGAACAACAATGAATTGCCTATTCTTCGAAATGAAGGAATCCTGGCCTACAATTTCTACACGGAAGCACTAAAATCCATGGTAGAAAATCTGATAGAGGCAGAACTGTTTTCCCAGCCTTCCGAACATGCAGAATGCTGTCATGAAGAAGACGGCTGCAATGCCAGCGAAGAAGAACAAGAAAAAATTTTTCATTACTGGGGCGATATCTTCGATCCATTTTTCAATGACCTGGGAAAATTAGGAATTTTCCTTCATGACGCGTACTACAAAACACACAAGTTAGACATGAAAGCGATCCATAATTATCAGCTTCTGATCGGCAACAGCTGCGAAGAGCTCCATACGAAATTGGAAAATGCCCATGTCACCACCGATTTAGGCCTGTATTACCGGGCAATGCTGCATTTTGGCATCAATATGATCCCTACCATGGCGATCATCAGCGTGCTGAACGACGTCGATGAAACGAAGGACTCTTCCCTTGCCGGCACATTCAGCGAAATGCAGTCTTCATCTAAACATATCAACTAAACAGCAGAGAGGTTATCATGCGTTCTTACCCTAAATTTTATATTACTCCCAAAGGCGAAAAAGCCGCCCGTTCCGGCCATCCCTGGGTGTTCGGCGAAGAAATTACTCATATCGAAGGCACGTATTCCAACGGCGATCTCGTCGACGTCCTTTCCCAAAAAGGGAAGTATATCGGCACCGGTTTTGTAAACGACCATTCCAAAATCCGGGTCCGCATTCTTTCTGCCAATGCCAACGATACGTTTGACGAAGCATTTTGGGAACGGCGTCTCCGCTACGCCATCGACTACCGCCGCACGGTCATGCCCGGCGATGATTTTAAATGCTGCCGCCTTATTTTTGGTGAAGCAGACACCTTCCCGGGGCTGACGGTCGATCGGTTCAACGATATCCTGGTAACCCAGACCCTTTCTCTGGGCATCGAGGTGCGAAAGCAGATGATTTTTGATCTTCTTATAAAAATCCTTTTAGAACAAGGCGAAATCATCCGCGGCGTATACGAACGAAACGACGTAAAAATCTGCCGGCTGGAAGGCCTGGAAGAAACGAAAGGATTCTATCAGACCGCTCTCCTTCCCGGCCCCTGTCCAACGACGACCGATATCATTGAAAATGGAATCCGCTATACTGTCGATGTAGAAAACGGGCAGAAAACCGGCTTCTTTCTCGATCAGAAATACAATCGCCAAGCAGTTTCCCGTATCGCGAAGGGCCGTCATGTACTGGACTGCTTCACCCATACCGGCTCCTTTGCCTTAAACGCGGCTAAAGGCGGCGCAGCTTCGGTAACGGCAGTGGATATTTCCGCCGACGCCGTTGCCATGACCGATCATAACGCTAAAATCAACGGCTTAGACCAGATCGTCAAAGGAAAAGAAGCCAATGTATTTGATCTGCTGACGGAATTGAGCCAAACAAAATGCAGAGACTACGATTTTATCATATTGGATCCGCCGGCATTTACCAAATCCAGCCAGACGGTCCGCAATGCAATCCGCGGCTACAAGGAAATCAATTTAAAAGCCATGAAACTCCTGCCTCGCGGCGGGTATTTAGCTACCTGCTCCTGCTCGCACTTCATGAAAGAAGAACTTTTCTTAAAAATGCTGCACGATGCGGCCAAAGACGCCGCCGTTACCCTTCGTCAGATTGAAGCGCGGCAACAGTCCCCGGATCACCCTTATCTATGGAACGTTCCGGAAACGTATTATCTAAAATTTTATCTCTTTCAAGTGGTCTAACCCACAAACAAAAAAGCACCGAGACATTTCATCTCGGTGCTTTTTCTGGTCTTCTTATTGGAGGGCGTCCCGCAGGATTTCCTGTATGCGGGCATACTCTTCTTCTGTAATGGGAAGTCCCGGCTCTCTCGTATACGTGGAGATATCGAGTCCCTGTGCTTTGACTGCCGCTTTTACCGCGGTGATAAATAATCCCGTCGCTTCATATATACTCATGAGTTTAGAGATTTTCTTAGCGCAGGCTTCCGTAACGGCAAAATCTTTTTCTTCATAGGCTTTATGATATGCCACGAACAATTCCGGCACGATATTCGTCAAACCGCACAATACGCCGTCGCCGCCGGACACACGGTTGACCAGGTAATATTCATCAAATCCGGAAAGAACGGAAAAGTCCGGATTGACCGCTTTGACTGCCTGAATCACTTTTCTGGTATGGCTGATGTTATCTACCGTATCTTTTACCCCTACGATATTCGGATACGCTGCCGCCAATTTCTGAAGCACCCGCGGCGTAAGATCTGCCCCTACCCGATCCGGGAAGTTGTAGATCTGTATCGGCAAGTCTACTTCAGAAGCAATGCGGCCGAAATAAGCGATTGCACTATCTTCCGTCGGTCCGAAATAGTACGGGGATACGACGTTGATGCCGTCTGCACCGGCCTGCTGCGCATATTTTGCCAGCTCCAGCACTCGTTCCAGCGATGTGTCGCCCACGCCAACCAGCACTTTAGTCCGATGGTTGACCACCCGCACCGCCGTATCGATCAATTGTTTCTTTTCTTCCATCGATACCGCATAGAATTCACCCAGGCTGCCGAACAGCAGCAAACCGTGGATACCCGTTTCTGTCAGGTGATTCAAATGTTTTTCCATATTTTCGAAATCAATAGCGCCGTCTTCTTTCATGATCGTAATGACCGGCGTATAGACACCTTTTAATTTCAGCATGTTATGTTCCTCCTAAAACATCCCTATATTTATATTACGGCATCCACAATAAGGATAAATATGAGACCCAGCACGGCCTGCAATGTAGCCATGACCGTCCAAGTCATAAACGTTTCCTTCATGGAAAGGCCGAAATATTCTTTAATCATCCAGAATCCCGCGTCATTTACGTGGGAAGCAATCGTACTCCCTGCGCCGGTTGCCAGCGTTACCAATGCCAAGTTCACATCATAGGCGCCCAGCATCGGCAGCACCAACCCTGAAGTGGATAAAGCCGCCACGGTTGCCGAACCCAGAGCGATACGCAAAATTGCCGCTACCGTCCAAGCCAGGATAATCGGCGAAATCGTCACGCCATCAAACAACAGCGCGATATACTGTCCAACGCCGCCGTCGATAAGCACCTGTTTAAAGGCTCCGCCGCCTCCGATGATCAGCAGCATCATACCGATACCGGAAATCGCCGCTCCGCAGGAACCCATAATTTCTTTTACAGGAATATCCCGCTGTATCCCCATCGTATACATGGCCACTAAAATAGAGATGATCATGGCAATCGACGGCATACCGACAAATTCAATCACATCAAACAGGAAATTTTCTTCGACCAAGCCCACATCCAGCAGCATTTTGCCGAAAGTTGCCACCATCATCAAGATAATCGGCAGCATAGCCGTAAATAAACTTACGCCAAATCCAGGCATTTCTTCATCTGTGAACTGCCGTACTTTTCCCAGCGCCGTAATATCTCCGGCTTTTTCAAATGCCGTCGGAGCCAGCTTCTTTGCAACGATCGTAAAAAGAGGCCCCGTCAGAATTACCGTAGGGATCGCAATCAATACGCCGTAAAACAAGACGCTTCCCAGATCAGCGCCGTATTCTCCGGCAATGACCGTCGGCCCCGGATGCGGCGGCAGGAAACAATGAGCCGAAAGCAAAGACGCCAGCATGGGAATCCCTAAATAAATCGGCGTTACTTTCATTTCTTTGGCAATCGTAAAAATAATTGGTAAAAGCAGCACCAGTCCCACTTCAAAGAACATGGCAATACCTACGATAAAGGAAGCTGCCAATACGGCCCACTGAATCTTCTTTTCTCCAAACCAATCGATAAGGGTCAGGGAAATCCGCTGTGCGCCGCCGGCGTCGGCTACTAACCGACCCAGCATGGCTCCCAGCCCAAAAATCAGCGCAATATGCCCCAGCGTGCCGCCGATCCCTTTTTCCAGCAGGTTGGAGATTTTCAGCAGCGGTATACCGAAACAAATTGCCGCAAACACGGACACGATCAGCAAGGATACAAAGGTATTTAATTTAAATTTAGAGATGAGCAATATCAGCAATGCGACCGATATCGCGGTAATCAACAATGGCATAACGATTCTCCTTACCTGTCAGTATTATTTAGTCAAACCAAGAGCTTTTTTGCCGGCATTCAGCACTTCAATAATACGATCTACATCGTATACTGTGCCGCGCCAGGTACCGCCGCTTACATCTTGAAGCGCTGCCCAAAGGCGGGTATCGTCCGGCAAATCGTCGTCGGCATGAACATTCGGATTCGATTCGCGCCGTGCCAATTCAGCTGCCCCTTCTTCATACGTCATCGGCTGTTCTTCTGTACCGATAAAGTTCAGGCTGCCCTCCAGTTTTACCGTATCCACGATGATTTCTACGATATCGCCGTCCCGCAGTTTACCGATCGGACCGCCAGCCATCGCTTCCGGCCCAACATGGCCAAAGCAAGCACCGGTAGATACTCCGGAGAACCGAGCGTCAGTAATCAGCGATACATGTTTGCCGAAAGGCAAATGCTTCAAGGCCGAAGTCAGCTGATACGTTTCTTCCATACCCGTTCCCATTGGGCCGCCGCCCATTACGATCATAATATCGCCGGCAACGATGCGGCCAGCTTCTTTCAGCGCAGCAATCGCCGCTTTTTCCGAAGTAAATATTTTTACTTTCGCCGTATGACGGAATACATGGTCATCATCAATCACAGACGGGTCGATCGCAGTAGATTTAACAACGGAACCTTCCGGAGCGATATTGCCTACCGGGAACGTTACCGTAGAACCGATCCCTTTTTTCTTTGCTTCTTCCGGCGAGAAAATCACTTCATCCGGATCCAGGTTATCTGCTTCCAGCAGCTGTTTCCGACAAGCATGACGCCGTTCCGACTGTTCCCACCAATCCAAGTTTTCACCCAGCGTACTGCCTGTTACTGTCAGCACATCTTCATGCAGCAAACCAAGCTTACGCAGATGGAGCATAACTTCCGGCACACCGCCAGCCATAAATACGTCTACCGTCGGATAGTTTACCGGACCGATCGGCAGCACGCTCACCAGACGAGGCACTTCTTTATTAATCCGCGCCCAATCATGAACCGTCGGGATCTTACAGCCTGCCGCATGAGCAATTGCCGGCAGATGCAGAAGCATATTCGTCGAACCGCCGCAAGCCGCATGAATGATCATCGCATTCTCGATCGCTTTATCCGTCAAAATATCTTTTGTCGTAATGCCGCGTTTTTCCATATCCATAACGGCAACAGCGGATTTTCTTGCTACTTCTTTCCAAATTTCCTGACCGGAAGGAGCCAGTGCAGAATGGGGCAATGCCAATCCCAAACCTTCTGCAATAACCTGCGACGTTCCCGCCGTTCCAAAAAACTGACATCCGCCGCCGGCACAAGCACAGGCGCTGCACCCTACCCGTTTCGCATATTCCAGAGAAATCTCGTCATTTGCATATCGAACGCCAATCGTCTGTACCGTACCCATATCTTCGCTGTCATTTGCCATCAGCGTACCGCCGCCGGGAACACAAATCGTCGGGATATCATGCATACCAGCCAAAGCCATCATCATTGCCGGCAGTCCCTTATCGCAAGTAGCCACGCCAACCACAGCCCGGCGCGTAGGAAGGGAGCGAACCAGACGGCGCATGACCATCGCCGCATCGTTCCGGTACGGCAGTGAATCAAACATCCCCGTCGTTCCCTGCGAACGGCCGTCACAAGGATCCGTTACATATGCCGCATGCGGAACCAAGCCCATTTTCTGGAACTCTTCTGCGGCAGCGGCCATTTGAATATCCAATTGAAAATGACCATTATGCAGCCCAACCGCCAATGTCTTGCCATCACTCGTATGAAGACCGCCCAACGTGCTGATAATCATCACATCGCCATTTGCCAGCGCTGCAGGATCCCAACCCATACCGGCATTTACAGTCATCCCAAAAATATTGCCGCTCGGAGACTCGCGCAGCAGCTCCGGAGTAAGAGGCAGCTCGCCTTTCGGACCATCTGCATGGGTTGCCGCCTGATACAAAGATTTCGCTTCATTTGCATACAAACTGTTGATTGACATACCTTCCACTTCCTTTAACCAAATTATTTTTTCTTCCGCATATACGAACCACGTTACTTATATACGAACTTCATGGCAACAATATATCATACTTCGATTCTCAAATCAATAATTTAAATGCAAAAATTTTATTTTTCTTATAACTATTTACTACTTCTTTGCAAGGACATATTTCTTTGCTATAATTGATAAATACATTCCAATGATTGGAGGCCTTAGCATGGCACATAAACCAACAGAGCGAGTGCTCAGCATTCTTACCCTTCTTGCGGCTCATCCGGAAGGGCTGTCATTGACGAATATAACCGAAATTTTACATATACCCAAAAGCACCATTTCTCCCATTTTGCAAGAAATGACACAACAAAATTTTCTTCATCTCCAGCCGGAAGGCAACCTATATTCCATCGGCATTGCCTCCTACTGTATTGGCGCGGCTTACGCACATGACCGAGCGCTCATACCTTATATCAAAGAAGAGATGAAAAAAATCAGTCAGGAAACTCAGGAAATGTGCCAGGTCGGCATACTGGACGGATCAGACGTACTCTACATTTTAAAAGAAGAACCTCGCATCTCGCCTACAATAAAAATTATTTCCTATATCGGGAAAAAATTGCCGGCTTATTGCACGTCTCTTGGCAAAGCATTGCTCTCCTCCCTTACCTTTGACGAGTTGAAAGCGCTGTATCCCAATCCGTTGGAACCCGTCACTCCCAATACGATCACTGATCTGACAGTCCTTTATCAACAGCTTCAGGATATCAAAAAAACGCATATCGCCGCCGAATATGAAGAGGCAACCTGCCAGCTCTGCTGCTTTGCGGTTCCCATTCATCTGCAAGGAACTCAATCCTATGCGCTCAGCATCAGTATGCCTTTATTCCGTGCCAGTGAAGAAAAAATTGAACTAGCTAAAAAACTTCTTTTAGAAGCGAAAGCGGCAATCGAAAGTTATACTATTTCCAACTCCATAGCGGCTAAATAAACTATTTTCTTTAACAAATATCGATAAATAAAACCGCCTGCGGCAATCCATACCGCAGGCGATCTTTTTATTCCTATACCAAAATCCCTATAAAAATATATTGCTGTTAAAACGCCTTCCTATTCCTAAAAATTGCCGGAATATTTTTTCCGTTACACCGCGTTCCAAGATAAAGCTAGTGTCCAAAAGACTTAAGACCATCCATGCCCAGTAAAGCAAAAAAGCGGCCCGAGAGAAGTCCAAGGTGGTGGTGAAGGAACTGCCTTCTATGAAACTGAAAGAGACTGCAAAGAAGGTAATAGATGGCATCAAAGAAACACTGACCTACTGCAATTTTGCCAGTAAACATTGGACTCGTATCCGCACCAACAATGTTATGGAACAGTTAAACCGTGAGATCCGCCACACTCATGTGGTGGGTAGTTTCCCAGATGATACTTCTACTCTCACGCTAGTCTGCGCCGGACTGCGCTATGTAGCCAGTGCTCTATAAGGAAACAAAAAATACATGAACGTGAACTGTAGGTTAATCAAAGATATATTACAGTATTGGATAAAGAACTTGATTAAGGGAACGCCAATGCAAGGGTTTCATAGGAAAGTTGTTGTATCTACGATTCCAACCGGCTAACTGCGCTTTAA
>UREG01000028.1 GCA_900546795.1 uncultured Veillonellaceae bacterium | reverse complement strand
AAGCCGATAACAGCCGGCTGTCGGGCATGGCAAGAAGCCGGGCAACGATTCAGCTTGAATATGACGATAATCAGAAATATGGCTATCATGCCGTGTTATGGCAGGACTGGACCTATGATTATTTGTTCAGTGGCAGCAGCTATGACTATTCCACAACGAATATCATGGTGAACAAGCGAATCAACGACCGGGCCCGCGTATTTGCAGGGGTAGACAATATTTTCGATAAAGAAGTGTACGACTTGTATTTAGACGGCAGATTATGGAGAGTCGGGGCTGAATTTACATTCTAAGGGAGCGTAACCAATGAAATGGAAACAAGTGTGCAAATTGGCGCTCATGACGATGACCATCGCTGGAACCGCGATGGTTGCCGCAGCGCAGTCCGCAGAGCCGGAAATCGTATTGATGAATACCGTAAGCGGACGTGTGGTCAGCACAGAAGAAATGGTGCGGGACTTATCTGATTATGATGTAGTCTTTTTTGGAGAATTCCATGATAAAGATGCAATCCATCGTATGGAAGAGCAAGTGCTGGAAGGCTTGTACCGGCAGCACAAGGATACGCTGGTGCTGTCCATGGAAATGTTTGAACGAGATGTGCAGCCGAAAATGGATTCCTATTTGGCAGGAACCATTACGGAGAAAGACTTTTTAGCAGATTCTCGTCCATGGCCCCGATATCAAACGGATTACCGCGGGCTGGTAGAGTTTGCAAAAGAAAAACACCTTCCGGTTATCGCGTCTAATATTCCGCGGTATATGGCTGCTTCCTATGCCAAGACGGGAACGTTAGCCAATTTTACGGAAGAAGAAAAACAATATCTTCCGCAAGTGCATTATGCGCCGGAAGGAGCTTACAAAGAAAAATTTGCAAAAGCAATGTCCGGCATGGCTGGTGCGGAAGGAATGCACGTTATGCCGGAACGGATACCTGCGATGTATCAAGCGCAGTGTCTGAAAGACGACACGATGGCAGAAAGTATTGCTCAGTATATGGATGCACATAAAGAGGCGAAAGTATTCCATGTACAAGGTGAATTTCATGGCGGAGAACGGTTGGGCGTCGTACAAAAATTGGCGGCGCTTCGGCCGGAATTGAAATTGGCAGTAATTTCTTCCGTTCGGGACGATGGACGGTCTCCTGAAGAACTGGTGAAGGCGTATAAAGATAATGGGGACTTTATTTTGATCGATAAGACAAAATAGCAGACTCAGAGAAAAAGAAAACAGGTGTCTCCGAGAGGAGACACCTGTATTTATGTAAAGGAGTTATGAAATGAAGGGATTATGGCCGTATTGCAAAGCCTATACGAAAGAATTATATATCGTCGTAATAGGGTCGCTGCTGACCGCAGGGTTGAGCGTCTGTTTTCCTATGGTGGCCCGCTATATTTTATCCGACGTACTGCCGGCAGGAGATATACGCCTGCTGCTGGCAATATCGGCTGTCATGGCAGTGCTTTATGTGCTGAGTTTAGGCATTTCTTATATTGTGGCGTATGTAGGAAAAACGATGGGCGCTCATATTGAACATGATCTCCGCTGCCGGCTGTTTTTGCATATGGAAGAAATGAGTTTTTCTTTTTTCGATCGGCATCGAACGGGACAGCTGCTGTCAAGATTGATCAGCGATATTGGTGAAATCGGAAACCTGACCTTTCAAGTTCCGAATTTGGCGGTAGTCTGTTTGATTACGATGGCCGGCAGCTTTGCACTCATGCTATATATCAATATTTTTCTGGGAATTTTGGTAGCGGCTCTCCTATGTTTGAAAGCGTACGAAACGGTGTACATGAATGAAATGATGAAAAAATCTTTTTTACAGGCTAGGGAACGGACGGGCGGGCTTAGTTCCCGGGTCGGGGAAAGTTTGACTGCCATTCGGCTAGTCCAGAGTTTTTGTAATGAAGCATTAGAATTAGAGAAATTTAAGAAAGCCAGCATCGACTTATTCGGTGTGCAGAAGGAGTCTTTTAAAACGGTGGCGCGGTTGGGAAGCGGCATATTGTTTTTTACAAATATTACGAATCTGACCGTTATCTTGGCGGGAGCCTTACTTATCCAGTATAATAAAATGGAATTGAGCGATTTGGTGGCTTTTTTGATGTATATTAGCATTTTCATGCGGCCCATTATGCAGCTTACCGTGCTGACCGAAGTATATCAGCGGGGCATGGCCGGGTTTGCCCGGTATCAGGAGATGATGCAGTACCGGCCGGAGATTGCAGACGATCCGCAGGCGGTTTCCCTGTCCGCGTGGAAGGGGGAAATTGTTTTTGACAACGTCTCTTTTGGATATGATGGCAAAGACTTGCTGTTTGAAAACTTTAATCTGGCGATTAAACCGGGAGAATTGGTGGCGGTTGTCGGACCGACAGGCGTAGGGAAAACGAGTTTATGCAGCCTGATTCCGCGATTTTATGAATGCCGCGGCGGATCGATTCGAATTGACGGCATGGATATTCGAAAAATAAAAAAAAGCGATCTTCGCCGGCATATCGGAATAGTGCAGCAGGATATCTATTTGTTTTCTGATTCGTTGTGGGAAAATATCGCCTATGGAAAACCGGGTGCAGCAAAAGAGGAAATCATAGAGGCGGCGAAGCTGGCCAATGCTCATGAGTTTATCATGAATCTTCCGGACGGATACGATAGTTTTATTGGAGAACGAGGCGTAATGCTTTCCGGCGGGCAGAAGCAGCGTATTGCCATTGCCCGCATTTTTCTGAAAAATCCGCCGATTCTTATTTTAGACGAGGCGACGTCGGCACTGGATAATGAAACGGAGAAAAAAATCCAGCATGCATTAGCGGCGCTGGCGGAAAACAGGACGACTTTGATCATTGCGCACCGGCTGGCGACGATCCAGCAGGCGGATCGGATTATCGTATTAGAAAAAGATGGGATAGCAGAAGAAGGGCGGCATGAAGAGCTGCTGATGAAAAAAGGAAAATATTATGACTTGTATATGGCTCAGTTCCAAGGACAACAAGTGAGGGAATAAGATGGAATATGAAGTAAAGTATAATGCGGTGGCGCAGGAAGTAATAAAAACGGTTTGGGTATTGATGCGAAAAGAAAGTGAAGAGCGCGGCATTGAGCTGACTGATGAAATTTGCGCTGCGGTATTAGAACGGATTGGATATGTGCAGGCGCGTCTGATCAATAAGCTGATCGCAAATACAGATACGGAAGCCGGTTATTTAGATTTGAAGAAGAAAATCCAAATGGAGCTCGATCGTTTTGCTGCGGCCAATGGAGAGCTTAGCTTTTATGAAAAAGATGAATTGGATTCATTTCTGCGCGAAGCATATGCGGATTCAGAGAAAGAAAACTTTTAAGATATGAAAAACCGCCGAAATTTCTATTCGGCGGTTTTCCTATATGTGATTCTTTGCGGCAAAGGATATTTCTAGTATAATAAAAGTACGAGAAAGGAGCGTGCGCGGTGGAAGAAGAAAAAACAGAAGTACGGGTATTATCGAAAGAAGAACGGGAACAGTATGACGGTGTGACGATAGACGAAGCAACGGGAGAAAACTATGACCCGGAGGCGGAACGCCGGAACGTATGGGAGCAGAGCGGGATAAAGATCCGCACGTTTTCTTTTCAGGCGATACCGTTATGGAAAAAAATATTGTTTGGCGCAGTGATTGTATTGATCTTGGGAAGTCTGCTGTTTGTAGGCGGATTTATTCTGATGGGAGTGATCGGCGCGGCGCTGTTGGTTTGGCTATGGAATATACTGCGGTCCTTCTTTTAATAAGGGCCGGTATTATTGGTGTTTTTTATATAGGCATCTGCATAAGGGAGAAGCTGTTTCAATTGCTGGAGCAGCTTCTCTTTGTGTTTTGGCAGTGTGCCTTCCAGGGGAATAAGGTTGGAAGGATGATTGGCTCTAAATATCATGCTTCGTTTGGGAGCAAGTGTTTCGAGAAGAAGGAGCAGCTCCAAGAGCATTTCCCGCTCTGTAAGCGGCGTGAATTGCTGCTGTTCATATTCTTCATACAAGGGCGTGCCGGGAAATAACATCAGCGTGAGGGCATTGAAATAGGAAGGAGAGATTGCAGAAATCAAATCTGCCGTATGCCGGATATGTTCGCTGCTGTGTTCTTTTCCGCCCAGGCCGATGATGATCGTGACAGAAAGTTTCATGCCGGCAGACATGGCGCGGGAACAGCCGTCGAGGATCATTTGCGGGGACGCTCCTTTTTGTATGCGTTCCAAGACAGCCGGGTCGCCGCTTTCGATGCCGACATAGAGAAGCGATAAGCCATGACGGTGAAGAAGCTGCAGTTCCTCTTTCGTTTTTAGAAGCAAGGACTTCGGTGTCGCATAAGAAGAGACGCGGGCCAATTTTGGAAAACTGGAATGAAGTGCCTGTAAAATGATAAGAAGACGATCGAGAGGCAAAATCAGCGCGTCCCCATCGGCTAGAAAGATGCGGCGTGTTTGTGGAAATTTGCCGGAGATTTCCTGTATTTCTGCAAGGATATCTTCTAAAGGCCGCAGACGAAACATTGTATTTTTGTACATTCCGCAAAACGTACAGCGGTTGTGAGAACAGCCGTAGGTTACCTGCAGGATTAGGCTGTCCGCTTCGCTGGGCGGTCGGAAAATCGGCGTGTGGGTCATGGAAGATCTCCTTTCAATAGTTTATTTTTCAGTGTTTGATAACGGCGCGAGAAATAAGGGGGGAGCTGGGATTCCATCCGATCATTGCCGAAAGCGCGGCGGCTGACGGATAACACCGGCGGGCTTTGTATCCTTTTGGCGACGGAAAATCCGGTTAAAAGCGTATACCAGCGTTCTAAATCCGCAATGAAATCTCCGGCCGCGGGAAACAGAGCGGAAACATTGACAGGAGTGCCTAGCTTTTCCTCTAGGATTCCTTGCTGATACCAGTCGAGAATATCTGCCGGAGAGGGACGATTCCACGACTCTGTAAAGGCGCGGAATAATGCGTCGTGATACGGGTAAATAAGAGGATCGCCTTTTCCTTCTTCAATGTTTTGGCTAGAAGAAAGTTCTGCACTGGGAACGATGGAAAGCGTTTTCTGCGGAATGACTTCTTGATGATATACGTGTTCATTTAAATAGTGAGCCAGTTCATAAATCTGTCCTTTCCACAGATCGGCAGTCGCGGCAAGAAAGCCGGAAGCGTCGCCGTACAGTGTAGCATAACCTATGGAAAGTTCGGTTTTATTGGCATTGCAGGTAAAAACGCCGCCAAAAGCTGCTGCCAGTCCCGCAAGAATACGGGAAGACCGATCGCGGGCCTGAATATTTTCTTTGGCTAACGGCGACAGTGTGCAAGGCGGCAGAGAATGCTGACCTTGGAACAAAGAAGTGGTTTCTATTTGCTGTATAGTATGCTGCACGCTGGTTTCAATAGGGAAAACGCCGTATTGACATCCCAAATTTTCCGCTAGTTTTTTTGCCAGGTCTTTGGTAATGGTAGAATTGTATCGGCTGGGTATATTGACAAGAAGAAGATGTTCGGGAGGAAGCACTGCTGCGTAAAGGGCGGCATTTACTGCAGAGTCGATGCCGCCGGATATGCCGATAACGACTTTGTCGATATGGAGTTGCCGAAGAAACTGCTGGATACCAAAACGCAGCGATTGAAACAGCAGAGAAATATCGGAGGCTGGCGGCTGCAATACCGATTTAGAAACTATCGATTTAGTACAGGGATCGAAGGAAAGATAAACTAGTGTTTCGGAAAAAGCTTCGGCTTCCTGTATCAGCTCTCCCGTATGCGTATAGACAGCGCTGCTGCCGTCAAAGGTGTAGATGTTTTTTCCGTTATTTTGGATTCCGGTACAATTTACATACAATAAAGGAAGGCGACAGCGGGACAGCGTGTCTGCGAACAGGCGATGCCGGCGCTGCGTTTTGCCGAGAGTAAACGGTGAGGCTGAAAGATTGACCGCCAAATCAATGCTGTAGGACTGACAAAGACTGTGCAGTGGGTGGATTAGATAGTTTTCGTCCCAGCTGTCTTCGCATAGAAGCGGAGCAAAGGTAAGGTGCTGTCCATTTGGAAATGTCAGGAAAATAGGAGATAAAAGATGTTCCGCTGTGGTGTTTTCTTCTGCGGCTAACTCAGAAAGGCTGGTGAACCAGCGAGATTCATGAAAAAGCCGGTAGTTTGGCAGCAGCGTTTTTATAGCAAATGGATAAGGACTGTGGATGGGCGCTTTCCATTCGCCTTGGTGTGCTGTATAAAAGGCGTTGTACCGCCGCGGCCGGCCGTCATGATTGCAGCGGTTGGGATCTATGCCGACATTGCCGAATAAGATGGTGATATCTTTTGATAGACGGCGCAGCTCTTCGCCGTAGTACAGACAGTCGGAAATAAAATCAGGATCTTCCCACATATCTCCGATCAAATAGCCGGAAAGACATAACTCCGGGAATAAAATGATGTGTGCGTGCTGGGCTTTGGCCTCTTGAATGCAGCGAACCATAGCCTGAAAATTTTTTTCTGGTTGCCCTGGATGGACTTGTATTTGTGCAAGCGCAATCTGAAGCATGCTGATCTCCTTTTGCTGATGATAAAATATATAGGGTATAAAACTAAATAATACATTATATAGTATACCAAAGAATGCTGGCCGTTGGGAAAAGTAAAACGTTTATGGGAACGGCTAAAGATAGTGAAGAGCGTTTGGCATACAGGCAATTCGATTTTTAGCGAAAAACAGATTGGCGCTGGCGGAAAGTCGGACACCGGGAAATAGAGTGCTGGGCAGGATTGAAAACAGAAGAAAAGGGAGAATACAGAGGAAACATTTATAAAATTTGTAATTTGCAGTATAATAAGATGAAAAAATCTGTACAGAAATGAGAGAAGTTATGAAAGTAACACTGACGACACTAAACGCTAAGTTCATTCATTCCTCACTGGCTTTGCGATATTTGCGGGAAGCCTGCAGGGAGAAGGGAATACAAGCCGAGGTGCGGGAATACACGATCAATCTGCATGAGTATGATATTTTGAGTGATTTATATGAGCAGAAAAGCGACATAGTAGGGTTTGCCTGCTATATATGGAACATTGAAGAGACTCTTCATGTAGCGGAACTGCTTCATCAGGTGGCGCCGGAAACAATATTGGTATTAGGCGGCCCGGAAGTCAGTTATACAGCAAAAGAAATATTAAAAGAATATCCGTACATTCGGTATGTTGTGCAGGGAGAAGGGGAGGAATCGTTTGTCGAACTGATTCAAACGCTGAAGGAAGGGCGGATCCCGGAACATATTCCGGGGGTGCTTGGCTGGCATGACGGCCGTCTGATAGGGAATGAAACGGTTTGTGAAGTAAAGGATTTAAGCCGCATTCCGTTTCCATACCGGTCGGAAGGCGTTCCTAAGCTGGATAATAAAATCATGTATTATGAAAGCTCTCGAGGCTGTCCGTTTCAGTGCCAGTATTGTTTGTCCGGAAATCGGAATACGGTACGATTCTTCCCGGCAGATCGGGTTATCAGCGAACTGAAGGAGTTTGTGGCGGCGGGAGTAAAACAAATAAAATTTGTCGATCGCACCTTTAACTGTAATCCGGCGCATCACCGGCGTCTGTTGGAATATATGCGAACGGTAACAGAGCCGATTAATTTTCATTTGGAAATTGCAGCAGATTTACTGAAAGAGGAAGATATCCAGCTGCTGAAAGCGATGCCGAAAGGCCGGGTGCAGCTGGAAATCGGGATACAATCCTCTCATGAGGAAACACTGAAAGCCATTCGCCGGCACAATGAATGGTCGGTTATTACACGGGCGGTGGCTGCGCTTCGGGAAGCGGGAAATATCCATCTTCATTTGGATTTAATCGTGGGGCTTCCTTATGAAGGGGCGCGAGAACTGCAAAAGTCATTCCATGATATCTATGTGATGAAACCGCATGCTCTGCAGATTGGTTTTTTGAAACTGCTTAAAGGTTCCGGAATCCAGCTGCATCAAAGCGCCGGATATAAATATGACAAAAAAGCGCCGTATGAAGTGTTGGAAACGCCGTGGCTTTCTTATGAAACGGTGCGATTTTGGAAAGTGTTGGAAGATGTGTTTGAACGAGTGCACAATAGCGGAAAATTTGTCCGGTATATTGAAGCGTTGGAGCCGATGTATGCGGACAACTACTTTGTGCTGTATGAAAAAATGACCCGGTACTGGCAGCAGCAGGGGCTGCATCAGATCAGTGTCGGCGATCAGCGGCTGATAGAATTTTTGCAGGGATTTGCCGGAACGTATCATGAGGATAAAGCCGAGCTTCTTTTGGATATGCTGCGTCTGGATGTACTGTCTTTCTTTGGGTTTAAAGTAAAGCCGGCTGTCCTTGCGATTGAAGAAGCGCCGCGCAGCGCAACAGATATATTTTATCGAGATGAAGCACGGGTGCGCAGGTATATTCCGGACTATGTATTTACGGATTGGAAAAAGGTAAAAGGCGAGATTCAGATCGTGCGCATTTCAGCAGATACGGTGCGGCAGCTGTGGAAAAAAGAATGCAGTGAGCCTGCATATGCGCTGGGGCATAAAGGAGAAGATGGAAGCGTGACCTGGTATTTATGGGAGGAACTATGAGCCGATATCAAGTGTACTCCGATTTTTTAAAGGAAAAATACGGAGAAAAAGTATATAAACTGCCGACGAGCATTCCGGTAACCTGTCCTAATCGAGACGGAAGCTGCGGAAAATCAGGATGCGTATTTTGCGGAGAGATCGGAGCGGGATATGAGAATTTGCCGGCGACGATGACCGTTACGGAGCAGATAGAAAAAAATATCGCGCATATCGCTCCGAAATATAAAGCAAAAAAATATATTACCTATTTCCAAAACTTCAGCAACACCTATTTATCACCGGAAAAGTTCCGGGCTTATATGGAAGAGGCAGCTCAGCATGAAGCGGTCGTTGGGATCGCGATTGCGACAAGACCGGACTGCATTCATTCGGTATATCTGGATATATTGCAGGAAATAAAGACGCGTTACCAGGTGGATATATATATTGAACTGGGACTGCAGACCGTCAATGCACATACATTAAAGAAAATCAACCGCGGTCATACGATGGGAGAATTTATTGATGCGGTGCTTTCGATACAGAGGTATTCCTTTTCGATTTGCACTCATTTGATTTTGAATCTGCCGTGGGACGATCGCCTGGACGCAGTCGAAAGTGCGAAAGTACTGTCGGCGCTGCCGATTGAGCAGGTAAAACTTCATGCTCTGTACATTATTAAAAATACGGTTATGGCAAAGTGGTATGAAGAGAAGCAGTTTGAAATGGTCAGTGCAGAAGAATATGTGGAGAGGGTAGTATTGTTTTTGCGCCACCTTCGCAAAGACATCGTCCTGCAGCGTTTGATCGGCCGGGTGCCGGAAGAAAATACGCTGTTTGCCAATTGGTCGATGGGATGGTGGAAAATTCGGGATATGATCGATGCGCGCATGGAAGAATTGGATGCGGTGCAAGGCGATTTATGCAATTATCTTGGCGGACGGGAAGTACGCAAGTTCTTATAAAGGAGCAGAGTATGGAAACGACTTTTATATGTGCCAGTATTGAGGAAGCCAGAGCGGTAGCCGGGGCAAAAGATGAAAACCTGCGGTATTTGCAGAAACAGTTTCCGGACTGCCGTATTATCGGCCGGGGTGAAAAGATCCTGGTGATGGGGGAAGAAGCGGAAGTACAAAAGGTACTGGAAGTGCTGCGGGAGTTATCTTATTTATTTAAGGAAAACACAAGGATAACGCCTCATCATATACGGTTTACGATTACCATGGTTCGGGAAGGCCGGGCAGAGGAGCTGCGCGCTTTATACGAAGATACGGTTAACATTACAGCAAAAGGCCGTGTGATCAAACCCAAAACATGGGGGCAAAAACGATATGTAGATTCGATACGTACGAACTTGGTAACGTTTGGCATCGGCCCGGCAGGTACGGGGAAAACGTATCTTGCCGTAGCGATGGCAGCGTTTTATTTGAAAAATCGCATGGTAGATCGAATTGTACTGACTCGGCCGGCGGTAGAAGCGGGAGAAAAACTGGGATACCTTCCCGGGGATATGCAGGAAAAGGTAGACCCTTATTTGAGACCGTTGTACGATGCGCTGGCAGATTTGTTTGGGTACGAGCAGTTTTTGAAATTTCAGGCAAAGAATATTATTGAAGTGGCGCCGCTGGCCTATATGAGAGGGCGGACACTGGAGAGCGCGTTTATTATTTTAGACGAAGCGCAAAACACGACGCCGGAACAGATGAAAATGTTTTTGACCCGGATGGGGGATAACTCCCGCATGGTTATAAACGGCGATGCGACGCAGATCGACCTGCCGATTCGAATCAAGTCCGGGCTGGTGGAAGCTGAACAGGTATTAAAAGGTGTGCGGGGGATCGGAATGATCTATTTTGATGAGACTGATGTGGTGCGGCACGATATGGTTTCCCGGATTGTGCAGGCTTATGAACGGTTTCAGAAAAGGAGTGAACGGACATGATCGTCATTATAGATGCAGCAAAAGAAGAGCTTTTAAAGAAAGAGTACACGGACATTATTGATAAAGTATGCCAAAAGGCGGCAGAAGTATATGGGCTGCCGGAAACTAGTGAAATCAGTGTTTTGTTATGTGACAACGAACATATTCATCAGCTGAATAAAGAATATAGAAATATAGATCTGCCGACCGACGTACTTTCTTTTGCGCTGAATGAAGGCGAGGACGAGATGACTGGTGAAGAACAGCTGCTTTTGGGCGATATTGTTATATCTGTGGAACGGACTGCAGAGCAGGCTGCGGAGTACGGCCATTCCTTTGAGCGGGAGTTGGCCTATTTGACAACGCATGGCATGCTGCATATCTTAGGATATGACCATATGACAGAAGAAGATAAGCAGGAAATGCGGACAGAAGAAGAATTTATTTTACAGGAATTGGGCATCGTTCGGGAAGGCGAAGCCCTGTAAGGAGAGTATATGAAAAAAACAGCATTTAAATCAGGATTTGTATCCGTAGTAGGACGGCCGAATGTAGGGAAGTCCACTCTTATCAATGCGATGATAAAAGAAAAAATCGCTATCGTTTCTGATAAAGTACAGACGACGAGAAATAAAATTTTATGTATTTATACTGATGAAGACAGCCAAATCATTTTTATGGATACGCCGGGGATTCATAAACCGCATCATAAATTGGGCGAGTATATGGTATCGGCTGCGGTGGATTCGTTAAAAGAGGTCGATGTCGTTGTATTTATGATATCGGCTAATGAAAAGTTTGGAGCGGGCGATCAGTTTATACTGGACAAAGTAAAACAGGTGAAGGTTCCTGTATTTCTGCTGGTGAATAAAATCGATATGCTGCCAAAAGACAAATTGCTGGAAAAAATTGCCGCTGTATCGGCGATGCATGATTTTACAGAAATCATTCCGGTATCGGCAAAAGAAGAAATAAATTTAGATGCGTTTCTGCAAACATTAAAGCAGACACTGAAAGAAGGGCCGAAATATTTCCCGGACGATATGATTACCGATCAGCCGGAACGGCTGCTGGCGGCAGAAATTATTCGGGAAAAGATTTTGCTGAATACCAAAGAAGAAATCCCGCATGCCATTGCCGTCGAAGTGGAAGAAATGAAGGCAAGAAGCGAAGAGAAAGTATACATCCGGGCAACGATTTATGTGGAACGGGATTCGCAGAAGCGGATTGTAATTGGTAAAAATGGAGCGATGCTAAAAGAAGTAGGCGCTCTGGCACGGCAGGAAATACAGAGCTTGCTGGGTTCTTCTGTATATCTGGATCTGTGGGTAAAAACAAAGAAGGATTGGCGGAATAAAACGGGAATGCTTAAGGAATTAGGCTATGAATAATCGCAGGGAGGGATCGTTATAATTACTTGGAATCAATGGACGGCAGTTTGCGGCATGCTGTTTATTCCAGTACTGCTGCTTCACGTTTTATTGGTCGTAGGAAAGTACGCTCTCATTCAGGTGAAACGAGGCGGACAATTGGAAGATGCGGCCCAGGAAAGCAGCCGGCTGCGGCATATAGGGGAAAAATCTGCTGAAGTATTGAGTGCGGCACAGTTTAGCATATGGGTGACTGCGGTGATAATGGCTGCGGCAGAAGGCGTGTTTGCCCTTTCTATCGCAGACATTTCAGTCCGGTACCTGCCGAACGAATATATGGCCGTGTTTTTATGGCCGGAGCTGGCAGCCGGAAGCGTGTTTCTTTTCTTTTTGTGGCTGCACTGGAGTTTGGCTGAATTAGTTCCCCAGTCTGTCGGTGTGCAGGCGGCAGAGCGGGAATGGAAACGAACGGCGGATTTATTGTATTGGAATGAGCTGCTGCTGCGGCCCGTTGTTTTTGCTGGCCGTAAGCTGGGGCAATGGATGCTGCGGGGATTTTCTCTTTCCTTGGCAGATGAGACGGAGCGGGTTCATTCAGAAGAAGAGCTGCGGGTATTGGTCAATGCGAGTCATGAGGGCGGAGAGATCGATCAGATGGAAAGTGAATTGATTGATAATGTGTTTGATTTTTCAGAAACGCTCGCCAAAGAAGTGATGATACCGCGGCAGAAGATGGTCTGTTTAGATGTGATGGATAGTTTGCAGGAGAATATGGAAGTGGTGCTTCATTCTAAACATACCCGATATCCGTTGTGCAGCGGCGATAAAGATCATATTATTGGTCTGGTGCATGTAAAGGATTTGCTGGAAGATTCCCTGTCGGAAAATCCAAACTTGGAGATAATAAAAAAAGAAATACTAATGGTTCCGGAGATTATGCGCGTATCTGTTTTATTGCAGATGATGAAGCGGAAGCGAGTGTATCTGGCGGTAGTGGTAGATGAATATGGCGGCACCGTCGGACTGGTTGGCCTGGAAGATATTTTAGAGGAATTAGTCGGCGATATTCAAAACGAGCATGATCAGGAGGCGCCGGAAATCGTAAAATATACGAACGGTTCCTTTGAGTTTGACGGCACGGTGCTGATCGAAGACGTAGAAGAATTGCTGGACATCCAATTGGAAGATATTGAGGCAGATACGATTGGCGGATATATCTTTAATCATTTGGGACATGCGCCGGCTGTAGGCGAAGAAGCGGAAATAAACGGCTATCGGTTTATAATTCTGCAGATGGACGGATTTCGGATAAGCCGGGTAAAAGCGGTGCTTTTGAAAAAAGAACTGCCGGAGGTGACGCAGGATGCGACGTGACGGCAATATGGATCGGGCTATGGTGACCGGCATTGTTCTTCATATGGGAAAAGGCGGCGCGAAAGGAAAAACATGCTGGCTGTATACGAAAGAGCGCGGTTTGCTTCCGGTATATATGACGTCTAAAAGTCAAGGGAAAAATGCATCGCTGCTGAGCCGGCCTTTTTCAGAAGTGCGGTGCAGCGGCAGTTTTTCTGACGCTCTTTTTCATGTCAGCCAAACGGAGCGCATCACGGCTCCCGGGTTAGTGCACGAGAGCCTGGAGACTTTTGTGTATACTGCGATTATGGTAGAACTGGTGCAGTCGTTTTGTTCCGGCCAGGACTCTGATTGGCATATATATGAATTGCTGCGCCGGTATGGCGAGCAAATAGGAAAAAAAAACCTGCCCGTATTGACCATGATTGCCGGCTGGAACCTGATTTCCTATTTAGGGTATTTGCCGGATCTGAGATATTGCCGAATCTACTCTGGATTTTGTCAGGGAAAGAAGCGGTATTGGATCGATAATGATGTAATGAAAGAATTTGGGGTGGAAGTGAAAGAAGAACGGATATCAGAAGAATTCCGTGAATTGTGGAAGTCCCTGCTGTCGTATTTTAAGACAGGCGTCATTGCAGCGATTACCCGGCGGCAGGCGGCATTTTTAGAACAGCTTTTACTGGATTATGCGGAACAGTGCGCGGAAAAGGAATTGAACAGCCGGAGTTTCTTGGATTTGGCTGAGAATAATTGACAAAAAAGTGCTGGTTTGCTATGATAGGAAAAAATAAAATGCGATGCAGGAGAGTAGTAGATGACACAGCAGCGAGATAAGGCGGGTGTGAGCTTATCAACGGAATCGAAGGCGCTCCGAAGGCAGCGGCAGGAAGTCTTTTAAGATGTGTAAAAGCCGTAATAGACAAAGCGGGCATAACGCCAATAAGGGTGGAACCGCGGGTTAGTACAAACTCGTCCCTGTAACAGTTAACTGTTGCAGGGATTTTTTATTTTTTTAGGAGGGAAGAATCATGACATTTCAGGAAATTATTTTTACACTGCAAACGTTTTGGGCAGAGCAAGGCTGCATTTTGCAGCAGCCGTACGACGTAGAAAAAGGAGCGGGCACGATGAATCCAGCCACCTTTCTGCGCGTATTAGGGCCGGAACCGTGGAACGTAGCCTATGTAGAGCCGTCCCGCCGGCCGGCCGATGGGCGGTATGGGGATAATCCGAACCGGCTGTATCAGCATCATCAGTTCCAGGTTATTTGCAAGCCGTCGCCGGACAATATTCAGGAATTATATTTGGAAAGTTTAAAACGGCTGGGGATTCATCCGGAAGAACATGATATCCGATTCGTAGAAGATAACTGGGAATCTCCGACGCTGGGCGCATGGGGACTGGGCTGGGAAGTATGGCTCGATGGCATGGAAGTAACGCAGTTTACATATTTCCAGCAGGTAGGCGGCATCGATGTGAAACCGGTTTCTGTAGAAATTACCTATGGATTGGAACGCTTGGCGATGTATATCCAGGGGAAAGAAAATGTGTATGATTTGGATTGGAATGAACGAGTGACATACGGCGATGTATTTCATCAGAATGAGTATGAACAGTCCATGTATAATTTCCAGCTTTCCGATGAAAAGCTGTTGTTCCATCTCTTTGATTTATATGAAGCAGAAGCCTATCGGGTTGTAAAGCTGGGTTATGTGCTGCCTGCCTATGATTATGTACTGAAATGTTCCCATACATTCAACTTGCTGGATGCACGCGGAGCGATCAGTGTCAGCGAACGGGCGGCGTTTATCGGACGCGTTCGCAGCATGGCTCGTATTTGTGCGAAAAACTATTTGGAACAGCGGGAAAAACTTGGGTTCCCTATGTTGAAAAAGGAGGACAAATAATAATGAGTAATTATATTCTTCTTGAAATTGGAACGGAAGAGATTCCTGCAAAATTTATGAGCGGATTGCTGGCGCAGCTTAAAGACAGTGCAGCGGCTCATTTTGCAGAAGCTAAAATAGAAACGGGCGCAATCCGGACGTACGGTACGCCCCGGCGCATGACCTTAATCGTAGAAGAAGCCGCGGAAAAACAGGCGGATACGGTAAGCAAAAATAAAGGACCTTCTTTAAAAATCGCGTTTGATGCAGAAGGAAATCCTACGAAAGCGGCTATGGGGTTTGCCCGCGGCCAGGGGATTGAGGTAGGACAGCTCATACAGGAAGACGGATACGTTTATGCGGTTGTAGAAAGCAAAGGGAAAGATACTAAAGCGCTGCTTCCAGAGATTTTATCCGATATTATTACTAAGATGACGTTCCCGAAAAGCATGCGGTGGGGGAATGAAGAAATGCGGTTTGTCCGCCCGATTCGCTGGATTGTGGCGCTGTGCGGCGAAGAAGTTATTCCGTTTGAAGTGGCGCATGTACATACTGGAAAAGTATCGATGGGCCATCGGTTCTTGAGCCAAGGTGCTGTAGAGATTCCGGCAGCGCAGGAATACTTGCGCATCATGGAAGAAAATTTTGTTATCGCAGATCCGGAAAAGAGAAAAGCGCTTATTTGGAAGCAGCTCCAGGCGTTGGCAGCGGAAAAAGGCGGCGTCGTAGAAATGGATGAGGAACTTTTGGAAGAAGTAAATTATCTGGTAGAGTATCCTACGGCACTGTGCGGCAATATCGATGCGGAATATTTGCAACTTCCCGATGCGGCAGTTATTACGCCGATGAAAGATCACCAGCGGTATTTTCCGGTAATCGATGGAAATGGAAAATTGATGCCGTATTTCCTTACGGTGCGCAACGGCGGGGAATATGCGCTTACGACGGTGCAGAATGGCAATGAACGCGTGCTGCGGGCGCGTTTGGACGATGCAAAATTCTTCTTCAATGAAGATAGAAAACAGAAATTGGAAGAACGGGTAGAAGGCCTAAAACGCATCGTATTTCAGGACGGTTTGGGCACGCTGTATGATAAGGCGCAGCGGCTGGAAGCGCTGACGATATTCTTGAAAGAGGAAACGGGTATGACTGAAGGTGTCTGCCCGGGCATGCTGCGTAGAGCCTCCTTGCTGGCAAAAGCGGATCTTCTGACCGGTATGGTAACGGAATTTACAGAACTGCAAGGCGTAATGGGGCGTGAATATGCACGCTTAGACGGCGAAAAAGAGGGTGTGGCGGAAGCGATCTTTGAACAGTATCTGCCGCGTTTTGCCGGGGATATCCTGCCTAAAACCAAATATGGTATTTTGCTGAGCTTGGCAGATAAGTTTGATACGATTGCCGCCATTTTCAGCCGCGGACTTATTCCTACGGGGTCGCAGGATCCGTTTGCATTGCGCCGGCAGACGATTGGGATTTTAAATATTATCAATGATGCCGGACTTCATATTGGGTTAAAACGAGTTTTTGAAAAGGTATTGGATCTGCTGCAGGCGGAAAATAAAGACGTTGTTATTGGGCAGCTTTATGAATTCTTCATGCTTCGTCTTCGCAATATGTATTTAGACGCAGGATATGACTACCGTTTAGCGGACGCCGTACTGGATATGGGCTGGGATGACGTGTGCGGTCTGACCTGCACGATTAAAGCGCTGAAAGAAGCGGATATTCTCCATCGGGAAGAACTGATTCAGACGTATACCCGCGTAGGAAATATTTCTAAAGATGCAGAAGCCGATGCTATTGATGAATCCTTGCTTCAGGCGGAAGAAGAAAAAGCACTGTATCAGGCGTATATGAGCATTCATGACGGCGTGATCCAGGCTGCCGGAAAATATGACTTTGAAAACGCTGCGGCATTGCTCGAATCTATCCATGAACCGATTCATAACTTTATGGAACATGTTATGGTTATGGTCAAAGAAGAAGATATCAAGGCAAATCGGCTGCATTTGTTAAAATCGGTTTTCAATCTGACAAACTGCTTCGGCAATATCTATAAATTAGGCTAAAAACTATTGGACAAACGAGGCGCTTTGTGATAAAATATCGCTGTTAATCAGGATAGTCCGCTGCCATTTTACGGTAAATGGTAAGAATATCTGAATTTAGGAGGATAAAAATGAACATTATCAACGTAATTGAACAAGAACAGCTTCGCAATGACATTCCGGAATTTCGCGTAGGCGATACGGTGCGCGTACACGTAAAAGTTGTCGAAGGCAACCGTGAACGTATTCAGGTATTTGAAGGTTTGGTAATCGCTCGTAAAAATGGCGGCGTAAAAGAAACCTTTACGGTTCGCCGTATTTCTTACAACGTGGGTGTAGAAAGAACCTTCCCGGTTCATTCCCCGCGTTTGGCTAAAATCGAAGTAATGCGCCGCGGTATTGTTCGCCGTGCAAAACTTCACTACCTGCGCAACCTTACTGGTAAAGCAGCTCGTATTCGGGAAAAACGCTAATCAAATAAAAAAGGACTGCTGCGGCAGTCCTTTTTTTGTAAGCATAGAGACAGGAGGAAGGGTATGATCATCAACTGGTATCCCGGGCATATGAAAAAGGCTCGGGAATTAATAGAAAAAAATATGAAAGTAATTGATGTGGTCATCGAACTGCGGGACGCCCGTATTCCGCTGAGCAGCAGCAACCCAGTGATCGAGGAAGTGACGCACAGCAAACCGCGTATTATTGTGCTGAATAAAGCTGATTTAGCGGATGCAGAAGTAACAAAAGCCTGGATTTCTTATTATAAAGAACAGGGAATACCGGCTATCGCACTGAACAGCAAAAGCCGCGCGCCGCTTAAACTGCTGGTACAGCAAGTATTGCAGTTGGCTTCGCCGGTTATTGAAAAATGGAAAAGCAAAGGAATGAAAGCCCGGAGCGTGCGTACGATCATTTTAGGAATTCCGAACGTAGGAAAATCCACGCTTATTAACACACTTGCCGGCGGCGCGTCTGCAAAGGCTGCCAATAAACCGGGGGAAACGAAAGGAAAACAGTGGGTACGCCTGCATCAAAATCTGGAGCTTTTGGATACGCCGGGGATCTTATGGCCTAAATTAGAAGATCAGCGTGGCGCGGCTAAACTAGGGGCGATTGGTTCTATATCAGATGATGTACTCGACATGGAATCCGTGGTACAGTTTTTAGTAGAAACATTGCTGCTTCATTATAAAGAGTCTTTTTGCGAGCGATATAAATTGACGGACGATGATTGTGCTAAAGGCGCAGCTGCCGTTATAGAAATCATTGGAAGAAAACGAGGCTGTCTGATTAAAGGCGGAGAAATAGATTTAGAGAAAGCCCGCAAATTGATTTTAAAAGAGTTCCGCGATGGAAAATTGGGGCTTGTTTCTATAGACTATCCGAACGAACAGCAAGAGGCAGAGTATGAATAGATCGGTAAAAGAGATCCAGGAGCTTCTAAAGGGAGAGGAACTTTCGTTTGATCTGCTGATGGAAATAGAACAGGACAGCAGAGTATCCGTCCAGAAATTATACGGCACCTATATCCGGCGCAAGCAAAAAGAGCTGAAAGAATTGGCTCGGCTGAAA
>UREG01000027.1 GCA_900546795.1 uncultured Veillonellaceae bacterium | reverse complement strand
GGCAAAGGCCTGCCGGTTTTTTATTGCGCCAACATAAGATCCGCGTTCGCTATACCTGCCGAAGCCGATGAGCAAATACGGACTTCATAATAAAATACATAAAACACTTGACGAGCAGCCCCGTAGTAAACGCCGAGATCAGCGTTCCTTCCCGTATCCCTTCCACCGTCTGGAAAAAAACGAGAGAAGAAACCGCAGCAAGGCCGACCAGCGTCCAGTCAAAGGCAATCTTCACTTTCCCGAAATCCCAATGCCAGCGATCGGAAATCACCTTGACCGCGCCTTCCCCGGGAAGCATGACTACTTTGCCGACCAGTTCGCAGGTCACGCCGATCCCCATAGCCAGGCACCCGGCGAGCAGCACGATAAACCGCAGCACATACCCTTCCGGATGGAAATTGGCAAGCATATCCATAAACAAATCGATGAACAGACAAAAAATAAAGGTCATCGGCAGCTGCAGCCACTGCACCCGCGGGAACGCCCGTCCCAAAAGCAAAAGCTGCACAAGAAAAAAAGAAAAACTGACCGCAAAATTGAACTCTCCCAGCGTCCAGGGAAACGCCAGACTCCACACATATGGCAGACTGGAAATCGGCGTTGTCCCCAAATCGCTTTTCACGATCAGATCAATTCCCAGCGCCATAAACGTCAGCCCCAGGAGAAAAATACTATATTGTTTTACAACAGCCATAAAAAAATCCTTCTTTCCCATAGAAATAGTGATAAATACTATTATCGTACAAGAAAAAAAGAATGTCAAACTACCGCATATTTTCCCTATGAAATATAGCTAAATTATATAAAGACACAAAAAACGCCCCGGAAGATACGCCGAGGCGGTCAGAAAGGCGGCGGTTATGAAGAAGACAGCAGTGCCTGATTGCGAAGCAGTACGGCCTTTCCCCGCCAGGCAAATGCAAAATCGCCGTATCGCTCCTTAAACTGCCGGTTGGTCAGCCCTTCCAGCTCCCCCGTATCGAGCAGGGGCAGCCGAGGCGACAAAAATTCCGGAATCGGCGTATCCGGGATACTGCGGTTGTGGGGACACACGTCCTGACACACATCACAGCCGAACAACAGCGGCGACCGGCGAAGGATTGCCTGCTCCGCAGCGGACAATTCGCCTTTTTTCTGCGTAAGATAGGACCGGCAGGAAAAAAAATCCCCGCAGTCAAGACAATTCCCCGGACATGCCGCCAGACAGCGGCCGCAGCCCCGGCACGAACCGGCAAGCGGCACAGCCGCGGGCAGCGCCGCATCCGTAACAATCGAGCCGATAAAACAATACGACCCATATACCGGGTGAATCAGGCAATGATTCCTGCCGATTACCCCCAGCCCCGCTTTCCAGGCAAAATACCGTTCCAATACCGGCGTCGCGTCCGTCTGGATCTGGCTCTGCGCTGCCGGAAAATGCCGGTGCAGTATCTCGGCAAACACCTGCAAATACTGCGGCACGATTCTGTGATAATCGACGCACTGCGCGTATTGCGACAGATTCATTTCTGCGGCGCGGCGATAATAGGGAAACAAAAATACCAGCACAGACCGCACGGGAAACGCTGCGGCAATACCGCTCTTACGGACGCCCATCTCCGCCGGCGCAAACGGAACCGGCGGATAAGAAGCCAGCCGTTCCTGCTCCGATTCGCTGATCCCAGGACTTGCCGCGCCGAAAGGAAGGCCGTACCCGGCAGCGGTTTTGGCGATCTCCGCCATACATGAAGCTACTGACATATCCATACTCCTTCTTTATCGATGATATGAGTATACCATACTCCGCCAACCTCTTGCGCAGAAGATGAAAATAAAATAAGAATTTAAATAGATGTAAGGAAAATTTTAGAAAGATAATGGGCAAAGGGACTTGAAGAATCCCCAAATGATTTGCTATTCTAATATAGAAATAGTAGAAAATAGGGCTGCAGAGCCATTTCCTGTCCGAAGCCTCGATGGGCAGGAACATCAGCATTGAATAATTTACGAGAAAAGGAGAGAACGATGAAAAAAAGAGAGAGGAATAGGCTGGCGGTATGGGCGCTGGCAGGAATGACGATTTGGGGCGCAGCAATGAGTACGGCGCAGGCAGAGGATTTGACGATATCCTCCGCCGCAGAGTATACGGAGAAAAAAGCAGAGCAGGAATCCGCATGGTTTCATAAGGTAGATAAGCCAAGCGCTCCCGATACCGGCTGGCGGCTGTATCACAGCACTTCTGCGTCCGGCAATACGATCACGGTTAGCGGCGAGAGCAGCGAGAGCCCGATTACCGAAGAGTATATCCGCATTTACGGCGGGTATTCGGCAGCGGGGGCCGCGGCTTCCAATAATACCATTTCCTTGAAAAACATGACGCTTAGCGGAGCGATCTACGGCGGTTACAGTGAGGGCGATGAGCTGGCGCAGGAACAGGCAGCCAGCAATAATACCATCACGTTGGATAATGTAGCCTTTTCCGGCACGATCGACGGCGGCGTCGGTCTGGAAACAAAAAACAATACAATCAATATCAAAAATAATTCGGACGTATCCAATGCGTCCATCAGCGGCGGCATAGCGACCAGCTCGGATAAAACGAATCTGGGCAATACGCTGAACTTTGAAAACTGGGGCGGCAAGGTCAAAGGAATATCCAATATCCAAAACCTGAACCTGACGAACCTGCAGGTAGGCAATGACGGCGGCCTTATTGCCGTGAACGGCGCCAATCTCCAGGGAACGACGGTTACGATCAAGAGCGTGGAGTTAAAAGACGATATCGATAAAGCTGAAGGCGAAACCCTGTCTTTGATCAGCGGCGTAAGCAATTTGGACGCAGGCAAGGTAACGACATCGGGCGTGTCGCTTTCGAAGATAGCAAAGGAGATAACCATAGGGACGCAGAAGGCTGCCCGCGTCATGGAATTTGGGGATATTGAGGTCTCGAATACGGGCGTGTCGGCAGCCGTAACGCAGTCCATCTTGGCAGGGCAATATATCGGCAGCAGCAACGATTCCGCAGGAACTACAACGGAACTGACGGTAGATACCTCGGTAAATGCGACGAAATTTGCCGGGATCTATGTTCTTTCCTCATTAGCGAATGCATCCAATGGAAAACTTACCATTTCGGGAGTAACCTTAGGAAGTGAAGAAAGTTTTGTAGAACTGTATGGCGGATATAGTGGAACTAGTTTGGTGAGTGGGAATCAGGTAACCATAAACAGCGGTACGGTGACGGGTGAGGTCTATGGCGGATACGCCGCCGGAGATGGAGACTATGCAAGTGATAATGAGGTAACCATCAGCGGCGGTGCGGTAACCGGCTATATGTATGGCGGCTATGGTGAAAAGTCAGACGCAAGGAATAATACCGTGAATATAAACAGCGGTACGGTGACGGGCGATGTGTATGGCGGATATAGTGAAGGAGCAGTGGCAGCTGATAATACCGTGACCATAAGCGGCGGTACGGTAAGCGGTACGGTCTATGCTGGATATGCTGAAAGAGGAGAGGCTTCTGACAATACCGTGATCATCAGCGGAGATGCCGATGTGAGCCAGGCATCGCTGTGGGGATCAAATAACGGAAGCGACAATATCTTGAATTTGGCCGACTGGAGCGGTACGATCAAGCAGGTAAATAATTTTGATACGATCAACCTGGGGAATATCACCGCAGCAGGCGATGCCCATATTTCCCTGACTGGTGCTTCAAACTTTGCCGGAGCGACGGTTACGATAGACAGCTTGAAGGTATCGGAAAGCCTGGATTTGGCAGCCGGCACTTCGTATACGATCTTAGGCGGAGAGAATACGACAGGTCTGGATAGCTTGGCGAATGCAAACGCGCTGCAAGCAATGAAGCCGGAAGATCTCGTAAAAGAGACGGACAACGGCGTGCGCGTGCATCAGTTTGGCGGGTTGAAGCTTGATGCGAATGCTATTTCCTTTTCGGTAACAGACTCCATCTTAGCCGGCACCTATATCGACAGCAGCGAAACTTCCACGGGAACTACAACGGAACTGACGGTAGATACCTCGGTAAATGCATCGAAGATTGCCGGGATCTATAGTCTTAATGGGGGTGCATCCAAAGGAAGCCTTACCATTTCGGGAGTAACCTTAGGGGATGAGAAACATGCCGTAAACCTATATGGCGGATATAGTGAAACTGGTTTGGTGAATGGGAATCAGGTAACCATAAACAGCAGTACGGTAAGCGGTACGGTCTATGGCGGCTATGGCGGCAATGGTGCCGATGATAATACGGTAATCATCAGCGGCGGTGCGGTAACGGGTGCGGTCTATGGCGGATATAGTGTAATTAGTTTGGTGAATGGGAATCAGGTAACCATCAACAGCGGCACGGTAAGCGGCTATGTCTATGGAGGAGGCTCTAGACTAGGCTCGGTAGATAATAATACCGTGACTATCAACGGCGGTACGGTAAGCGGCGATGTCTATGGAGGATACTCTGGAGGAGGCTCGGTAAGTAATAATAAGGTAACTATCAGCGGCGGTACGGTAAGCGTAGGGTCTATGGAGGATACTCCTTCGACAATGAAATAAATGGTAATACCGTGATCATCAGCGGTGGTACGGTAACCGATGCGGTGTATGGCGGATATAGTGAACTTGGATCGATAAACAATAATAAGGTAACTATCAGCGGAGATGCCGATGTGAGCCAGGCATCGCTGTGGGGATCAAATAACAACACAATAGGAAGCGGCAACACGTTGGTGTTCGATAACTGGGGCGGCAAAGTGGGCAGCATCAAAAACTTTGATGCTATTACGGTCAATAACCTGGTCGTAGGCAATGACGGCGGTCTGGTTATTGTTAATAGTGCGGATTCGGATTTGAGCACACTGACTGACTTTAGCGGCAGCATTACCTTGTCGGACAACTTGGATAAAGCAGCGGGCGATACGATCGACATCATCAAAGGCACGTCGAATCAAAGTCTGATGGATGCAGGAAAATCCTTTGCCGCTAACTTAACGGACAGCGTGGTGAAAACAGACAACGGCGTCCGCGTTCATACCTTTGGCGATGCGACGGCAGCCAAAGACAGCCTATCGGTAACAGTGAAAGATTCCATCTTAGCCGGCACCTATATCGACAGCGATGGCAACTCCGCGGGAACTACAACGGAACTGACGGTAACTAATTCGGTAAATGCATCGAAGATTGCCGGGATCTATAATCTGCACGCAGGAGAGACGGTATCCAATGGAAAACTTACCATTCAGGGAGCAGACTTAGGAAGTGCAAAAAATTCCGTAAACCTGTATGGTGCGTATAGCGCATCTGGAATTGCAGATACTAACATTGTAGAAATAACCGGTGGTACGATAACCGGCAATGTCTATGGCGGCTATGGCGGCACTGGTGCAGAGAATAATAAGGTAGTCATCAGCGGCGGTACGGTAACGGGTGATGTCTATGGCGGACATTCCGAAAACGGACAGGCTTCTAACAATACGGTGACCATCAGCGGAACGGCAAATATCGAAAATGCGGTTCTCATGGGACGAAATGACAGTGCAGTAGGAACTGGCAACACGCTGACCTTTGACGGCTGGGGCGGCAAAGTGGGCGGTATCAAAAACTTTGATACGATCACCATTAAGGACTTGACCATCGGCAACGACGGCGGTCTGGTAGTGAGCGGATCGGACAGTGACTTTACCGGCACGACGATTTCCTTTGAAGGTAAGCTGCAGTTTGCCGATGATTTGGATAAAGCAAACGGCGATACGCTGACCATCGTAAGCGGCATTGCGGCAAACGGCCTGGACGTGAGCAGTCTGGAAACGAAAAACATTGCCGAAACCGATAACGGCGTCCGCGTGCATACCTTTGAAGCGCCGCAGACAACTGCGGACGGTATTACCATCCAGGTAGCCAAATCCCTGCTTGCCGGCGTCTATACAGAAGGCGGCAAGACGTATGGCACGGGAGAACTGGTCATTGGCGAAGACTTTACGACGAAAGCCAACATCACTGCCGGTGCGTATGGAGCGGATACCGCAAATGCGGACGGCGGCAGCGTTCTGGTCACCGGAACGGTCAGCGGCTATCTCTACGGCGGATTCAGTGAAGAAGGCACCGCAAGCAACAACACGATTACCCTGAAAGAAGGGGCGGACGTATCTGCTGCACACCTGATCGGCGGCTACTCCGGCAGTGAAGACGCAGAGGCATCCGCAGGCATTGCGGCGGCATCGGTTCGGTCCAGCGGCAATGCGCTGGTGCTGGACGGCTGGACGGGAAGCGTGGAACGGATCAGCGATTTCGATACCCTCTCCATTCTCAACCAGACATGGAATACGGGCGGAACAATCCTGACGATCACCCATGCCGAAGAAAATGATCTGGCAAATACGACACTGGAACTGGGAACCATGTCCTTTGCGGGCGGGGCAGCACTGGAAAAAGGCGACTCCATGACTATTCTCACGGCGGCAAACGGCGTCAACCTGGGACTGACGGCAGACTCTGTTTCCGATAAAGGATTTACGGCAGGCATCGCCGCAGTCGGAGAAGGCGTACTGAGTGTCGATGAAAACGGAAACATACGGTACGAACTGACGGAAATCAAAGCAAATAGCCAAATCCAGCTGGCGGCAGACAGCCGGGCGGTAGGCGCGGCGTTCCTGAACCAGGGCGGCGATTTGGCGGCAGAAGCCTTGACGGCGAACGCTAACAATGTGGAAGGTACGGATACCTTCGGCGCTGTATCGGGAACATACAGCAAATACGCGGTAAACGACGACCTGAAAGTAAACGGCTGGAATATGCTGGCCGGCGTCAACCAGACGAAAGAAATGGGGGCTGGCTGGCTCACTTACGGGGCGTTCTATGAAAACGGTACGGCAAACTACCGCACCTACAACCAATTTGAAGGCGAAACCTTCCGCGGAGACGGCAGCCTCAACTATACCGGCGGCGGCTTGGCCGTGCGGTATGAACGAGAAGACGGCTGGCATGGAGAAGCGACCCTTCGCGGCGGGGTATTAAAGAGCAGCATGAGCGATGCCTTTCGGGACGGAGCCGGAAAGAGCTACGGCTACAGCTCGGACAGCGATTACTACGGCTTCCATGTCGGAATCGGCAAGACGAAACAACTGTCCGATACGCGGGCCTTGGATCTCTACGGAGCGTACTTCCATACCTATACGGAAGGGGACCGCGTGACGGTGGCAAACGACACCTTGGACTTTGACAGCATCCACAGCGACCGCCTGCGTCTGGGAGCGCGCCTGACAGAACAGAAAAACGAAACGTGGAGCTGGTACGGCGGCTTGGCGTGGGAATATGAATTCAGCGGCGATGCAGACATGACGGCCAATGCTTGGCGGATGCCGGAAGCAAGTCTGCAGGGAAGCACCTTCCTGACGGAACTGGGACTGCAGTACCGGCCGCAGGAAAGCCCATGGAGCGTATCGCTGAACGTCAAAGGCTACCTGGGAGAGCGGGAAGGCGGCAGCGCCAGCGTGCAGGTAGGCTATGCGTTTTAAGTAACTGGATAGAGCAGATAACAGAATACAAAAAAGAGACAGCACCGCTTTCGCAAGAGGGCGGTGCTGTTTTTTCCTTGCTGGGAGCTTGTCTTAAAGCAGGAACGCAGGAAGGCGGCGAAAAGAGGGACTGCAAGCGGTGCAGGGCAGAAAACGGCGGCGCGATGTCCCGGGAGACGGCAGGCGGAAATTGGCGGCAGAGTATATAGGATATATAAGGAAAAAATACGGAAATGAAAAAATATTTTCTATTGGAAAAATTCATATGGACAGATATCACTTTTTGCGAAACCCCATTTTTTCTGGTATACTTAACATAAGTGTAGATGAACGGCTTGCAAGTGAAAGACCAACGACAAAACAGAGCGAAAAAATCTACAGACTAAGGAGGATATATATTTTGGCAAAAGAAAAATTACAAATCATACCCTTGGGAGGGTTGGGGGAAGTCGGCAAAAATATGACGGTATTCCAATATGGAGACGATATCGTGGTGCTGGATGCCGGTTTGGCGTTCCCGGAAGACGATATGTTTGGTATTGATCTGGTGATACCGGATATGAGTTATTTGATAGAAAACCGGGATAAAGTAAAAGCCGTAGTGATCACGCACGGCCACGAAGACCATATTGGCGCGCTGGCGTATCTGCTCAAAGAAGTCAATGTGCCGGTATACGCGACGAAACTGGTTTGCGGATTGATCAAAGGCAAATTGGAAGAAAATAAAATCGGCAAATATGTGCTGAATGAAGTGAAAAGCGGCGATGAAGTGCAGATCGGCGCGATGCGGGTCGGATTTATCCATACGAACCATTCGATCCCGGATTCGAGCGCGATTTATTTCCGTACGCCGGTAGGTACGGTGGTGCATACGGGCGACTTTAAGATCGATCAGTCGCCGATAGACGGCAAGGTCATGGATCTGCATAAATTTGCGGAACTGGGCAAACGGGGCGTGCTGGTTCTCTTGTCGGACAGCACCAATGCGGAACGGCCGGGATATACGGATTCGGAATCTTCCGTAGGGCCGGCGCTGAAAAAAGCGTTTCAGAATGCGCAGGGACGGATTATATTGGCAACGTTTGCTTCCAATATTTCCCGTATCCAGCAGGCGATCAATGTGGCGGTGCAGTTCAAGCGGAAAGTCTGTGTACTGGGGCGGAGCATGATCAACAATGTGGAGATTGCCAGCGAGCTGGGGTATTTATCGATTCCGGACGGCACGCTGATCGAATCGGACGAACTGAGCCGGTATCCGGACGACCAGCTGCTTATTTTAACGACCGGCAGCCAGGGAGAACCGATGGCAGGGCTGTCCCGCATGGCGTCCAATAATCACCGCAGCGTAAGCATCATGCCCGGCGATACGGTGATCATTTCGGCAACGCCGATCCCCGGCAATGAAACGAGCGTGGGCCGGACGGTGGATAATCTCCTGCGTCTGGGAGCGCACGTGGTGCATGGCAAAACGGAAAAGATTCACGTATCCGGCCATGCGAGCCAGGAAGAACTGAAGATCATGCTGAATCTGATCCGGCCGAAATTCTTTATTCCTGTACATGGGGAATACCGGATGCAGAAGACGCACGGCGAATTGGCGGAAGCCATGGGCGTGCGCAAGGATCGGATACTGATCGGCGATAACGGACAGATTTTTGAGTTTACCAACCGCAGCGGACGCAAAGCGGGCCGGGTCAACTCGGGCCGGGTATTCGTAGATGGACTGGGCGTCGGCGATGTGGGCAATATCGTGATTCGGGATCGGCAGCAGCTGGCTAAAGAAGGCGTGATGATCGTCGTGCTGGCGCTGAGCGGAGAAGATAACCGCGTGGTTTCCGGGCCGGATCTGGTTTCCCGCGGATTCGTCTATGTGCGCAATTCGGAAGAATTGATGAAGGAAGCGCATGTGCGGGTAGAAGAAGTGCTGGCGAAATGCGAAGCGGAACAGACGAAGGATTGGTCCACGATCAAGAATCAGATCCGCGATGTGCTGGGCCGGTATTTATATGAAAAGACGCGGCGCCGTCCAATGATACTGCCTATCATCATGGAAGTATAAGGAATTGTGGCAAGTTAGGGAAAAATATAGTATACTGATAGAGCGCAAGCAGCCGAGGCGTATGCCTCGGCTGTTAGCTTACCCTATAAGAAGGAAGACAAAAAAATGACAAACAGACAAACAAAGCCCATGGTGCTGGCGGCCTATCTGGCGGCAGTCATGCTGGTGCTGGCGCTGATGAGCTATTATATCCCGTTTTTTTCGGCTTTGGCCTTTTTTATCATGCCGATTCCGATGGCGGTCGTATACGTGCAGTACGGGCTGCGCTATACGATACTGACCGGCGTGGTTTCCAGCGTTTTGATGGGAATATTTATCAATGTCGGCGCGGCGGTATCGCTGCTGTGCACGTTTGGCGCGGTCGGCCTGTGCCTGGGAATGGGATTCCGGCATCGGTGGCATTCGTTTAAACTGCTCAGCGCGGTGACGGTGACCATACTCGTTTCCTTTATTCTCGAGATGGCGGTGCTGCAGGTGGTGTCCGGCGTGGATATGGGCGCGATGCTGTCGGAACAGACGGCGCAGCTGCCGGAGCTTTTGATGGCGCAGTACCGGGCGTCCGGGATGTCCGATGTGGAGCTTTTGGAAGCGGAAAACCAGATCCAGCAGCTGATCAAGGTATTGCCGACGCTGATTCCTCTGGCCATGTGCCTGGCAGGCTCGATCGTCGCGTATGGGGAAATCCGGGCAGCCCAGCTGGTGATGACGCGGATCGGCCTTTCGATTCCGCCGTTTCTGCCGATGCGGGAATGGCAGCTTCCCCGGGCGATGGTATATGTATATATTCTGGCGATGGTGGCAAAATACTGGGGTACGACGCGGGAGATTGACGCGCTGATGGTTGTGGGGCTGAATCTGGAGCAGCTGGCGACGTTTGCGATCGTGGTGCAGGGCATTGCCTGCATCTTGTTTTGGCTGAGCCGGAAGATGACGATGCGCCCGGTATTTCAGGTGCTTCTCGTACTGCTCTTGTTTTTTGAATTCTATTTTTTCACCTTGGTAGTCGGCATGTTCGATATGCTGTTTCAGTACCGGAAACGGCAGCAGGGAAAGTAGGTGGCAAGGACTATGTTTAAAAGCATGTGGTTTGGATACAATGAAAAGCCGATGATGTACTGTATCATTTGCCTGCTGGCGGTGATTGCCTATCATAACTGGATTTTGTCGTTTCTGTGCGCCATCGTGATTATCGGCGTGTATGCCGTGACGAGAAAAGATGTGGTGGAGCAGAATAAAGAACTGAGCAAGTATTTGGACAGTATTTCGCACAGCATCGATCAGGCGTCTATTTACGCGCTGCAAAATATGCCTACCGGCATTGCGATCATCGATAATAAATCGCATTTGTGCTGGTCCAACAGCGTATTTAAAGACTGGGTGGGCGAATTGGACGATACGCAGCGTATCCAGCTGATCATGCCGAATTTGCGGCTGGATAAGATGTGGGGGAAATCGGGCTACTTTTTTGAGCAGATCGAAGATTCCTATTATCGGGTGCTGTACAAATATTTGCAGACGGACAGCGAAGCAGAGAGCAATTATCTCATCTTGTATCTGGACGATATCACGGAAGCGGAGAACCGCAAGCTGGCCTGCGAAGAGGCGCTGCCGGTGTTCTGCTATATCCAGATCGATAATTTGGAAGAGGTATCGAAAGGGCTGACGGAAGCGCAGCGCACGATGCTGTGGGCTGACGTGAACAACTGCGTGATCGAGGAGATCAGCAATCTGGACGGGTTTGTCAAATCGTACAGCGACGAAGATTATATCGCCTGCATCAGCAAAAAAGCGCTGGCGCGGCTGGAACAGAATAAGTTTGAGATCTTGGATAAAGTGCGGCAGATCCATACGGTCAACCGGATACCGGTTACGATCAGTATGGGGGTGGCGACGGAACAGGAAAATTTCAACGTGCAGGCCGAACAGGCGCGGGCAGGGCTCGACTTGGCGCTGGGCCGCGGCGGCGATCAGGTTGCGGTGTATAACGGCGATCAGGTTACGTTTTACGGCGGCAAGACGCAGGCGATGGAAAAGAATACCCGCGTCCGTGCCCGGGTTGTGGCGCAGGCGCTGCGGGAATTGATCAACGACAGCGACCGCGTGATTATCATGGGGCATGAGCGGGAAGATTATGACAGCCTGGGCGCTGCCGTAGGGCTGTCCCGCATGGCCAAAATCGACGGCAAAGAAGTGCATGTGGTGGTCAGCGAATTCGGTTCGGCAACGCAGAAGCTGCAGGAACGGATTCGGCAGACGGAAGGGTTTGAGGATCTCTTGATTACGCCGGAACAGGCGCGGGAAATGACCGATGATCGGACACTCGTATTTTTTGCCGATTTCCATCGGCCGGATATGGCTGCCGGACCGGGGGTCATGGAAAAGACGCACCGCCGCGTGGTGATCGATCATCACCGCCGCAGTTCGTCGTTTATTGCCCAGCCGCTGCTGGTGTATCTGGAACCGTCCAGTTCGTCCACCTGCGAGCTGGTAACGGAGCTGCTCCAGTATTATGCGGATAAAGTGGAGCTGCATAAATTGGAAGCGACGGGCCTTTATGCCGGCATCGTCGTGGATACGAAAAATTTTGCGATTCAAACCGGGGTGCGCACCTTTGACGCGGCGGCCTATCTTCGCCGGTCGGGCGCGGACGTACAGCTGGTGCGGGAATTGTTCAGCGTTGATTTTGAGACGATCCGCATCAAGTCGGAGATCATGGCGCGGACGGAACGGCTCGAAGGCGGGCTTACGATCACGACGTGCCGGGAAAAAACGCCGAACGCTCAGATCATTGCGGCGCAGATCGCCGATATGCTGGTGAATATCGAAGGCGTGCGGGCAGGATTTGCCCTGTATCATTTGCCGGACGGCGGCATTGGGGTCAGCGCCCGGTCGCAGGGAGATATCAATGTACAGCTGATCATGGAATCCATGGGCGGCGGCGGCCATCGTACGGTTGCCGGTGCGCAGCTGAGAGATAAAACTATGGAAGAAGCAAAGCAGATGGTCATACAGTCGGCCAGAGAACTGCTGCATAAGGAGGAAGAATCAATATGAAAGTAGTATTGTTGGAAGACGTAAAAAAATTAGGCAAAAAAGGGGAGATCGTAGAAGTTTCCGAAGGCTACGGCCGCAACTTCCTGCTCCCGAGAAAATTAGCGGCAGTCGGTACGGCAGCCAATATTAACGACGCGAACCAGAAAAAAGCGGCGGCGCAGCATAAAGCGCAGGTCGCCAGCGACGAAGCGGTCGTACTGGCCAGCCAGCTCAAAAAAGTAGAGCTGACGGTAAAAGTAAAAGTCGGCGAAGGCGGCAAAGTATTCGGCGCCGTTACGGCTAAAAATATCAGCGACGCGGCAAAAGAGCAGTATAAGATCGATTTGGATAAAAAGAAAATCGATATGAAAGACGCGATCAAGACGCTGGGCACGCATGACGTGGTGATCCGCGTGCATCCGACGATCACCAGCACGATCAAAGTGCATGTAATCGAGGCATAATACACAATGGGATTATTAGATAAATTACGGAACCGCAAACGCATGCTCGAATCGACAGGCGAAGAAGAACTGCGCCGGCAGGTTGCGGTGCTTTACGGGATATTCAGCAATATGATCGGGCCGGAAAAGATGGTGCTTCGGGCCAGCAAATATCAGGCGCTGGAATATATCCATTCTGAAAACCCGAGAGAACGCCTCGTAGGGCTGCAGCGCATGGTGTTTGAAGATACGAAATATACGGACGTGCCCAAAGAAGAACGGGATATCCTGGCGGTGCTGAACCAGCTGGAATCGGTGCTGGCGGATATGCTGTCACGGCAGGCGGTGGAAGAACGGCTGGAAAAACGGATCAACGAACGCATGGAAGAACGGCAGCAGGAATACGTGCAGGAAGTGCGGATGCAGGTGCTCAAAGAAGAAGCGGGCGATGTGGAAACGCCGCAGACGAAAGAGAAACTGGAACAGCTGGAAAAGCTCGACGCCATTCATCTGACTCAGACGGTCATGGAAAAAGTGCGGCCCCATACGCTGCGCGAAGTGGTTGGGCAGAGCCGGGCGATTGAAGCGATGGAAAGCAAATTTTCTTCGCCCTATCCCCAGCATCTGCTGCTGTATGGACCGCCCGGAGTGGGCAAGACGACGGCGGCGCGCATTATTTTGGAAGAAGCGAAAAAATTGCCCTATACGCCCTTTGGGCCGGACGCGCCGTTTGTAGAAACGGACGGAACGACGCTGCGGTGGGATTCTCGGGATATTACCAATCCCCTGATCGGCTCGGTGCACGATCCGATCTATCAGGGAGCGCAGCGGGATCTGGCGGATTCCGGCGTGCCGGAACCGAAACCGGGGCTGGTGACGGAAGCGCACGGCGGTATTTTATTCATCGATGAAATCGGGGAAATGGATACGATGCTGCTCAATAAGCTGCTGAAAGTCCTGGAAGACAAGCGGGTGAAATTTGAATCGTCGTACTATGACGAAACGGATCCGCATGTGCCGAAATATATCAAGAAATTGTTTGCAGAAGGGGCTCCGGCAGATTTTATCCTGATTGGAGCTACCACGAGAGATCCGTCGGAAATCAATCCGGCGATCCGGTCGCGGTGCGCGGAAGTCTTTTTTGAGCCGCTCATGCCGTCGGATATCGTGCAGATCGTCAAAAACGGCGCCGATATATTAAACGTGGCGCTGGAAGAAGGCGTGCCGGAGCTGATCAGCGATTATACCGTGCAGGGGCGGAAAGCCATCAATATTTTGGCGGATGCCTACGGCTATGCTATTTACCATAAAGGCAGCACGGAAGATATTTGCATTACGAAAGAATATATCCAGCGGATTGCCCGCGTGAGCCGGCTGGTGCCGTACATAACGAAAAAATCGTCGCCGGTGCCGCAGGTCGGCCGGGTGTTTGGGCTGGGAGTTTCCGGCTACATGGGCTCGATCATTGAGATTGAAGCGGTGGCATTTCCGGCGAAAGAAGCGGGGAAAGGTCATCTGCGGTTCAACGATACGGCCGGTTCCATGGCGAAGGATTCCGTCTTTAACGCGGCGGCTGTGGTGCGGGCGGTGAGCGGCAAAGATCTGGCGGATTATGACGTGCACGTCAATGTGATCGGCGGCGGCAATATCGACGGTCCGTCGGCAGGCTGCGCGATTGTGACGGCAATTTTGTCCGCCGTGCTGCAGATTCCGGTGCGCCAGGATACGGCGATTACCGGAGAGATCTCCATTCAGGGACAGGTAAAAGCTGTCGGCGGCGTATTTGAAAAAGCGTACGGCGCGCGGCAGGCCGGCATGGAGCATATGGTGCTGCCGAAAGAGAACGAAACGGATATTCCGCCGGCGCATCTGGGGCTTGAGCTGCACCCGCTGGAACGGATTGAAGACGTGTTAAATTTTATGTTGACAGAACCTGTAAAGAGCTGTTAAGGTATTTGTAAGCAGTATCCTTGCAGGCGGAAAGGAAGTAACTATGCTCGAACGAGTACCGCCGCAGAATATAGAAGCGGAGCAGGCCGTACTGGGCGCTATGCTTTTGGATCGGAACGCTGTGGTCGTGGCAATGGAAAAATTGCAGGACGACGATTTCTATCGGGAAGTGCACCGCGTAATATTCGAGGCAATGGAAAAACTGCATCGGGATAATAAAGAAGTAGATATCATCACGGTAACGGAAGAACTGACCCGCATGGGGCGGCTCGACGACGTGGGCGGCATTTCGTATGTGACGAGCCTGCCCAATATGGTAGCGACAGCGGCCAATATCGAGTTTCATGCGGATATCATCGCAGAAAAAGGAATGCTCCGCCGGCTGATCAATGTATCGACGCAGGTGGCGGCGATGGGCTATGACGCGGATCGGGACGCGGCGGAAATCGTCGGCGACGCGGAACGCATGATCATGGGGATATCGCAGGCCAGCCGGAAAGGGGATTTTGCCTCTGTCGGCTCGGTCGTGGAAACGGCGCTCGATCAGATTACGGCGCAGTTTGAACGGGATTCTTCTCTCACCGGACTTTCCACGGGATTCCGCTATATCGATGAACTGACGTCGGGACTGCAAAATTCCGATTTGATCATCATCGCGGCGCGGCCGTCCATGGGGAAAACGGCGTTTACCCTGAACCTGGCGCAAAATATCGGCGTCCGGCAGAAAAAAACGGTGGCGTTCTTCTCGCTGGAAATGTCCAAAGAACAGCTGACGCAGCGGCTGCTTTGCCAGCTGTCGCATTTAGACTCCCAGAAACTTCGGACCGGCCAGCTAAACGGCGACGAGGACTGGGATCGGCTGACGAGAGCCTGTTCGGCGCTGTATGAATCGCCGATCTATATCGACGATACGCCGGGGATTACGTTATCGGAAATGCGGTCGAAAGCCCGCCGCCTGAAAGCGGAAAAAGGCTTGTCGCTGGTGATTGTCGATTACCTGCAGCTCATGCAGGGCCGGGGCAAAGAAAACCGGCAGCAGGAAATTTCGGAAATATCCCGAGGATTAAAAGGATTGGCCCGTGAACTCAACGTACCGATTATCGCGCTGTCGCAGCTTAGCCGCGGCGTGGAAAGCCGGACGGATAAACGGCCGATGCTCAGTGATCTCCGTGAATCGGGATCACTGGAACAGGATGCGGATATCGTAGCGTTTCTCTACCGGGAAGGCTATTACGATCCGGAAAGTGAACGGAAAGACATTACGGAAGTCATCATTGCAAAACACCGTAACGGTCCGACCGGAAAAGTAGAGCTCTTCTTCAAAGCCGATTTTACCCTCTTCTTGGATATAGAGCGGAATCGGGTGGAATGACAGAGCAGTGTAGTATTGCAGCATAGCAGAAACGCAGTATCCTAAAACGTGTAGGATGGTAGAAAGGCAGGAAAAGAACATGAATATTCAATTAGGGGTAGTACTCCTGTATGTACTGGTTTTATTTGGCATTAGCCTTTGGGTGCGCAGACGTACCCAAAACAGCAGCGGATTTTTATTTGCCGGACGGAAACTCACCGTGCCGATGGTAGCGGCGAATATTACGGCAACTGCCGTCGGGGCGGCGTCTACGATCGGCGTGGCCGAAAGTGCGTTTACGCACGGCATTTCCGCCGGGCTCTATAACGTGGCCTGGGCAGCCGGCGCCATTACGATGGCGTTTTTGGCGGCAGGGAAATATCGGGCGCTGGAATGCACGACGATTCCGGAGCTGTTTGAACGCTATTATGACAAAAAAGGCCGGGCGATTGCCGTTTTGGGCATGATTACCGTACAGCTGGTTATTACTTCCCTTCAGTATATAGCCGGCGGAGCGATTTTATCGAGTCTCTTGCCGGATATTTTTTCGTTTGAAAGCGGCATGATCGTAAGCGCGTTTGTATTTATCGGGACGACGCTTCTCGGCGGCCTCTGGTTCTCCGGGATTTCCAATATTTTGAGCGTAACGCTGGTTTATATCGGCGTAGCGGTCAGCACCTTTGTCATCATTCAGCAGCAGGGCGGCTGGAACGAACTGGTGCTGGCGCTGCCGGCGGATGTAGCCTGGTTTGATCCGATCGGATCGCTGGGCATGGCAACGGTAATCGGCTGGTTTGTGGTCATGATCACCCAGACGATTACGGCGCAGGGGCCGGTGCAGGCAGCCTGTGCGGCAAAAGACAGCGATACCGCCAAAAAAGGATTTATGTGGGGCGCGGCTCTCATGTTCCCGATCGGATTTCTCTGCGCGGTGATGGGCATGGCAGCTCGGGTTATGCATCCGGATCTGCAGGCAACGCTGGCGCTGCCCAACATGATCATGGGATTGGATCCGGTGATCGCCGGCGTGACGCTGGCGGCGCTGTGGGCGGCGGATATTGGGACGGCCAGCCATATCCTGCTGGCGGCGGGCACCCTGTTCAGCCAGGATATATACAAACGCTTTATTGATCCTTCCGTATCGGAACACAAGTATACGCTGGTAAACCGGTGGGCGCTTCTCATACTGGGTCTGGGCACCTTGTGGCTTGCCTTTAATGCGAGCGGCATCGTAAAGACCATGCTGATCGGCCTGTCTTTGACGACGGCATTTACCATAGTCTTTTTAGGAACCATGTTTGCGCCGCAGCTGTGCCGGAAAAATACCGCGTTTTACACGACGCTGGTGGGCATCGTTATCCTGTTTGCCTGGCAGTTTTTCCCACAGACGCATATCGTGGCGCATCCGATTTATCTGGAATGGATCGGCTGCCTGCTGACCTTTTTCCTCGTGCCGCTGTTTGATAAACAACCGATCAAGCACGGCGGCGCAGAACGGGAAAAACAAAACGCGGCGCAGGCCGTCACGGCATGATGAAGGCTCCGCTTCGGCGGAGCTTTTTTCGCAGATTGACTGTCGCGCTTTACTGTGCTAAAATACATAAAAATGCCATAGGGGGTATGAAGATGGGAGAAACGAAAGGAAATGCATTGTCGAGAATGATCGATGCCGTAAGCCGGCTGAAAGAAGAAGGCGTGGAGATATTGGCGCTCAACGTGGGCGAACCGAACTGCAATACGCCGGAAGCGATCAAAAACGAAACGATCCGGGCGATCTGTGAAAACCAGACGCACTACGCCTCGTCGCCGAAAGGGGAACTGGTGCTGCGCGAAGCGATTGCAGAAAGCCTGAAAACCGATACGGGGATAGACTATGATCCCAATACGGAAATTCTGGTAACCACGAGCTGCGGCGAAGGGATATTGGCAGCCATGACCGGGCTGATCGGACGGGATGAAGAAATCATCGTACTGACGCCGGCGTTCCCCATGTATGCCATGACCGCGGCGATTACCGGCGGCAAAGCAGTGGAAATACCGCTGCGCAAAGAAAACGGCTATCAGCCGGATGCGGCGGAAATTGAAGCGGCGGTGACCGAATGGACGAAGATGATCGTCATCAACAACCCGAACAATCCAAGCGGCGGCGTGTATACGAAAGCGGCGCTGGAACAGATTGCAGTCGTGGCGCGCCGGCATGACCTGCTCGTACTGTCCGATGAAATCTACAACCGCATTACCTACGGCGAAGAAGAAGTCGTATCCATTGCGTCGTTTCCCGGCATGCGGGAACGGACGATCATCCTGAACGGATTTTCTAAAGTATATGCCATGACCGGCTGGCGGCTCGGCTATGTGGCGGCTCCGGCAGAGTTGCTGGCGCCGATAGAAAAGATACACTACTGCGCCACGACGTTTTCGCCGACCTTTATTCAGATCGGAACGGCACGGGGCATGAAAACCGAATCGGCGGTGTTTGAAGTTGCGCAGATGATGAAACAATTTACCAAACAGCGGGAAACGGTGCTGACCGCCCTGGACAAGATGCCGGAACTGTCGTATATTCCGCCGCAGGGGGCGTTTTATGTGCTGGTAAACGTAGAAGCGACCGGCATGGACGGCGCGGCGTTTGCCGAAACCCTGCTGAACGAGCAGCATGTGGCGGTCGTACCGGGCGAAGCGTTCGGCAAAGACTTCAAAAACTGGGTGCGCATTTCCTATGCGGCGTCCGTAGAAACGCTGCAGGCGTCGCTGGATCGGATTCAGGCGTTCCTGGCAGCCAGAAAATAGAAAACAGAGCAGCCATCCCTGCCTTTATTTTGGCAGGGATTTTCATTTGCAGGAATAAAATAAACGTGCTATGCTTACAGTAAATGTGGGAAAGACCGCTTCGGCGGCAAGGAGGGATTTATGATTCCGGCATGCTACCTTGTATTTGATGCGGGAACGCAAAGCGTAAAAACCGCGGTATATACCCGGGAGATGGAATGCATCGCGCAGTACAGCGCGCCTACCCATCTTACCTGTCCACAGCCGGGATGGGTGGAAATGGATGCAGACCAGTATCTTCATGCAACGGTTACAGGGATCAGGAACTGCGTCACAAAAATGAAAGAAAAGAATCTGGATCCAGACAACATCCGCTCTATTTTTGGAGATGGGATCATCTGCGGGATTGTCGGTGTTGATAAGGATTGTCATGCGATCACACCTTACATCAATTATCTGGATTCCAGAACAAAAGAAGATGTTGAGGAACTAGCATCCCATCATTATGAGATCTGGGCAAAAGAGACTGGAAATCCTCAGCCAAACTGTATGTTTCCAGCGATGTTTGCACGTTGGATGATGAACAATTGTGAGGGCTTTAAAGAAAAAGGCAGAAAATTCATGCACAATGCCCCA
>UREG01000026.1 GCA_900546795.1 uncultured Veillonellaceae bacterium | reverse complement strand
TTAAAAAGCGCGCCGTACATACAGGCTTGCCGTCACTTCATTGCCGGCGGACGACCATCCTTCTTCTACGCTTCCTCCTGCCGGCCAGCCGTTGTCTCCTTCATATTCTCCATAAATCCCGGCCTGCCAGCGGCTTCGGCTGCCTTCTTCTCCCACTGCCGTAAATCCAGTTCCGCCTTTGGCAAACTGCACTCTATTTTCCTATCGCTGCCATGCATTCCCCGCGTTCTTATAGTCCGGCATACAAAAAACCCCGGCTCTAAAGAGCCGGGGCTGATCCGTTCAAGCAAATACAATTATGCCAGCGGTTTGCGGACTACGTCGATAATGGAGCCGTCACGATATTCGATAACTGCTACGATATCTTCGTCTTTGTCGCTTACTTTTACATCTTCCGGTTTGCCTACGAGATCGTACGCCATTTTCTGGAGTTCTTCAATCGTGTAGATCGGAAGGTTGCTGTCTTTGAACATTTCAATGAGATCCTGACGAGCCGGATTGATTGCGATGCCGCGTTCCGTAACGATAACGTCTACGCTTGCACCCGGAGTGATAACCGTCTGTACATGATCGCGAATCATCGGGAGACGGCCGCGAGTCAGCGGGCAAAGTACAACTGCTACTTTAGCGCCTGCTGCCGTATCGGAATGGCCGCCGGAAGCGCCCATCAAAATACCGTTGGAGTCTGTCATGCAGTTGATATTGAAATCTACGTCTACTTCCGTTGCGCCGAGAAATACTACATCGAGCTGATTTACGATGCAGTCCGTCCACGGGCTTGCATACATGGAAGCGCTCATTTCAATATGGTTCGGGTTTTTATTCAAGGAAGCTGCTGCAATCGTATCGAAAGACTGAATGTCATAGATTACTTTGAGCAGGCCGTCTTCGAGCATACCGGAAAGGATACCCGTAGCGCCGCCAATACCGAAACCGCCAACAACGCCTTTTGCCTGCATTTTTTCACGCAGGAACTGCGCTACTGCCAGGGAAGCGCCGCCGCCGCCGAGCTGGAGAGACATGTCGTCTTTGATCATGCCGGCTTCATCCAGGAATTCTGCTGCCATTTCCGCCAGTTTAAGCTGTACCGGGTTTTTCGTCAAACGAATGATGCCGGAAGCAATCCCTGCCGGATCGCCAATAGCTTCTACCGGAACGATGTAGTCTACATCCGTCATCGGTACGCTGTACGGATATACATATTCATCCATCAAGAGGTTGTCCGTAATTACTACGGTGCAGTCTGCATAGTGCGCGTCGATTTTAGCATAGCCGAGAGCGCCGCAGGCAGATTTGCCCTGGGAGCCCGTGCAGTTGCCGAAACGGTCGCAGGTCGGAGCGCCCATGAAAGCTACGTCGATATGTACTTCGCCGGATTCGATCGCTCTTGCGCGGCCGCCGTGCGGACGGATTACGATCGGCCGTTTGAGGCAGCCCGGATTATTGGTGATGAATTTGCCGAGTGCATCGCGAAGACCGCTCGTTTCAATTGCCGTTACCGTGCCGTCTTTGATGTAGTCGATCAAAAATTCATGGCAAGGATTGAGGGAGCTCGTAGCGATCGTCAGATCTTTAATCCCTTTTTCATGGATTGCTTCCATTACCATTTTCAAGACATAGTCCCCGTTGCGGAAATGGTGATGGAAAGAAATTGTCATGCCGTCTTTCAAACCGCTTTTTTCAATAGCTTCCGCAATGTTAGCCAATACTTTATTGCCGTTTTTTACGCCGAGTTTCTGTTTTTTACCGGCCCGCGGAGTTTCCGGAGCATAGGCAAATTCGCCGGCGTAGAGTTTTTTGCCTTTTAAATAAGGCATATCCATAGGAATTTCGCGACCAATAGCGTTTTTCATTATTCCTGTACCTCCAATTCTACTTTGATGCCGGCTGCACGAGCTGCATCTACGATGCGCTGTGCGCGGACAACGATCGGACCGTCAACCATTTTGCCGTCAACTGCGATAACGCCTTTATTGTTTCTGACAGCGTCGTCATAAGATACCAGTACTTTTACCGCATGTTTGATCTGTTTTTCAGTCGGCGTGTAGATTTTGTGAACTTCTTTAACCTGTTTCGGATGGATACAGGATTTGCCGTCAAAGCCCATGTCTCTGATTTTCGTCACTTCGTCACGGAATCCGTCCATATCGTTTACATCGGAGAATACCGTATCGATGCAGCGGATACCGGCTTCGCGGGCAGCCATCAGGATCGTCTGGCGGGCAAAGTACAGTTCGATACCGTATTTCGTACGCTGCGTACGGATATCTGCGATGAAGTCTTCTGCACCGAGAGCGATCGCTACCATGCGCGGAGCGTGGCAGATTTCACGAACATTGTATAAGCCTTTTACGCTTTCGATTGCCACGATAATATTGATCGTGCCTTCCGGCCAGCCTTGTCTTTTTTCTTCTTCTTCGATCATTTTAGCAACGAGCTCTACTTCTTCCTTGCATTCCGTTTTCGGCATACGGATCAAGTTCGGTTTGGACGGAAGAATCGCTTTCAAGTCATCGATGCCGTAAGGAGTCTGCGTCGGGTGGTTGATACGCACAACCGTTTCCGCTTTGAACGTGCGGGATTTCAACGCTTCCGCAACCATCAGGCGAGCGGTATCTTTTTCCGATACGGGAATGGAATCTTCGATATCGAACATGATGCTGTCTGCACCGTGGATATCACATGTATTAATCATTTTCGGACTGTTGCCCGGCACGAACATCATGCTGCGGGATAATCTGGATTTCGGATCTGCCATTATGCCTGTACCCCCCTCTGTAATGCGCCTTTCACGCGTGCAATGATGGTGTAGTCCCATGCACCTTTGTCAACGGCGGTCACTTTCACGTTTTCAAACCCTTCTTCTTTTACCACGTTCTTAATCAGGGCGATCATGTGGTCACCATACTGCCGTTTTACGCTGGACTTCAGTTCTACTTCGATGCCGGCTGTGCCCGGTTCTACAGTAACAAGGATGTCCATTTTTTCTTCAAAACCGGCAGTTGCCGCTTTTGCCAAAACTTTTGCCATGTTTGCAGCCTCCTCAAATTCATTGTATGCAATATACAATTTTCTATGGCATTATTATACCGTAGCCTTTTTGGCGTGAGCAAATATAATGTATTAATGTTGGATTATAAGAAATATTTAGGAAAGAGTATAATTAATATGCATATTTTGCATATTAACCACAATAAGCTTTGACTATATGCTATATTAACATAAACAATTGGGCATCTTGGCATGAAGTATCGGATTTTCTTATCGTTCTATCGGTAAAAGTGATTTGTTCTTCCTTTATCGGTGTCTTTTTTTCTTCGGTACTTGCCCGCCGTTGTTCTCTCCAGCAGTACACTTCTTTGTATTGCCTTATTAATGTATATATAGGAGTTGCCATGCCTCTGCCTTGTGCATAAAAACAGCAGTCCCTCTTTTAAAAGGACTGCTGTTTGTTATATCGTGCCGGTAAATACTACTTCTGCCGGGCCGGTCATGTATACGCGGCCATCTGATTCGCGGTACTCGATGCGGAGCGTACCCAGATACAGTTCCACATCTACCTCTCTGCCGGTCATGCCGCTCAAAAATGCCGCAACGGCCGACGCGCAGGAACCGGTTCCGCAGGCCAGCGTTGCGCCGGCTCCCCGTTCCCAGGTCCGTACTTTGATCGTATGTTCGTCAATCTGCTGTACAAAGTTGACGTTTGTTCTATTGGGAAATGCCGGATGGGTTTCTATTTTCCTTCCTAATACCGGCAAGTCAATCTTAGTTACGTCGTCTACAAATACCATCGTATGCGGTACGCCCAGATACATGCTGCTGATAAGATAGGTCTGGCCATCGATGGTAAACGGTTCTTTCTTTACCTCTCCGGCCGGGCCTTCCATCGGGATATCTTTCCGGTCCAGCCGCGGCATCCCCATATCGATCGTAACGGTTTTTACCTTTCCGTTTTCCACATGCAGCGTCGGCTTCATGATGCCGCCCAGAGTTTCTACCGTAAATTCTTCTGCAGAAATAATGCCCTGCTCGTATACGAATTTGGCAAAACACCGAATCCCGTTGCCGCACATTTCCGCTTCGCTTCCATCGGCATTGATAATCCGCATGCATACGTCTGCTTTATCCGACGGAACTGTTACGATCAGTCCGTCCGCTCCAATTCCCGTGTGGCGGTCGCAAAGGCGCGCGGCCAATTCCGTATAGTCTTTCTCTGCGCCTTCTTTATCTTCTATAAATATGAAATCATTTCCTAAGCCATGCATTTTTACAAAGTCCATAGCGTCCCCTCCCTGCGTCGCACATTTTCTTGTGCGTATTATATCATATGCTTTTTATATTTCAATATACGATCTAAAAAAGGGTATCCGCTTTTTGTATGGGTTCTATGCAAAGAATGATATTTCGGCAGCCGCTCTGCCGGCGTATTCCGCCCCGGTCTCAAGACTGGGAGAGCCGCGTTTTCATGGCTTCTAATGCCAGCAGGTAGCCTTGCAGCCCCAAGCCGCAGATCTGTCCGGTGCAGGCCATCGCCGTATACGAACGGCGGCGGAATTCTTCCCGCTGATGAATATTGCTGATGTGGACTTCGATTGCCGGCAGTCCCGCCGCTTTCAGAGCGTCCAGCAGGGCAATGCTGTAATGCGTGTACGCCGCCGGGTTGATGATGATCCCGTCCGCTTCTTCTCTCGCCTGTTGTATCCACGTAACCAGCTGGCCTTCTTCATTGCTCTGCAGAATCGTCACGTCTATCTGCAAAGCTGCCGCTTTATCTTCGATCATACGGCACAGCGCAGCGTAATCCGCCGTGCCATATATACCGGGCTCCCGTATGCCGAGCATATTAATATTCGGCCCGTTCAGCACCCATATTTTCATGCTGTTTCCTCCTTATTTCTCCCGCAATGCGGGCGGTGATCTCACTTAATGTTCCGGTATTGGCAACGCGCCAGTCTCCGCCTGCGGTATATTTTTCATGCCGTTCTTCATACAGGGCATAAAGTCTTTCCGCCCCGTCGGCCAGCAGCGGCCGTTTTTCCGTTCGGATATCTTTTAAAATATCTTCTACGGCCCGGTCTATATAGATGATCAGGCTCGTTTCTTTCAGGATCTCTATATTTTCTCTTCGGCAGACCACGCCCCCGCCGGCGGCAATCACCGCGCCCCGTACCGCGGCAAGACGGCGCACGGTCCGCGTCTCCGCGTCCCGAAACACTGCTTCCCCGGCGGCAAACAGTTCCGCAATCGTCCGTTCTTCCCACTGTTCCAGGCAGCGGTCGGCATCGTAGAACGGCCGTCCCAGCTCTTTGGCCAGCCGTTTTCCTATCGTAGTTTTTCCGCTTCCCGGCATGCCGATCAGCACAATGTTTTTCATAGCCCCTCCATTTCCGCGCAGATCTGCCGAACCACAGCCGGCGGTATCGTCCGGTTTTCCCAAATCTCTCTGGCTCCGGCGGCCTGCGCCGCCAGCATATACAGTCCATTGACCGCAGGTTTTCCCGCCCGCTTTGCCATTTCCAGGAATCTAGTCTCTGCAGGATTATAAATGAGATCTACCGCCGCCTGATAGGACGCGATCACGCCTTCTTCTATAGGCGATTCCTGCGTGTGCGGCCACATGCCGACCGGCGTCGTATTAATAAGGATATCCCCCTTCATCGCCAAAAGATCGCGATACGAATACATCGCCGCGCCCAGCCGGTCTGCCAGTTCTAAAAAGGACGGCTCCGCGCCGCCAGGATCCCGCGAGATAACCGCAAGCGACGCCGCTTTGTGCATGGCAAGTCCGGTCAATACGGCTCTTGCCGCGCCGCCAGTTCCCAAAATCGTACACGCCGCGCCATGAATCGTAAGTCCTGCATTGCAAAGGCTTTGGATAAATCCGCCGCAGTCCGTATTATAGCCAATGAGCCGTCCGTCCCGAACCGCGATCGTATTGACCGCCCCCATCTGCCGGGCTTCCGGCGAAATCTCATCTAAATACGGCAGTACCGCTTCTTTATAGGGAATCGTTACGTTGACGCCGTCATACGCCCGGCGGATCTCTTCCATTTGCCATTCCAGCTGATCTGCCGCTGTTTCCAGCAGGTCATATACCGCATCACAATGCATCAGCCGGCTGATCGCGCCATGGATCCGCGGCGACAGGCTATGCCCCAGCGGATATCCAATCAATCCAAACCGCATGCAAATTCCCCCTTATATGCCCGATAATTTCCCAGTATCCGCACGTCTAAGCTCTGGGCTTTTAGTTTTTGCAGGGCTGCCTGCACCTTCTTTTCTCCCAAATTCCCCATGACGTCGATATGAAAGACGTATTCAAACGGCCGTCCTTCCATCGGCCGGGATTCCAAATGCGTCAGATTCAGCCCTTCTTCCGCTAAATGCTGCAAGGCGCCGTACAAAGACCCCGACGTATGAGACAAGGTGAGCATCAGGCTGATTTTATCTGCGTCCGGCTCCGGCTCGCATGTTCCTGCAATCACAAAAAAGCGGGTGTAGTTCCAGTCGTTCGTATGTATATTGTCCGCCAGTATTTCCAAGCCGTACAATTCTGCCGCCGGCCGGCTCCCTACCGCTGCCTGCGTTCGGTCCTGCGCCTCTTTTACTTTCTTTGCACTCCGGGACGTATTAAAATGCGGAATCTGCCGCATCGTTTCTTTGTCTTTAAAAAAGTTCCGGCACTGGGCAAAGGCCTGCGGATGGGAATATACCGTTCGGATCTCTGCCAGCGAAGCGCCGGGCAGCCCCAGCAAGTGATGTTCTATTTTTATGCACGTCTCGCCTACGATCGCCGCATGATAGTTTTTTATCAGGTCATATACTTCCGTAATGCTTCCGGTGGACGTATTTTCTATCGGAAGAACGCCGTAATCCACGCGCTCTTTCGCCGCCAGTTCCACCACTTCCTCAAACAGTGCGCAGCCTGTTTCTCTCGTGTTTTTTCCTGCAAACCATTTCTTTGCCGCTTCCCAGGTATACGATCCGGGCGAGCCAAAGTACGCAATGTGTATGGGTTCCATTTTACCGCCCCCATCCCTGTTCCATCATCATGTCAAAGATGACCCATGCAGCCGCCGCTTCGAGGACAGGAACCGCTCTGGGCACGATGCACGGATCATGACGGCCCTCTGCCGTAAGCACCGTATCGGTTTTCCGGCATATATCAATCGTAGCCTGAGGTTTTCCAATTGACGGCGTCGGCTTGACGGCCGCCTGAAACACCAGCGGCATTCCCGTGGTAATTCCGCCCAGGATGCCCCCGTTGTGATTTGTTTTTGTCCGCACCTTGTCGCCGCACATATAAAATCCGTCGTTTGCTTCCGATCCGCGCATAGCTGCCAAAGCAAATCCCGAGCCGAAGGCAACGCCTTTTACCGCCGGTACGGAAAACAGCATGTGGCTGAGCCGGCTTTCCACGGAATCAAAAAACGGACTTCCCAAACCGGGCGGCAAGCCGGTAACCATAATTTCCACCGCGCCGCCTACGGAATCCTTTTCTTTTTTGGCAAGAAGGATCTCTTCCCGCATCGCTTCGTCCGCACCGGGTTCCAGTACGGGAATCTCTGCTGCTGCCAGTCCTTCTAATATCTCCCGCACCTCTCCGGTAGAGACAAAAGCACGGTCAGCAGCCTGCCCAATCTGCCGTATATGCCCCCAGACTTCTACGCCCTGCTCTTTCAGCCACAATTTAGCAATCGCTCCGGCAAAGACAAGAGGCGCCGTGAGGCGTCCGGAAAAATGTCCGCCCCCTCGCGGATCCTGAAATCCCCGATATCGGATATATCCTGTATAATCTCCATGTCCCGGCCGCATCCGCGTTTTCATCTCCTCGTAATCCGCGGAGCGGGTATTGCCGTTTGGAATCGCGGCGCAAAGCGGCGTACCGGTCGTTCGTCCCTCATAAACGCCGCTTTGTATGACAGGAATGTCCATTTCTTTCCTCGGCGTTGCCAATACCGACCGCCCCGGGGCGCGGCGGGTCATTTCCCGCCGAATAAACGCTTCGTCCAGCAGCAGTCCGGGCGGCAGACCGTCTAATACCGCGCCGATTGCCGGGCCGTGCGATTCTCCAAAAATGGTCAGGCGGACTGCATTTCCATAACTTCCACTCATATTATTCCTCCTCTTTTTCCAGGCATCCGCCCAGCGCTTCATAGTCCTGCCAAAATGCTGGATACGATTTCGCTACGCTTTCCGCCCCTTTTATAAGAACCGATTCCCGGCACCGCACGGCAGCCACCGCCATGGCCATGGCAATGCGGTGATCGTTCCAGCTGTTTACCGTACCGCCCTTGAGCTGTCCTTTGCCCCGAATGCATAGTCCGTCAGGGAATTCCTCTATATCTGCTCCCAGAGCGGTCAATTCCGTCTGTATCGCATGCAGGCGGTCGCATTCTTTCAGCCGCAGCCGCTCTGCGTGAATCACCTTCGTTTCCCCGGCACTGCAGGCGGCCAATACGGCAAGAACGGGAATGATATCCGGGCAGTCCCGAGCATCGATCACCGTTCCTTTCGTCTTTGCCGTCTGTACATGAAAAGCGCCCTTCTGGTACGCCGCTTTTGCTCCCATCTGTTCCATATAGGAAAGGACAGCCCGATCGCCCTGCAGGGAATCCGCATCCAGCCCCTGAACGGCAAGAGAGCCGCCAAGCGTTCCCGCTGCCAGCCAAAATGCAGCCTGTGAATAATCGCCTTCTACCCGGCTGTGCTGCGGCAGATACTGCTGGTTTCCTTGTATATACAAGGTGCGCCACCCGTCCCGGCGCACGGCAATGCCGTATTTTTTCAAACATTGCAGGGTCAGCGCCGCGTAACTTTGCGATTCCAGCGGTGAAGTAATATGTATTTCCGAATCTTTGTCCAGCAGCGGCAGAGCAAAAAGCAGGCCGCTCACAAACTGCGAGCTCACCGAACCGGGAAGTTCATACCGTCCGGGCTGCAAACGCCCCTCTACCGTAAGCGGCAATCCGCCGTCCACCGCAGAATAGGCAATTCCCTGCCTATCCCATATGGCATAGTACAGCTCCAGAGGGCGGCTGATCAGCTTTCCCTGCCCGGTATAGGTGATCCTGCCGGTTCCCAGCTGTCCTACGGGAATCAAAAAGCGAAGCGTCGATCCCGATTCTCCGCAGTCTGCCTGCACCGCAGCGGGGATTTTCAGCCCTCCGTCGACCTGACAGCAAACGCGGCCGTTTTCCATTTGCCTGGTTTCAATGGAGACGCCAAACGCCCGAAGCACCCGGCACGTCGCTTCCATGTCTTGGGACCAGCTGATATTTTCTATCGTACTTCTTCCCTTTGCCAAAGCCGCGCAGATCAACTCCCGATGCCCCATACTTTTAGAGGACGGTACGGTTACTGTTCCGCGAAGGGATTTTGGCACAATCCGTATATTCATCTGAGCCCTCCTTTACAAAGGCGATACGCGTCTTCTATCGGCATCGTCTTTAAAAATCCTTCTCCAATCTCTGAAATCCCTGCCAGTGTCAGGCAGCCGCCGGCTTTTTTCTTATCCTGACCGACAGCCGGCCAGATATCGTCCAATGGCACGGGAATCTCAAAAGGCAGAGAAAACTGTTTCAATACCTTCTGTATCCGCGCCGCCGTGCCCGGCTGCGTCCAACCTTCCCGTTCCATGCACTGCGTGATCGCCGCCATTCCCATCGCCACGCCTTCTCCGTGCGTATACGTTTCATATTGGTAATACTGTTCTGCCGCATGGCCCAGGGTATGTCCAAAATTCAGTATCATGCGGCCGCCCGTATCAAACACGTCGTCTTTTACGACATCCGCCTTGATCTGACAGCAAACGGCAATGATATCCTCGATCTGGCTGAGCAAATCGCTCCGGCTTGTTATCCCCTCGAGCCGCTCAAACAGGCTGCGGTCTTTGATGCAGCCGTACTTGATAACCTCCGCCATGCCATCGTGCAGATACCGCTCCGGCAGGGTATCCAGCAAATCCGGATCGATCCATACCGCTTTGGGCTGATAAAACGCGCCGACCAGATTTTTTCCTGCCCCCAGATCCACCGCGGTTTTTCCTCCTACACTGCTGTCAATCTGCGCCAGCAGCGATGTCGGTATCTGGATCAAGGGAACGCCGCGAAGCCAGGTAGCCGCCGCAAGGCCGCCCAAATCTCCCGTTACGCCGCCGCCAAATGCGGCAATTACGTCTTTTCTCGTCAGCTCCATTGCGGCTAATTCTTCATATACCCGTTCCAGCGTCTGCAGGTTCTTGCTTTTTTCCCCTTCCGGAAATACGATGCGCCGGCAGTACAATCCGGCATGTTCCAATTGTTCCTGCAAAGCCTTGCCGTACAGCCGGTCTACGCGGCTGTCTGTGATGACCGCTGCTTTTTCCGCTGCCGTAAACGCCCGCAGCTTTTCTCCAAACGACGCAAAAGAACCGCGCTCAATTTCTATATCATACCGATTGTCTCCCAGCTCTGCTGTAATCCGCTTCATTGTTTCAGCCCCCTTCTGCGCCGGCCTGCCGTCCGCAGCCAGGATTCCATGCCGGCTTCATCTTTTTCTTCCACGAATTGCCGGAACCGATTAAGCTCCTCTTGGAACGCCCGGATCTCGTCCAGCAGATTTTCCCGGTTGCCGAGAAACAGCTGCGTCCACAGCGTTTCATTGATATCCGCGACCCTCGTGCCGTCCCGAAAACTCCCGGCCATGCAATACCGTACCTTCTCCTGAAACGATGCGCTGTTCATCAGGCATACCGCCAGGACATGGGGCAGCGTGCTCGTATACGCGATGAGACGGTCATGCTCTTTTGCCGTACAGATCAGTACAGACCCGCAGCCGAGCTGCCGTGCCAGCGTTTCCATTTTCTCGGTGGTTTCTCTGCGGTTTTGTTCATGAGGAACCAGTATATAATTTGCTCCGTCAAAAATCTCCGCCGCCGACTGGCCGTAACCGCTTCCTTCCCGGCCCGCCATAGGGTGCCCTGCCAAAAATTCCACTCCGTCCGGCAGCATGCGCTGGATCTCTTCAGGCGTACTGCCTTTGATTCCTGTCACGTCGGTCAGCACCGTTCCCGGACGAAAATCTTCCCGATGCGTGCGGACAAAGTCTTTCATACTGTCTTCATAGAGAGCAAGGATCACGATATCCGCTTCTGCCAGCAGCCGGCTCCCTTCGGTGCTCCCCTCATCGATGCACCCGTCTTTTTCGGCCTGCCGCAGCGTCTCTTCCGACAGATCTACGGCCGTAATATGCCGGGCTCCGCTGCGGCGGAGCGCTTTGGCAAACGAACCGCCGATCAGTCCTAATCCCACGATGCAAAATCGAGTCTGTTCCATGGCGTCCTCCTATATCGTCCGGCCTACGATCGGCGCAATCTGCCGCAAATCGTCCATCAGATGCGCGAACCGAGACGGTTTCAGCGACTGCGCCCCATCGCATTTAGCATGTTCCGGGTCCTGATGCACCTCAATCATCAGCCCGTCCGCACCAACGGCAACCGCCGCTTTTGCCAGGGATTCCACCATCCACCACATACCGGCCGCATGGCTGGGATCAACGATGACCGGCAGATGACTGAGCCGTTTAACTGCCAGCACGGCGCTCAAGTCCAGGGTATTTCTCGTATAGGTTTCAAACGTCCGAATCCCCCGTTCGCAAAGAATGACATTTTTATTGCCTCCGGCCATGATGTATTCTGCCGACATCAGCCATTCCTGCACCGTAGCGCTCAGCCCCCGCTTCAGCAATATGGGAGTGTCGATTTTCCCCAGTTCTTTCAGAAGCTCGAAGTTCTGCATGTTTCTCGCCCCTACCTGGATTAGATCTACCTTATCGACAAACAGTTCTATTTTATCCGGCGACATCAATTCCGTTACGATCGGCAGGCTGCGGTTTTTCCCCGCTTTTTCCAGCATATCCAGCCCCGATTCATGCAGTCCCTGGAAGGAATAGGGCGACGTACGCGGTTTGAACGCCCCGCCGCGGAGCATTGCCGCCCCTGCTGCCGCCACATCGCCGGCTACTTCGGTCATCTGCGCTTCGCTTTCTACCGAACACGGCCCTGCGATCACCGCCAGTTTCTGTCCCCCTACGGCTACGCCGCCAACCTGCACAACGGAATTTTCCGGATGAAATGTGCGGCTCGCCCGTTTAAACGGCTCCTGCACCCGCACTACCTGATCTACCCATTCGTTGCCGGCCCACCGGTTCGGATCGAGAGAGACCGTATCGCCAACCACGCCGATGACTGTGCGGTTCACGCCGCTGCTCACATCGACTTGCATGCCAAGGCTTTTCAGCTCCCTAATGATATTTTGTTCCTCCTCTTTGGGTGTTCCTGCTTTCATCACGATTACCATACTCCTCTACCCCCTGCAGTCAAATTTGCTTGTATTATCGAAATCAAATCAACAAAAAAAGCAGGCTCTCAGACGAGCCTGCTCCCGGATATGCCGATAGGACCAATAGCGAAAAATATTATGAAAATGGATCACGTTCGTCTGCTTGAACTTGCTATGCATTTTTTGTACGCCAAAGAGCCGGTGCCGTAATAGCCCCAGCTAAAATAAAATGCATATGCCGTTGTCATAGTCGAATTCGTATTCCATTCCATGACGATCACCTTTGGTTTATGATAATAACTTGTGCTTATTGTATGCTTCTTTTTTTCTGCTGTCAACCGTTTTTTTGCAAAAAAACAGCGCCCTGCTCCGCAAGGCGCTGACGTTCCTCTTATTTATTTTACTGCTGCCGCTTCCTGCGCTGCGAGCCGCACCTGACGGCTCAATTTTACTTTCAAAATCACAGCGATCGTCAGACTGACAACAAAGCAGGCGGAAAAGAAATACAGCGTCGTACTGTAGCTGTTCGTCGTTTCCTTAATCCAGGACAGCAGCACCGGACCGGCAATACCCGCCATGCCCCACGCCGTCAGGATACGGCCGTGAATGGCGCTGAGCTGCTTCATGCCGAAAATATCGCTCAAATATGCCGGCATGCACGAAAAGCCGCCGCCGTAACACGTGATGATGAGGTAGACCAGGATCTGGAAACTCAGCGCGTTTGTCGTGTCTGCCAGTTTCCAAAACGCCAGTACTTCAATGAGGAAAAAGAGAATATACGTGGTGCTCCGTCCCCAGTAATCAGACAAGGTGGACCAGGCAATGCGCCCGCCGCCGTTCAGCAGGCCGATGATCCCGACCATAGACGCCGCGGCCAGCGGCGACATGCCCGCCACTTCCTGCGCCATCGGCGATGCCACGCTCAGCAGGCCGATACCGCAGGTGATATTCGTGAAGAAAATCCACCACAATGCATAGAAATGCCAAGTCTTCATCGCTTCGTTTGCCGTCATCTGGCGCATGGCTTTCGCCGGTTCCACTGCAGAGGCAGCCACTGTTCCTTCCGCTTTTTTCGGCGGTTCCAGATACAGAGACGATGCAGCCATGATCGCCATATACACGCAGCCCAGAAGAATAAAATTCGTTACCAGACCAAACCGTTCCACCAATACCTGCATCACAGGCCCGGCGATCAGGCTGGCAAAGCCAAAGCCCATGATGGCCAGCCCCGTTGCAAAACCCCGGTTTTCCGGAAACCATTTTACCAGCGTCGATACCGGCGTGATATAGCCGACGCCCAGCCCGATGCCGCCGATTACGCCGTAGAAAAGATACAGCAGCGGCAGGCTGCCCAGCGAAAGCGCCGCCGCGGTGCCAAACATGGCCGTGCCGAAAAAGGCGGTCGATACAAGCCCGGAGATTCTGGGGCCGTATTTTTCTACATAACTGCCGAGAAACCCGGCAGACAATCCCAAAAAGAGTATTGCAATCGAAAACGTCCAAGTCGTTTCTTTCAGGGAAAATCCCATGCTCTCCATGATCGGTTTCGTCAGTACGCTCCAGGCATACACACTGCCGATGCAAATATGGATTCCAATAGCTGATAAGGCAATAAGCCAACGGTTTTTCATCTTATCCTCTCCTTTTCTGTTCGGCAGTCTTCGAACCATATAAAAAGACCGTCCGGACATTCAGTATGCCCAGACGGTCGGCGTTGTAATAGCAGCCATGCAGTCCACGTGGTCTATTCCACTTATCCGTCAGTCCTGCACGCGTTGTTTATGAAAATTACTTTTTCATTATACCAAGGAGGAAAAGAGAAAGTCAATACAATATATAGTATATTTCACTTTTTCTGTTACTATATTTTCTATTTTTTCTCCCTCTGTTTTGCCTGCACGAGACGCAGCTGGCCGCCGGCAATCAGGATTTCGGCTTCCCGATCGGTCAATTCCGCCACGGCAGCAAAGCAGTACCCTTTCGTTTTATTTTCTATTTCCAGCCTGCGGGCCCGCAGCTGCGCCGGCACGTCCCGCAGGATCAGCTCGTCTCCCTGCTCGATTTTTTCCCAGTCCGCCGGATTTTCAAACAGCAGCGGCAGCACGCCGTGGTTGATAAGATTGTTTTTGTGAATCCGAGCCAGCGATTTAACGATCACCGCTTTTACGCCCAGATACATCGGCGCAATGGCCGCATGTTCCCGGCTGGACCCTTGCCCGTAGTTTTCTCCGCCTACTATGACGGACGCGCCGTACTCTTTGGCACGCTGCGCAAATCCCGGATCGATACGGCCGAACGTGATCTCGCTGATAGCCGGAATATTGGAACGGAGAGCGGAAAACTGCGCGTTGGCCGGGATTATATCATCGGTCGTGATATGATCGCCTCGTTTCGCCGCCACCCGAACCTGCAGCGTATCGGCAAGCGGTGTATTGACCGGCATCGGCCGGATATTCGGTCCCCGCACGATTTCTACCTCCCTGCCGTCTTTTGGCGGCGGCAGAATCATATTATCTTCTATCGGATAGTCCGTCGGCTGCGTGATATCGGCAAGAATATCCGGATCCAGTTCTCTCAAAGGATCGGCGATATATCCTTTTACTGCGCTCAGCGCCGCTGTTTCCGGACTTCCTAAATAAATGGAGGCGTCCAGCGTACCGCTGCGGCCTTTAAAATTCCGATTCGACGTTCGGAAAGACACGCCGCCTGTTTTGGGAGCCTGCCCAATGCCCACGCAGGGACCGCAGCCGCATTCCAGCAATCGGGCGCCGGAGGCAATTAAGTCGGCAATGACGCCGTCTTTTAGAAGCATGCGGAAAATCTGCCGGCTGCCCGGCGCAACTACCAGGCTCACATTGGGATGAACCGTTTTCCCTTTTAATATCCGCGCCGCTTTTGCCAAATCGGTATACGACGCATTCGTGCAGCTGCCGATAAATACCTGATCTAACCATATTTTTTCCGGCAGATCTTTAATCGCCGCCACATTGTCCGGCAGATCCGGCTGCGCAGTCAGCGGCTCCAGCTCGTTTAAATCAATCGTAATAATTTCGTCATACCGTGCGTCTTCATCGGCGATGAGCGGTATCCAGTCCGCTTCCCGCTTCTGTCCGGCAAAGAATTGCCGCACCCGTTCGTCGCTTGGAAAAATCGAAGTGGTCGCGCCCATTTCCGCTCCCATGTTCGCAATGGTAGAGCGGTCAAAAACAGAAAGACAGTCCAGTCCTTCGCCGCCATATTCAAATAGTTTGCCCAAACCGCCTTTGACCGTTTTGCGGCGCAGCATCTCCAATATGATATCTTTGGCAGATACGCCGGGACGCAGCCGTCCTTTCAGTTCTACCCGCACGATCTCCGGCATTTTCAAATACAGCGGCTCTCCCGCCATAGCCAGCGCCACGTCCAGCCCGCCGGCGCCGATGGCCAGCATGCCGATCGCACCGCCTGTCGGCGTATGGCTGTCGGAGCCAAGCAGGATTTTTCCCGGTATCCCAAACCGTTCGAAATGAACGGTATGACAGATTCCATTACCCGCGCGGGAAAGATAGAGCCCGTATTTTGCCGCGATCGTCTGCAAATAGACATGATCATCCGGATTTTTATTGTCTGCATACAGCAAGTTATGATCGATATAGCTGACGGATACGTCTGTCTTTACCTGCGGTACGCCCAGCGTTTCAAACGCCAAATACGCCTGGGTTCCCGTAACGTCGTGCGTCAGCGTCTGATCGACGCGAACCCCGATCTCCTGTCCCGCTTCCATCTTGCCGGAAACCAGATGGGACGCGATTATTTTTTCTGCTATGCTTTTGCCTGCCATGCCTGTCACCTCATCTGCAATCTTTTGTATCTACTCTACCACAATCCCTTTCTTCTCTTATAATATCCAGTTATAATATGCTTATAGACTGCGCCTATAAGGAGATATGCTTATGGATATTCGGGATCTGCGCAACGTCGTTGCCCTCGCTTCCACTTTAAATTTCAATAAAGCCGCCAAAACGCTGTTCATCAGCCAGCCGTCGCTGAGCCAATCCATCAAACGCCTCGAAGAACGTCTCCATATCCCCCTGTTTTATCGGGACAGGACGCAGGTGCAGCTCACTCCGGCTGGCAGAGCCTTTGTGGAAAAAGCCCGGCCGATCCTCGCCGCCATGGAAGAGCTGGAACAAACGCTGGCCGCGTTTCAGACCGATGCAGCGCGCCCTCTGGTTCTTGGCATTTCCCAATTTTACGGCCGTCATCTGCTCAGCCGCATTCTCGCCGCCTTTCAGCGCTATGCGCCGCAGTACGCGCTGCAGATTCAGGAAGGCGAATCGCATCAGCTCGAATCGCTGATCGCCAATGGCCGCGTCGATCTGGGCATCTTCCCGGCGCCGGTGTTTCATCCGCAGATCCGCACCATACCGCTGTACACAGAGCATCTGCTCTTTGCGTTCCACAAACGCGATACCGCCGCCCTGCAGCTGCTGAAGCAGGAAAAAGCAACCGGCCGGATCGATCTTTCGCCTTACCGGGATTTTCCCTTTGTCCTTCTCAAAAAGGGCTTAAAGCTCCGGGAACTTTCGGAAGAAATCTGCCGTTCCTTTGGCTTTTCGCCCCGCGCCGTATTGGAAACAGAAAATCTGGACACTGTTTCTACCCTCGTTTCTCATCGCCACGGCGCCGCCTTTCTCCCGGATATCCTCTCTTTGCAGGAATATCCGGACATCGCCATGTATCCCATTGAGTCCCGCCTGGCAGCACGGCCGATTGTAGCGGCCTACCACGAATCGCGGCCGCTTCTTCCGGAAATCCAGGATCTGCTTCGCGCCGCCCTGCACCCTGCCGCCAGCACGATACGCCGCTCATCACAGAAAGGAGCCTGCCATGATTGAACTTCGCCTCTTATCCTATTTTCTCGTCGTTGCCCGGGAAGAAAATATTACCCGCGCAGCGCAGCGCCTGCATATCACCCAGCCCACCTTGTCCCGCCAGCTCATGCAGCTGGAAGAACAGCTGGGCACAAAACTGTTCCACCGCAGCCGCCACCGTATCCTGCTGACCGACGACGGCATGCTCCTCAAACGGCGGGCGCAGGAAATCCTCGAACTTGCGGCAAAAGCCGAGCGGGAACTGGCCCATGAAGAAACGGTCATTTCCGGAGAAATTGCAATCGGCTGCGGAGAAACGGAAAACATGCGGCCCCTGACCTATGCCATGCGCACCTTCCGGCAGCGTTATCCTGATGTGTATTTCTATATTTATACGGCCATTGCCGACGATGTAAAAGAACGCATCGAAACGGGGAGCCTGGACATGGGCCTGCTGCTTGAACCGGTGGAGATCAGCCAATACCACTATCTGCACATGCCCCTGGAAGAAGAATGGTATGCCCTCATGCGCCGCGATTGTCCGCTGGCGGAAAAAGAAGAAATCTCCCCGCAGGATTTGGCAGCCTACCCGCTTATCCTGGCCAAACGGCCGTCCGTGCACAACGAACTGGTACAATGGTTCGGCCCTCATTACGACCGGCTGGACATTGCGGCCTACCACAATTTATCGTACAACAACTGCACCCTCATGGTACGGGAAGGGCTGGGAATCGCAACGGTGCACCAGTTCAACTGTACCGCCCCGGACTTATGCCTGCGGCCATTTTCTCCGTCCCGCAAAACAGGAACGGTGCTGGTGTGGAAAAAAAATCAGCCCCTTTCCGCAGCGATGCAGGCCTTTATCACCCATTGCGGGAATGCTTTTGAAGCATATCTGAATGAAAAAGATAAGCATTAGACATTCTATATCACTTTTTTTACAATAAAGGTGTCCCTAAGGACACCTTTATTTTTTATCTATGATGAGGAGATTTACCATGAACCTTCAGGAACTTTGCCAAAAATATGATATCTCTCTGCCGCTTTTAAATGAATACCTGCATATCCGCGGACTTGGTTCCGCCGCCGCTCAGGTTTATGACGAACAAGACGTAAAATATCTCAGCCTCTTGTCCACCCTGCACGACATCGGTTTCAGCACGGCAGAAATCTACCAATACATGAAAGAATTCCTAACGTCCGGCACAAACGGCAGTTCCTGTTTATATCTGCTGGATCAAAAACGAAAAGAGCTGCTTTCCGCCATTCACGCACAGGAAAAACAGCTTTCCATCGCCGACTACCTGCGGTACGAACTGCAGCGGCAAACACCGCTTACAAAGGAGGAAGAACCATGACGATCAAAGAAGTTTCCTGCCAGCTCGGCATTTCAGAAAATACGCTGCGCTATTATGAAAAAATCGGCCTTATCCCGCCGGTTCCCCGCAATGCATCAGGCGTCCGCCGGTACGATTCGGCGTCCATCCGCCAGCTTCTTCTCGTATTGAAATTAAAAGAAATGGGCCTTCCCCTTCACGCGATCACCGCATATATGCAGCTTGTCCTGGCCGGCGAGCATACCCAAGATGAACGGCGTACTATCTTGCTGACCGCCAAACAATCGCTGCTGGAAAAGATCGAAAAAGCGGAGACCTCCCTTCATCTGATCCAGCAAACGCTGACCAACCCGGGCAGTTTAAATCAAATGCTCTGCCATTGATCTGTATCGCTTTTATTAGAAAGGAGCCGCAATGAAAAAAGCAAATTACCTATTTCTGGCGGCGCTTCTGCTTCTTGGCTCCTTCGCGTGGTATCTGCTGCCAACAACCAGCGCTCCCTCTGCCGGAGCGGCGCAAAGCGCCATCATATACTTTTCTCAGGAAGATCGGGCGCAAGAACTGGCTCAGGAACTAAAACGCCAGACCGGCGCAGTCCTTTTGCCTATCACGGCAGCCGCCCCCTATCCTTCCAATATTCAGCTTCTGGAAGAACGCAGCTATGAAGAAATGCAGCGCCAATACCATCCGCCGATTCTTCCTATCGGCACCGATCTTTCTTCATACCGCCGGATCTATCTTGTGTATCCCAACTGGTGGAACGGACTTCCCATGGCGGTTCATACCTTTTTGGATACCTATGATCTGGCCGGCAAAACGATCGCGCCCCTTTGCGTCAGCACGGGCGCCGGCTTGTCCCGTACGGTAGCGGAACTTCATCAGGCAGAACCGGAAGCTGCCATTCTTCCTGCACTGCATATCCATGCCGCTTCCGATTCCGTCAAAGAAGAAATCAACGCCTGGCTCTTTACCCTGCAAAACGCATAAGGCGGAGTATTTATACCCAAACAAAACCCCCGGCGCAATGTGCGCCGGGGGATTGCTGTTCATGATTATTTTTTTCTCTGTTTCATCATCCACAGGGATTTAGTAAAGTTCATGATGTAATCATCCATCAAAGCGGATACGATATAGTTTTCTTCTTCATCAGCCGCTTTTTTGATTTCTTTCACTTCTTTGAGAAGATATTCAAAATCTGCAATCACTGCCGCATATACGTCGTCTACCGAAATGAATTCGGAAGCGGCTTCTTTAACAGAAGCTTCCGCCTGGAATTCTTTCAGCGATGCCAACGGTTTTCCGTCGATCATCAGAATGTGTTCGGCAACTTCGTCGATCGCTTCGTTGATGTGATCGTAGTATTCTTCCAGTTTCGCGTGGACAGTGAAGAAATCTTTCCCTTTCACATACCAGTGGAAGTTCTGCAATTTATGATACTCTACTACTAAGTCTGCTAATAAATGATTTAATCTTTTTTCCATGATTCATACCTCCTAAAAGTAAATTCTTTATCCTAATTTGTAATCATTATTCCTTGCTATGGTTATAGTATACCACATCTTTCGATGTAGTCAAGCTATTTAATATTTATTTTCATTATTTATTTTCTTCGCCCCGCTTTTTCTCGGCTTCGCGCGGCGGCACTCTCTTATTCTTATAAATCAAACTTATGTTTATATTTTATTTCGAATTTATTTTTGTATTGAAAATTGAATATTTTTATACCTCATGATATAATTGCGTTAAACCTATAAACCTTCCTCATCAGAAGAGGAATCTTTTCATCAATCATGTAAAGGGGGCAATCATTATGGACGAAAAAGACTGGGCCATGTTTATGACTATTGTAGAAGAAAAAAGTATCACGCAAGCAGCAGAAAAGCTCTATATTTCCCAGCCGGCTCTTAGCTATCGTCTGAAAAATCTGGAAACTGAAATCGGTGCAAATCTTATTATCCGTACTTCCAACGGAATTCTCCTCACACCGCAGGGGGAAGCGTTCCTTAAATACGTAGAAAATATGCGCAAGCAGTCCAGCCAGATCCGGGATTATATAAAAGGAATGGGCAGCAGCGTGCAGGGCACTCTGCATATCGGCTGTTCCGGGATCTTTGCTCATTATGAGCTGGCGCCGATTCTCAAAGATTTCCTGCAGCAGTATCCTATGGTAGAGGTCAACGTACGCACGGGGCTGAGCCATAAAGTCATGCGCATGCTGGAAAAAGAAGAAATCACCGTCGCCATTCTCCGCGGAAGTTATCCATGGACAGGCAACCGTATCCTGATCCAGGAAGAACCGATATGTTTGGTCAACAAAGAACCTATCACGTTTGAAGAGCTGCCGAAACACCCGCGCATCAGCTATCTGACAGATCAGCCGCTTCTGCGTTCCATCGAAGCCTGGATCAAAGAGAATTTCAAAAATCCGCTTCCGGTCACCATGCAGCTGGACAGCATGGATACGTGCCGCCAATTCGTACTCAACGGATTAGGCTGGTCTATCCTTCCGTACATGGGGCTTAGCGGAGCCGACGACGTCTTTACGCAGCGGATCACCTTCAAAGACGGTACGCCGCTGACAAGAAAAACAGAAATGCTCTATCACAAAGAAGCGATGAATCTTTCCGCAGTAAAAGCTTTCATCTATTTCCTTACCGAACGGTACAAAAACAACTGCAAAATCTAATAAGAATCATTGGCCGCCCGTCTCCTGCGTGAACGGGCGGTTTTTGCA
>UREG01000025.1 GCA_900546795.1 uncultured Veillonellaceae bacterium | reverse complement strand
CGTAGTCCATGACCGCTACATGATACTTTCCGCTGCCGCGGGCAACGATTTCTTTTGTCGTTACTTTTTTTATTACCTGCGTTTCCAGATCTTTCGCCAGCAGCGCCTGCACGTCCGCTTCCGGCATATCCGCCGGAACGATCACGCCTTTCATAACGCCCTGATTTCGGATTGCCCGCGTAATTGCCCGCGTATCTACATCGTAAAGACACGGTTTGTGATGCGTCCGAATAAAGGTAGCCAGCAATCCTTCATTCTGCCAGTTGCTTGGCATATCGCAAAGTTCGCTGACAATAAAGCCTTCCGCGTACGGCACAGCCGCCTGTTCGATGTCATGATATACGCCGTAATTTCCAATGAGCGGATACGTAAGCGTAATGATCTGTCCGCAGTAGGAAGGATCGGTAAATACTTCCTGGTATCCGGTCATGCCCGTGTTGAATACGACTTCTCCTACCGTCGCTTCCCGCGTTAAGAGTTTTCCTTCAAATACTTGTCCGTTAGACAGGATCAGCTTTCCTGCTATCATTTTAAAACCTCCCCGTCTTTCATCACAATTTCACCGTCTACAATCGTTAACACGGCTTTTCCTTTAAATTGAACGCCTTCAAACGGCGTTACTTTTCCTTTTGTATAGAACGTCCGGCTGTCTACCGTCCATTCTTTATCCAGGTCAATGACCGTAATATCCGCTTCTTTTCCTGCTGCCAGTACGCCGGCATCTACGCCGATCAGTTTCGCCGGATTGCAGGTATATGCAGCAATAATCGTATTTAGATCTACCGCGCCGGTATGATACACGTTCGTCAGCACGGCGCCAAGAGAGGTTTCAAATCCGCAGAATCCATTGGGAGCCAGGTTAAACTCGACGTCTTTTTCTTCATACGCATGCGGGGAATGGTCCGTAATAATGCAGTCGATCGTACCGTCTTTCAGCCCTTCGATCAGCGCCTGGCGATGATCTTCCGACCGAAGCGGCGGCGCTACTTTAAAAGCGGTATTATAAGTGCGCAAACATTCATCGGTAAGGCTCAAATGGTGAGCGGTTACTTCCGTAGTGACCGGAATTCCTTTTTTCTTGGCCTCCCGAATCATTTCCACTGTTTTTTTCGAACTGATATGCGCAATATGGATATGTCCGCCCGTCATTTCACTCATCAGGATATCCCGAGCTGTCGCAATATCTTCCGCTGCTGCCGGCCGGCCCGTAATTCCCAGCTCATGCGATACCCGGCCTTCATGCATATGCCCATCTTTTACCAAAGTAGGATCTTCGGCATGATCAATGACCATTTTTCCGAACATGCTTGCATATTCCAATGCTTTTCTTAAAAACGATGCGTTTTCAATGTAATGTCCATCATCCGAAAAGGCAACTGCACCGGCAAATGCCATATCGCCCATTTCCGCAAGCTGTTCGCCTTTTTGCCCCTTGGATACGGCGCCGATCACTTCTACCTTCGCAACGCCCGCTTCTTCCGCCCGTGCTTTCAATCCTTTTACCAAGATAGAGCTATCTACCACAGGAACAGTATTCGGCATCGTAGCGATACGGGTAATCCCGCCTGCCACAGCTGCCCGCGTACCATGTTCAATATCTTCTTTCGCTTCCTGGCCCGGCTCACGCAAATGCGTGTGAATATCGATGAGGCCCGGAGTTACGATTTTTCCAGACGCATCATATACTTCCGTTGTTTCATCGGCTGCAAGGTTCGTTCCTATCGCGGCTATTTTTCCGTTCTCTATCAAAATATCTGCTATTTCATCTTGTTGAAGTGCCGGATTGATGATCCGTCCATTCTTAACGAGTAATTTCAACATCATCGCCTCCTATGATGGTTAAATACAACACGGCCATACGCACGGAAATCCCATTTTTTACCTGTTCCTGGATTGCAGACTGTTCCCAGTATGCTACATCCGGAGAAATTTCCAAGCCCCGGTTCATCGGGCCGGGGTGCATGATCAGCACATCCGGTTTAGCCGCTTTCAGCACGTCTTTATTGATGCCAAAAATCCGTGCATATTCCCGTTCTGTCGGGAAAAATCCAACGCCCATCCGTTCCTTTTGGATCCGGAGCACATTGACTACGTCCGCGTCTTTGATCGCTTCCCGCACATTATAATGCAGTTTTACGCCCATAGCTTCCATTTCCGGCTGCAGCAATGTCCGCGGGCCGGCCAAATGTACTTCTGCGCCCATCGTCGTAAGACCGTAAATATCCGAACGAGCCACCCGGCTGTGCGTAATGTCGCCTACAATGACTACTTTAAGTCCGTCGAGCCGTCCTTTCCGCTCTTTGATTGTATACATGTCCAGCAATCCCTGCGTCGGATGTTCATGAGCTCCGTCGCCAGCATTAATGATGACCGGAGAAACGGCTTTCGTCGCATATAAAGGCGATCCTTCTTCTCTGTGGCGCATGACGATGGCGTCTACCCCCATAGCCGTCATGGTCAGCAGCGTATCCCGCCAGCTTTCCCCTTTCGTCATGGAGCTGCCGCTTTGACTGATATTGATCACGTCCGCTCCCAGATATTTTCCTGCCAGTTCAAAGGAGCTTCTTGTTCTCGTGCTCGCTTCCATAAACAGATTTACTACAGATTTCCCGCGAAGAAGCGGTATTTTCTTATCCTCACTGTTTACTACAGCTTTCATTTTCTCAGCAACGCGAAGGATCATTTCTATTTTTTCCTTCGGCAGTCCCTGAAGCCCTAACAAGCTCTCGCCTTTCATACTGATTCCCGACATCTGCCTTCCTCCTTTTTTATAACAAAAAAAGCCTCTACCTGTCAGTAGAGGCTAAATTATCGCAAATAGACACAAAAATTGCGTGAATCCCTTGATAGCCTCTCTGGACTAACTTAAAAGGTATAAGATTGATCGTACATGGTGCTGTCAGTCTCTCGTACTGTCTTAAGCACTTCTTTATTATACTACAGGTTACCTAATAAGTGTCAAGATTTTTAACTATATCGTAATTTTTCGCCCTAATTGCGCCATGAGTTCCTTATTTACTTGTCTTGGCAACCCGTCCTGTGCCCAAGCGGCTGCCGTTTTCGCCGCCTTTTGCCTTTGCCGATTCTTTATCCAAAAATAAAAAGAGAAAGCTGTCGCTTTCTCTTTTTATTTTTCCTGATTCAATTCCGGATGCAGCCGTTCCGTCCATTTCCACCGGTTGTGCAGCCAAAACCAATCTTCCGGATACTTCCGAATCCGGGCTTCTAAAATTGAGTTAAGCTCCGTCGTCGTATCCACAAGATCCTGATTTTTATCGCCGGTTTCTTTCGGCCATACCGGCGGAAGAACATCTACGACATGATGATACGGCCGATCCGAATGAATAAATATCGGGACGATGCAGGTTTTCTTCATCTTCGCCAGCACGACCGGCCCCGTTGCCGTCAGCGTTGGCCGTCCAAAAAAGTCAGCGATCACACCGTTCTTTCCCGGGTCCTGGTCCATGAGCAAACCGATGCCGTATCCTTTTCCCAAATACCGGATCATATCCCGTACTCCGGTCTTGTAGGTAACATGCTGATGAAGCCGCGCCCGGTATTCGTTAATAAATTTATCGGCGCCGCCGTCATTTTGCTGCTGCGCCACGGAAATAAGCGGATAGCCAAACGTAGCCAATACGCCGCCGAGAAGTTCCCAGTTCCCGCCATGCGTCGCCGCTAAAATACAGCCGTGCCCTTTTTCAAACACGTCGTCTAAGATTTCCCGGTTGCGAAATTCTATTTTTTCTTCCAATATCGCTTTCGTATATATAGGATACCGAAGGACCTCTGCGATCATAGGACCAAAGCGCACTGCGCTCGCCTTGGCAATACGCTGCGCTTCTTTTCGGTCGTCCGTAATCCGGCACTGCAGGATCTGGCGGACAGCCAGTTCTTTTCTTTTTGCCGGCACTAATGCCCAGAAAAACTCCCCCAGCCCCTGCCCAAATCCATGCGCCGCAGCCTTTGGTATGTGACAGAGCAAAAAGCTCAGTATTTTCATAAAGTAATACATTGCAGCCACCTTCTTATTTTACAAATGTAGCTCCTATATATGTCCGGTCATAAAAATGGCCAACTGTCAGTTTCGCGCCGCCCGCAATCGCAAGGCGGGCACCGTAATTCCAGTCTTCCGCGTCATATTCCACAACTAACGTAGTCGCCGGAAATAAATCGTCTCCGCCGGGAATCAGCGATACCGTCTTTTCTACAGAACCAAAAACGCCGTCGTAGATGCCGTTTCCATACCCAAGCGTACATTTAAATCCAAAAGGCAGGTTTTTAGTCGCCGCCAGATATACCGTGGTATCCCGCTCATCGCCGATATCCAGGACCCCGGCAGCTACCGCCGGAATCACGGCGCCTTCCCGCAAGAGGGAAAATTTTCCGCTTATGAACGTCTTATCATCTTCTGCCCACAAATGCGCTGCCGATACTTCTACATGAGGCGCTACGCCAAAAGCTACCGCTCCCATTTTATGGTCGCTGTCATCGCTTTGCCAATATCCCAGTGAAATGGAGCCGACCGGCAGCGTTTCCCCGGTAGGCGTCGTCAGCGATCCAGTCGCACCTAAAAAGGACGGCTGCATCGAGCTGGCATAGGAAGCGGAACTAACCGCAGCCGCAGCGGCAATCCCTATACAAAGAGCGCTAAGTTTTTTTCTCATATATTATTTCTCCTGTGCTTCTAATTCTTTTACGCGTTTTTCCAACGCTTTCAACTTCTTATACATTTCCGGCAGCTTGCCCGCAGTCGCTTCCATGCGAAGCCATTCGCTGTGCGGACGTACCGGGAATCCCGCATAGGTTCCCGCTTCTTTGATACTGCCTGTAATACCGGTTTTTCCAGCGCAGATCACGTTATCCGCGATCGTGATATGGCCGGTGCATCCCGTCTGACCTGCCAGGATAACGCGATTGCCGATTTTGGTGCTTCCGGCAATCCCTACCTGAGCGATCAGGAAGCAGTCTTCGCCCACTTCCACATTATGTCCCAAATGAACTAAATTATCGATCTTCGTTCCCCGTTTCACAACCGTGCTGCCCATCGTGCCATTATCGATTGCACTGGCAGCCCCTACTTCCACGTCATCGCCGATTACGACATTGCCGATCTGGGATATCCGTTCGTGGCGGCCGTCTTTTTGCGTAGCAAATCCAAAGCCTTCTCCGCCGATAACGGCATGGGCCCGCGCTACAAATCGTTTGCCAATCACACAATTTTCATGTACGACTGCTCCGGGGAATAAAGTGGCTTCTTCGCCGATTTTTGCATTGTCGCCAATAAATACATAGGGATAGATCACCGTTCCGTCGCCGATTTCAACGTTATCTCCGATGACCGCATAGGGCATGATAGATACACGACTTCCCAATTTCACATTATTTCCAAGGACGGCGGTTTCATGCACCCCTTCCTTCACATGGTGTCTTGGGTGGAACACAAGCAGCAGTTTTGCAAAAACGGCCCGAGGATTGTCTACGACAATGAGCGTATTATCTCCCCGCTGTGCAATTTCCTTGTCCACAACCACAGCGCCGGCATGAACTTGCGGCAAATACTCGATATACGGTTCTACAGCAAACGTAACCTGATCCGCTCCGGCTGTCTCCAGGCCGCATACGTCAGTAATCACCCGCGTTTCGTCGCCAATGACCGTCCCTCCTACCAGTTCTGCTAATTCCTTTACTGTCTTTTGTATCATCGTAAGCCCTCCAGTTATATTATTGCTTCATTTTTGCCAACACGTCGTCGGTCACATCGACGCCGCCCTGATGCACGGCATTTTTAATCACAATAATACCCAAGTCTTTTTCTTTTGCTACAGAAGCCATCTGCGCTTCCATATAGGACATGAACTGCTTTTGCTGCACTTCAGCAAACAGCTGCATTTCCCGCTGTGCGTCCTGCTGCTTTTTCATAAATTCTTCATCTGATAAAGACGCCTTTTCGCCTTCCAGCCGCGTGCTGATTTCCTGGCGTTTCTTTTCCAGATCCTGCTGCATAGTCTGTGCTTTCGGGCTTTCTTTTGTAATTTTCTGCATATCTACATAGCCCATGGTTTCATTGCCGCCGCAGCCGGCGATCATACCGGCAAACAGCAACGATACACCAAGAGCCGTCCATTTCTTTATCATTGTATTCATCAGGTCCTCCTGTTATTTGCGATAGGCTGCGATAACGTCGTCCGTCACGTCCATTGCGCTGACATTGACTTCATACTGAGAAAATATCATTTCCAACTGCTTTTCCTGCGCTACGGCTTCTGCCTTCCGGCGAATATCCGCTAAGATCAAATCATATACCAAATCCGCTTCCTGTTTTTTCTTTTCCAGCTTCTCTTTCCATTCTTGATTCCATGCCGCCGGATCCGGCAGATTTTCTTCTTCCTTTACCTGCTTTTCCAGCAGCTTCATCTTATCGTCCCGTTCTGCCGCCAATTCTTTTATCACCGACTCCCGATAAGCGGCCAGTTCTTTTTCCGCCGCTTCTTTATGCGGCAGCATTTCCTGAGACACTTCGCCCACCAGTTCATTGCCTATCGCTAAATAATCTACTTTTCGATTTTTCATCGCCTCTGTCAGCTCCGCTTCCAACTCTGCCCGTTCTGCTCTTCGCAAATGAGCGTTTCTGAGCTTTAACTGCATATTGACGATTTTCAGGCTGCTTTCATCTATCGCCTGATCAAAACGCTGCTCCAATTTATGCTGCTCCACTAAGGACATATACACGTCCTGGAGTTTGCGGTTCAGCTCATTTTCCTTCATCTGCATCCGCGCTTCCAGTTCCTGGTTGAGCTCCTGGGTAATCCCTTTCTGCTCGTCCAGCTCCTGCAGACGCAGATTTTCCATCGCCGCTTTTTTAGATAACAACATCTGTTCCGCCCGATACGACGCCGTCATTACGTCATATTCTTTTTTCAAGCGGTAATATTCACTGTACCGCGGATGGCTTTCCACCGCTTTTTCTATTTGGACAACGCCATATACGGCCGCCGGCTTTTCTTCATGCCGATCCAAAAATCCGCAGCCGCCGGCAGCCATTGCGGCAGCCAGCAGACCGACTGTTATCCATCGTTTCGGGGAACGTATCATACGCCGCTCCTTTATTAATTAGAGGACAGTTTCTTCGATACATCCTCGGTAATATCTACACCGCCGTAAAGAACTGCGCGTTTATCCACTACCAGCGTCAAGCCGCGGCCATCTGCTACGCTTTTTACCGCTGCATCGACTTTATCACTCAATCCTTTTTGAATCTCTTCGCGTTTCGTCATAAGCTGCTGCTGCATTTCTCCAAAAAGCTTCGATTTTTCTTCTTCGCTCATATTTGCTGATTTTTCATTAAACTCTTTCTGAGATGCATCAGAGGCTTCCTGAATTTTCTGCTGTGCTTCTAAGATATCTTTGCTGTCCGGTTTATATACCGCGCTCATATCCACTACGCCGATCGTGCTGGACGGAGCCGCATTGACCGGATTGCCCATCTGCATCATAGAAATGCCGGCGACACCTAAAATAAAAATCGCCGCCACGCCTAACGAAATAATTTTTACATTTTTTTTATTGCCTAATGTGCGCATCATATTGCATCAATCTCCTTTACACGTATGAAACAAGGACAGGAAAGCTGCTCATAAAGAGCAGCTGTATCCTTTCCTCTCTATATTAGAATTTACCGCCAAAGCTAAAGTGGAATTTACCGCCTTCCGTACCTACCGCATAATCCAGGCGTACCGGCCCGATCGGCGTAGTTATGCGAAGTCCCGCACCGACGGAAGCCTGCAGACTCTTATCTTCCTGATACCACGGCACATTGTCCGTTCCGCCCCAGGTGCTGCCAACGTCCGTAAAGAGTGCGCCCTGTACTTTATTCATAACAGGGAAGCGGTATTCCAGCGTTGCCGCATACATTTTATCGCCGCGGAACTGGTCGTCTTCATACCCGCGCAGATTGTTCGGTCCGCCCAACAGGAAGAGATCATTGTACGGCAAATCGCCAGACGCGATGCCGGCCATCAAGCGCAGCGCCAATACATGGGAATGCCCCACTTTTTTATACAGCCGGTTTTCGATCGTATATTTGAAATAGTCGAAATCACCGCCCAAACCGTTGCCGGCCCACTGCAGAGTATGGCTGAATCGATGTCCTCTGGACGGATCGAATACATTGTCCCGATTATCAAATACGCGGGACCAGGTCAAGCTGTTCGTGCGGCCGAAGTTTTTATCCATATATTCAGGGTAGTCGTTGTAATTCAGCCCGCTTACATACCCGTCATACACGGTATCTTTACTTTCCCAAGTGAAATAGTTCGTCGTATATTCACTCGTTACCCGGCCCAGCGTCAGGCTGTACCCTTTTACTGTCCGGTCATACGTAGATATCGTGCTGCCGTTGGAATCGTAATCATCGTATTCATATTTCCGGTCGAAGAGGCTGAAGCCTAATGACGTTCCCTTATCATCGAGCCATGGCCGTGTATAAGAGAACACATAGTTTTTATTGGAATCCGAATTGCCGCCGAATTCCCAGTGAATATTGACTTTATCCCCAGTACCGCGGAAGTTCGTTTCCCCAAGCTCTACGATCCCGATCATGCCGTCCGATTCTGAATAGCCGGCGCCGACAGTAATCGTGCCTGTTTTTTGTTCAATTACGTCAATTTCAATATTAATCTTGTCCTGGTCGGAGCCCGGAGCCAGTTTAATATTGACGTCTTCAAAATATCCGGTGTTGTATACGCGTTCCACACTGCGGCGGGCGGTATTTTTATTAAATACATCGCCTTCTTTCACACGCAGTTCCCGGCGGATAACCCGGTCTTTTGTTTTCGTATTGCCTTTTATCTCGATATTTTCAATATGTCCTTCGATAATTTTGATTTTAAGCTCGCCGTCCGGCAGGAGATTGACGTCCTGAATGCGGGCCAGCATGTATCCTTCCTGGTTATACAGATCGTTTACCTTAGCGATCCGTTCGCTGAGCATCGCCATATTAAGAACCATATTCGGCTCGATACCCAGATACTTCCGAAGCTGTGCATCGTCAAAGAGCGTATTGCCTTCGATCGTTACCTTGTGCACCACAGGATTTACTTTTGCCGCATACGTCAGGGCAATCCCTTCCGGTGTTTCTGTAATCTGCGGTGTAATTTCAGAATAGATGCCCAAGCTGCCTACTACATTGATATCATGCTTGACATAGTCCACATTGAATGCGTCCCCTTTACGGAGCGCCAGCAGCGGCCCAACTTCATTTTCAATGTTCGGCTCCGGCATCGGAACGATATGTATTCCTGACACGGTTCTTCCCGTATATGGAGCCAGTTCCTCTTCAGATACCGCTGCCGCAAACGGCAGATCCCCGGAAGACACCGGCTTGGAAATCACCACTTTAGGTTCCCCTTCTTTTGCTTCTATCGAAGTTACGTCTGCAAACTGCATCATTTCCGGCGTAATAACAATCCGTCCGGGAGTTTGTTTCTGCGCATTTTCTTTATCTGCCGCCAGCACGCCGCCGGTTGCCGTCATCGCGGTCAATACAGCAAAGGTGAGCGCATATCTGGATAGGTTTCTTGTTCTCATACATCCTCCTGTTATGATAGTATCTATTTTCACTTCCATTTGTGCTTTACCCTACACATTTTTTGATTATAACACATATTTCTTTTTTTAGCTTCTTTTTTATATATTTTATCACCAAAAAGTGTATGTATATTCTGCACCGATATAATAATTCCCTTCGCTGTTCTTCCATGCATTGATAACGGAGGAATTATTCAGATTGTATCTAAACCCATAGCTGTTCTGATCATTGTTTACTCCAAAGCCTGCGGCTATGAGAAGATCTGGAAAAATATATTTCCCCATTTCGATGTTATAGTAGTTTTCATTCGCTACGGTCGTCTTTTCATATGGGTCCAGCGAACCTGTACTTACATTCAAATAGTCCAGTCCCAAATATTTCCCCGCCAGCGCTTCGATGCCGCCGGCAAAGGTCATTTCCAGTCCTGCGGAAATCAATCCGGCTACGTCTTCACTGTCTACGCTGCTGTCTTGCTTGCCTGTCGTCTGCAGCGTCAGCAGCGATACGATTTGCTGCTCTGACAGAGGCGGCGTGGAAACAAGCTTCAAATCCATATGGTCTACAGGCCCTTTAACGGTCATCTGTATTTTATACGGATTTTTTCTGGCCTCTGCCGCTACATCCAGAGACGGAAGGAACGAGCCGATTTGATTGAAGTTTGCATCGCCGGACGTAATTTGGAATTTCGTATTCAAATAGCGGAGCGATCCCTTTTGTACAGTGAATTTTCCGGAAGGCACCGGATAAGAACTGGTGCCGCGGAACTGCGCTGCCCCGCCGATCGTTACGTCGTATAGCAGCGGGTTATACAGCCGGACATTCTTGTTAGCCCGCACCGTCACATCAAGCCCTAATTGGCTGTCGCTTTCGCCCATTTCAAAGGAGGCCGGAATAGAAATCATCGCATCCTGCAGGTCCAGGGTGCCCGTAAGTCTTGGATTTCTGCGCCCCGGCTCTATCGTAAATTCCCCGGTCATACTGCCGTGGTAATACGGATGGGTCAGTTCCAGATCGTTAAACCGCACGCTGCCGCTGTATGAGGTAACGTCCAGTCCATTCCATGCCACCGTGCCATCGCCGTGGAACGAGCCTTTTCCGATATTGCCGTCCGTCAAGAAGGTAAATTCTTTTCCCTTGCCTTCAATCTCTCCCTGCAAATCGATAGGAATCTCGGTATCTGCAATCCAAATCCGGCCATTTTCTACAGAAACTTTCCCTTGAATAACAGGATCATTAAATGTGCCGGACAGCGCCAATTCCCCTTTCATCGGTCCGCTGGCGCTAGTAACCCAGCTGGTCAGCATCGGCAGCGCTTCCAAATTGGCTTTATCAAAGTTAAGCCGCAGATCCATCGTTTCATTTCGGTAATTCTTTTCCCGGTTCCAGAATACGGCCAGAGGGATTTTTCCATAAGCAGTCAGTTGATACGGCTCTTTAGCGATTACAAACTCTTTTAGCTGTATCGTTCGATTTTCCATTGTACCGTCTGCTTTTAACTGATCGAAATGAACGCCATTGTACGAAGCATTCTCTACGTTAGCATTCCATACGACATTCGGATTGTTAGACGGGCCTTTAGCCGTCACATCAAAATCAATCGCTCCCGTAATATTTTCATTCGTTCCTGCCAACGCGTTCAATACGTTCGTATCTAAGTTTTTCGCTTGGGCATGAATATCCATCTCCCCATACAAGTCCAGCATTCCCTGTACACGCAGATAGCCTTCGCCCAAATTTAGATTCAAATCCTTTATGGTAAATTTATGATTTTCCATGCCCATGTCTATGACAGACGGCCGAATCGGCACGCTGCCCAATATGCCGTCTGTAATATCCCCGTGAACATAAAAAGCCGGGTTTTCCAATGTGCCGCCAATATCGAGGGTGCCTTCAATTTTCCCCTGCAGCGCCTGCAAGTCCGGTATCGCCAGCAGCAGGAGCTGACGCAGGTCTCCATTGGTAATCTTTCCGTTGCCAAACAGCTGATTGGTATTCATATTCAAGCCGCCGTGAAAGAAGTACGTGCCTCCGCCCTGCAAAAAGTTTACATTGGTAAAGTTCAGTATATTGTCAATAAAATGTACTTCTCCGCTGACATCGGATATCGTAGAACCGTTGATGTTCAGCATTTCTCCATGGAGATTGCCTTCAAACCGCGGCGCGTCGGGCGTACCGGTGATCGTGCCGCTGAGCTGGATCTTTCCATTTCCATTGACCGGCAGACTGCGGCTCAGCCGTTTTAAATCCAAATCCGGCGAGGTAACAGAAATATTCAAGTGATCGCCAGCCGTACCGGAAGCCAGTATCGTCGAATCCATTGCATGCGCCCTTAGATCCTCTATTGTCAGTACATTATCCGTGTATTCATATCGAATAAAGATATTGTCATATAAATAGGATCCGGCACTGCCTTCCCACAATCCAGCCCGTCCGGTCACTGCCGGCCGGGAAATCGTTCCGCCAATATGGACATGGTTATTGAACCACCCCGTAAACGGAATATCCCCATAGCCTGCGGCAGCAATAAATTTTTCAATTCTGCCTTTTTGGCTGTCTACCGTCAGATCCAGGTTTCTCTCGCCGCCAAGCTGTACGGACCCTTGTATCGTATGCTGCTCATCACGGAATTTCCAGCAAAGATCCTCTGCATACAGAGTGCCCGCTTCCCAGCGAATTCCGCCGTAAATTTCATCAAACGGAATGTCTTTTATCTTTCCGTCTGCAGCCGAAATACGAATATCGCCGGTATAGGAATCTGCGCCATGAACCTGTGCAGTAAAGGCCAGATCACCGCTCATTTCCGTCTGTGCGGCGGAAGAAAAAGCTGCCAGCGGAATATGGCTTCCCGCCAGCCGCAGCGAGGTTCCTTCCGATCCAATTTTACCGTATCCGCTGATCCCGCCATTGCCTATGACCAGACGCAGCCAAGGAATCTCGATTTCTCCCTGATTCCATTCCGCCTGAAGTTCACCTTCGTCCGCCTGGATTCCGTTATACATCAGCTGGGTTCCGCCCAGAAAAGCCCGAGCCTGTTCTATCGTATCCGCTGTTCCTGCAGCGGATGCTGAGCCCGATAGAATCCCCTGCATGCCGGCAGTATACGCTGCAGGCAGCTGGCTTATGTCGATCTGTTCCGCTAGGACATGCGCCTGCCATTTTCCGGTTCCCATATCATAACTGCCATTTCCAGCAATGGAACCTCCGCCGATTTTGGCCTGAGCAGCGGTAATCTGCACCATCTCATTTTCAAAGAAAACGTCTGCCTCTAGGTCTTCCGCCTCATACCCGGCATATTGGAGCTTCTTCGCTTCTGCCCGTCCAAACAATTTAGGGTGATTCAGCGTACCTTCTACAGAAAGAGAAACCGCAGCAGCTCCCTTTGCCTCTTGTTCCGGCAAAACGGCTTCTATCTGAAGTGCCGGAGCCTCTGCTATGAATTGCAGTTCGGGATCATCGGCAAAAGAAACGGTTCCGTTGACCAGTATCGTTTGACCATTGATCTGCATCTTTCCGCCGGATACCGCCGCCCCCTGTTCGTCCCAGGTAATGGCTGCTTCCCCTTGTTCCATTCGATACGTTTCATACTGCCCGCTTACTCCGGCAGCCTTTCCTTTTCCGGAAAATGCAAAGACGCCGTCTTTTTGCCGGATATGCATACGGATATCTTCTCCATGTCCTGCTTCCAAGGCTAAAGACGAGGTATCAATAAACCGCTTTGCATAAGTCAAGTCTATCCAGTCCGCCTGAATAGAGGCTGAATAGTTTTCCGCTGACTGATAATCCCCGCTTACAGCAAGAGCATGCCCATCCAGCTGTGCTTTGATATCTGCATGGATATCAGGATATTGGTACAGATCTACCGCACCGTTTATCTCCCGGACGTCTGCCGTGCGTCCTTCCCGAAGTGCCAGCAGTGCCCGGCCATCTTCAATGAGGATCCGGCCTCTAAGATCCATAGAAGTATCCGTTTCATTCTTTTTTATCAAATCCGCAATATCCCAACTGCCATTGGCCCGTTCTTTTACATATACTACCGGTTCCTGCACCGTAATTTTTTGTATCGCTTTTAGCGGACTTCCCGTTAAAAGCGCTTCCATACTGTCCAGCGCACCAATAGATACACGGACTGCTTTTCCTTCCACTACTGTCTTGCCCGCCATATCGCGTATCAGCGGATTTTCCAGCCAGATGTCTCCGTTCCAACCTATCTGTATGGAGGAGAATACAGCCGTGCCGTTTATTTTCATATTGATTTGTTCTTCTATCATACCCGGTACGGTCTGCTGTATGACCGGAGAGACTGTCAGTCCCAGTCCTGCCACGGCAGCGGCCGCTATACCGGCTTTTATTACCGTTGCTTTTTTCATGAAAACTCCTCTCCTGGCTAGAAAAAAAGGGAGCCTTTTCCTAATAAGAAAATTCTCCCTTTATTATATACGAAAAATCCTATTTTAGCAGTATATATTATTCATCCTGCTTTATTTTTTTGCATTTTTCACAGCATTTATCATATTATCCTGCACGTTGACACCCATTGCTTTCTCCAGCGTTGCCAATCCTACATTATAATCATACAGCGCCTGGATATAATTGGTCCGCGCCTGATTCAGTGCCAGCTGAGCGTCCAATACGTCCAAGTTGATGCCCACTCCAGCCCGATACCGTACCGTTGCAATTTTAAAGCTTTCTTCCGCCTGCGCTACAGCTGCCTGCGTTGCCCGCACTTTTTCCGCTGCACTGCTGATGTTCAGATACGCTTGCTTTACTTCAAGCTGAACTGATTCTCGCTGCTGTGCGGCCTGTTCTTCTGCAATGCGGACGCCTTCTCTCGCACTGCCTACTTTATTCTGCGTAGCTCCGCCATCCCAAAGATTGAAACTGATCGTGCCATATACGCCCCAATCATCGCTGTATCCTTTATTCCAGTGCTGAGAACCCCAGTCGTTGCTGGCGCCGACGGAAATCTTCGGCATCGTTCCCGCTGCGGCAATCCCCACTTGCTCTTTAGCCTGTTTTACTGCCAAATCCGCCTGCAGCACTTCCGGCCGATTTGCCATCGCATAGTCCCAGGCTTCCTGCAGGGTGATCGTAAACGCGTCGAACGGCATTTGTGTATCGATCAATTTCAGTTTTGTCTGAAGCGGCAGGCCTAAAATCTGGTTGAGGCTCGCTTCTGAAACGGCCACCGTATTCGATGCGGAGATTTCCGATGCTTTGGCATCTGCCAAGGATACTTGCGACGTCAATACGTCCAGTTTAGCTACAATACCGACATTGTACTGCGCCTGAACGTTATCCACATGCCCCTGCAGATTGGATACGGATTCTTTGGCTACATCATGCAGATTATATGATTCAAGAAGCGTGTAGTATCCGTTTACGGCATTGAATTTTGCTACTTCTTCCGCGCTCAGTACTCCTTGCTTCGCACTTTCTCTGGCATACCGAGCTACATCAATCTGTCCTTCTACAGCACCGCCGGTATATAACGGCAGACTGACGCCGGCAGTCTGTGTATATCGATTGTCAATGCTGTCGCGGCTTTGCAGCGTTCCGGAAGTCGTCGAAGACGAACTGCCGCGGTTTGCGGTAAATCCGTAATTAATCGTCGGCATTTTGCCCGCGCTGGCTTCGCCTACTGCCCATTCCGCCTGTTTCAGCGCGCCTCTGGCAATCTTAATATCCCGGTTGTAATCCAGCGCCATCTGTACAGCTTTGTCCAGTGTCAATTCTACTTCCTGCGTATCTGCTACATTTGCTACCAACGGAGCGGTTACGGCCTGCGGCATGTCTTCTGCCGCCATTGCCTGTACCGCAATCCCCATTGTCAATACCGCTAATGCGGCCCGTTTTGCTATCTTATGATCCATTCTTTTTCCCTCCACTTATTGCTGTCTTAAAATGTATGATTCAAGCCGACATAGTCGCCGCCGTATTCTGAAGATTTAGGCCGTATGACCTGCCCTACCAGAAAAATATCCGGCATTACTTTGATTTGGCTTTTGATTTTATATTGCCAGTCATTCGGATCATATGCTTCTACAGAAAATATAAAATCCTCATGAACCTTATAATCGATTCCTGCTCCCAGCTCTCCCTGCATCAGGCCGATTCGTCCGCCGAGATTTCCCGCTTCTTTGCCATACTGCAGATCTAAACTGCTGCCATTGCCCAGATTGCTTACCCCGATCAAGCCGTACTGACTGCCGGAGCCGAGCTTCATATTTATATTTGCTCCATATTCATTTTTAGTTCCATTATACAACAGTTCCGCATTGCCATGAAAGTCCAGACTGCCGTTCATAAAGCCATTTACCCGAGAAGAAATTTCCGCCGTATTATGGAGCGTCTCCTTTAAGTCTCTCTGACTCTGCGGATCGGTAACGACGCCTTCCAGCGACTGCGCCATGTTCTGAATCCGCGCTGTCGTCTGTTCCATATTGGCCAGCATCGACCGAATGTTCGCCGAACTTGCCCCATCTCCGTCGATTCGCTGCAGGGACGCATTCATCTGCTCCGTCAGCCTATCCATATTTCTTGTGATCCGCGCCATGTTCTGAATCATTTCTTTCATTGCCAGCTGCGTCTGTTTATCGCCAGCTACTTTATTCATAGAGTCAACCAGCTCTGTTACTTTTCTCATCAATTCATTCGCATTTTCTATCGTTTCGTCCATGCTGTTTTTACCATTGCCAATCAGCATCTCACCCGGTCGGACAAGTTCATGCTTATTCATGCCCGGCATGATCTGCACTACTTTTTCCCCTACCAGGCCGTCCGTAGTAATGAGAACGGAGGCATCCCGTGATATTTCAGTGCCTTCCCGTATCCCCAGCGTCACCCGAACTCCGTCCGCCGTAGCTTCGACTCCTTCGACTTTACCGACATTTACCCCCGCATACCGGACGGTATTGCCGGAGGTCAATCCATTTACCTGATCAAATTTTACATACACAGGAAATGTTTTATCGCCAAAAATCGAAAGTGAACTCAGCTCTATCGCGATATAGGCAAACATAACAAGTCCCAGCAGTGTTACCGCCCCGACTTTTGCTTCTAATGTCCATTTCATTCTAATTCCTCCTGCCGTAATCCCGTCCTGTCTGCCGGCCTCCCCTGATAAATTTCTGTACAATTTCATTATCAAAATCCCGTATTTCTTCCGGTGTACCGACTGCCAATATCTTCCCTTCATGCAGCATCGCAATACGATCCGCTACAAAAAAAGCCGATTCCATGTCATGCGTAACGACTACGGAAGTGCAATGCAGATGCCGCTGCGTATTGACGATCAACCGGCTGATCGTATTGGCTCGGATAGGATCCAGGCCTGCTGTCGGTTCATCATAGAGCATGACCGCAGGGTTCAGCGCCATTGCCCTGGCTAAACTCACCCGTTTTTTCATCCCGCCGGACAAGTCGTTGGGCATCATCGCTTCGATGCCGCGCAGTCCGACCAACGCCAAATTTCTTTTTACGATCCGCTGGATCTCTTCTTCGCTCTCTTCTGTATGCTGCCGCAGTCCAAAGGCCACGTTTTCACCTACAGTCATGGAGTCAAATAACGCGGAATATTGGAATACCATCCCCATATGACGCCGCACTTTATTCAATTCATCTTCATCCATATCCGTTATATCCGTATCCTGAACGATGACTCGCCCTTCCTGCGGGCGGATCAGCCCAATCAATAGACGGAGAATCGTACTCTTCCCCGAGCCGCTGGCTCCCATAATGACAAGCGTTTCTCCCTCTTTTAATCGCAGCGTCACGTCATCAAGCACTTTTTTATCTCCAAACGCTATGGATACATGTTCCAATCCGGTCATATTCGCTCCCTGCTCTTAATATAATACTAGCGATAAAAAGTAATTACAAATAAAAATTAAAATGATCGAGGATACAACGGACTGTGTCGTCGCCTTGCCTACGCCCTCAGCACCGCTTTTGGCCGCCATCCCTTCATAACAGCCCACTAGCGCCACGATGCCGCCAAAAAACATGGCTTTGATCAAACCATATCCTACGTCGCTGGCTGCCGTAAACACTTCTATCGAATTCATATACGTAAACGAGCTCAAATCATGAAAACTAGTCGCAACAAAATATCCGCCGCCTACGCCGATCACAAATCCATAAACCGTCAATACGGGCAGCATGATCAGGCAAGCCACAAATCGGGGCACAACCAAATAGGCAATCGGATTCGTTGCCATACACCGCAGCGCGTCGATTTGTTCCGTTACCTTCATGGTTCCCAGCTCCGCTGTCATCGCAGCGCCTATCCGGCCGGCCATTACCACTCCCGTCAGCACCGGCCCCAGTTCACGCCCCATCGCGATCGCCATAATACCGCCTAACGTGGACTGCGCCCCATACCGGAGCAAGATATCTATAATCTGCAGCGTCATAACCATACCTGCAAATAATAAGGTAAGGCTGACAATCGGCAGAGAGTCTACGCCTAAATGCGACATCTGTTTTATACATAACTTTATATTCAATTTCGGCAGCTGCCGGAGCGTCTGCAACAGCAGTATGACCAGTACGCCGACCCGTTCAAAAATGTGAAGTACCCATCGGCCGATCCATTCTAAAATTTGCTGCACGGCCCTATCTCCTTTCTGCTGCATAGATATGAAAACTCTTTTCTCATTTTTAGTTTTCTATAACTAGAATCATAACATAAAAAGAAAGATTTGCAAAATATTTTAGTCTAATTTTATTAATATTCTTTCTTCTTCCCCAATTATCCTGCACATGCCGGGAGAAATCGTATTATCTTCTTTCCACAAAATCCGATTTCCATACCGCAGGCAAAACCGTTTTACCGTTCCATTTTTTCTTCCTCGTATCTTGGAAGTATCTTGGCGGTGATAAAAAATCGTAACATGCTCTCCTGACGGCTTCATAGCATCAAGCGCCGCCGCTAATTTTGTCCGGTACCGCCAGCTGTCTGCCAATTCGCCAAATGCCGGATGATACGCTCCGCCAATAACACTGGTTCCCTGATCCAATTCTTCCGTCGCCTGCAAACCAGTGCGAACCGAACGTATGCCATATGCAGCCAGTTCTTCCTTTGCCCATGCAGCCATCGGCACGGCCTGCGCTACCGTCAGCGGCGTATATTTTTTTTCTCGATATAAGATTTCCAATTCTGTATCTTCTATCAGCACCACCGGGTAGATACGTACAAAATCAGGCTGCAGCGCGGCAATTTCCCGAATAGTATACCGAAAACTTTCTTCCGTCTCGCCTGGAAGGCCCGGCATAAATTGCAGGCCCACGGAAAAAGGAAATTCTTTTAATACGGAAACAGCCCGCCGGACATCTTCGGCAGTATGCCCTCGCTTTGCCATGCGCAGTACTGCATCGTCCATCGATTGGACGCCTAATTCCACAATCGTCACTCCGTAAGACGCCAATCGAGCGGCAATATCATGATCCATGCAGTCTGGCCGCGTCGACAACCGGATCGCCTGAATCTTCTTTTTTTCCAACGCGTCTTGTGCAAGCGCCAGCCATTCATTTTGCACCGGTTCCGGCAAAGCGGTAAAACTTCCGCCATAAAAAGCCAGCTCCCAATACCGCTCGTCTTTAGCAGAGGCGGTATATTCATCAATTTGTTTTTTTATTTCTTCCCGCGCCGGCATACCCTGATGGCCCGTAATTTTCCACTGATTGCAAAAGATACAGCGGTACGGACAGCCGATATGCGGTAAAAATACTGGAATAACAGATGTTTTCATTGCTGTCCTTTCAAAAAAATAAAGGAGCAGGCTATCCTGCTCCTCGTTTAACTCAATAAGTTTAATTTGCGCAATGCTTCATAGGCAGCTTTTTGTTCTGCTTCTTTTTTGCTTTTTCCAGATCCCTGACCTAATATCTCTCCATTTAGAGAGAGCTGCATATAAAAGGTCTTATCATGATCCGGCCCTTCATCTCTAACGAGAGAATACTCTATATGTTTTTCTCCGCCGCGCTGTACTTTTTCCTGAAACAGCGTTTTATAATCATAGCCGTACGTTCCTTTGCGCACTCGATCCAGATAAGGGCTCAAGTAATACACAACAAACTTCCGGGCTGCATCATATCCGCTGTCAATATAAATAGCGCCGATCAAAGCTTCAAAGGTATCTGCCAAAATGCTGTTGCGCGTTCTGCCGCCGGAGCTTTCCTCGCCTCTTCCCAACTGTACATACTGACCCAGACCGATATGGCCGCTGCAAACGGCAAGCGTCGTTTCGCATACCACGCTTGCTCTGGCTTTTGTCAGCTCGCCTTCCGTCATATTGGGAAAGTTGAGAAATAAATATTCACCGGCAACCAAATCCAAAATAGCATCGCCCAAAAACTCCAGCCGTTCATTATGCTGAATATGTCTATGCCGATTTTCATTCGCATAAGACCGATGTGTCAACGCTCTGTCCAGCAGCGGGATATTGTGGATCGGTACATGCAGTTTAGCAGCTAACCGCTCTAATACCCGAACCCGCTGCGCATCAACACTGGGCTGCGAGGATTTGTTATGCGTCATAACGGCGCAGTACCACCGTTGCGTTGTGTCCGCCAAAACCAAAGGAATTGGATATACCAACACGAACAGCAGCCTTTCTGCTTTCTCCTGCTACGATATCCAAACCAAGTTCTGCCAGTTCCGGTTCAGACTCTGTATAGTTCAATGTCGGATGTACTTCCTGGTTTTCGATAGAAAGAGCTACAACGATAGCTTCTACCGCACCGGCAGCACCCAACAAATGTCCTGTCATGGATTTTGTGGAATTGATCATAATATTTTTTGCATGATCGCCGAAAATATCTGCGATTGCACTGGATTCTGTAATGTCATTCAGTTTTGTGGAAGTGCCGTGAGCGTTGATGTAATCTACTTCGCCCGGTTCAATTTCCGCATCTTTAAGCGCAAGCTGCATGCATTTGCCAGCCTGTTCTCCACCCGGCATCGGCGATGTGATATGGTATGCGTCTGCATTGCTTCCATATCCAATCACTTCTGCATAGATATGAGCACCGCGAGCTTTTGCATGTTCCAGTTCTTCAAGAATCAAGATACCGGCGCCTTCGCCCATTACAAAACCATCCCGATCTTTATCAAACGGACGAGATGCCTGTTCCGGCGCGTCATTTCTCGTGCTCAGGGCTTTCATTGCCGCAAAACCAGCCACTGCGCCCGGAGATACTGCCGCTTCCGTGCCGCCTGCTACGACCATATCCAAGTCGCCGCGCTGAATTTTATGGAACGCTTCCCCTACGGCATTCGTACCCGTAGCGCACGCCGTCACTACGCTGGAGCAATGTCCTTTCAAGCCATAGGTAATCGATACCTGACCGGAAACCATGTTGCCGATCATCATCGGAACAACGAACGGATTTACCCGGGCAGGACCGCGGGAAAACAACCCTTTATACAGGTCATGGAGCGTTTCCATACCGCCGATGCCGCTGCCTACAATCGTACCAATCCGATCCCGGTCTTCTTTATCAAGCTCTACGCCGGAATCGTCCAGCGCTAATTTTGCAGCAGCCACTGCAAACTGAGTAGCTCGGTCCATATGACGAGCTTCTTTACGGTCAATTCCAAATGCAGAAGCGTCAAAATCCTTTACTTCTCCTGCAATCTGCGTTCTATATTCGGCCGCATCAAATCGAGTGATCGTGCCGATACCGGACTTTCCTTCCAGCAAAGCGGACCAGAATTCTTCTTTTCCGGTACCGACAGGAGTTACGACTCCCAATCCTGTTATAACCACGCGCTTTTTCAATGTATTCACCTCATGTCTCATTCTTCTATTGCGTCAACCTGTTTGAGCAGACGGGCAAAAATTTCTTTTACCGTCAATATTTCATCGATCTCCCGCATACGAGTGCCGGAGAAGACAAGCCCCGTTTCAACATCTCCCTGCTGCGCTCTTGTCAATGCCCGAATTATACAGTATTTATGCGAACACTTTTTCAGACATGAATCGCAGTGATCCGGCTTAGGCGCCCGATCGAGCAAAATGCGCTCTGAAAAAGGCGTACGAATCGCCTGTCCCGGCAAACCGACCGGACTATGAACCAAGACGATATCTTCCGGCTCTTTTGCCCGGATATACATCTGTTTGAGTTCATCGGAAGCATTGCACTCTACGCTGGCAGCAAACCGGCTGCCCATCTGCACGCCGTCTGCACCTAATTTCAGCATATTGACAATATCTTCGCCATACAGCACTCCGCCGGCGCCAATGACCGGGATATCTACTGCGGCGCGCACTTCCGGCACGATCTCTTTACTAGAGCGATTCGTTCCCAAATGTCCGCCCGCATCTTTTCCTTCTACTACGATTGCAGCCGCTCCAAGCGATTGCGCTATTTTAGCTAGTTTCGCAGAAGACACAATCGGCACGATAGGCGTACCCGATTCTTTCCCCCAGGCAAACATGTCCCGTGAAAAGCCAGCTCCTGCAACTACTAGATCGATTCCTTCTTCAATTGCCGTCGTGACAAGACCTTTAAATTCTCTTGCCGCTACCATGGCATTTATACCAATAATCCCTTCAGGAGAGAGTTTTTTTGCTAACCGAATTTCATGACGTAATTCTTCAAAGGGCATTCCTGAAGCTGCAATAAGACCAATACCGCCTTCATTTGCAACGGCTGCCGCCAGTCTTGCTGTAGAGAGGCGTATTGCCATTCCCCCTTGAACAATCGGCACCTTTGCCACAAGCTTTCCTATTCGTAATTCTGGAAGCTTCAAAATAATTCCTCCATTCATGAAGTCATCCGGAGGAGACACCCGCCTCCTCCAGACTTCTTACACTGAGATTTAAGCTTTCTGTTTGTCGATGTATTCAACCGTATCTTTTACAGTTTTAATTTTTTCAGCTACCTCATCCGGAATTTCAACATTGAATTCCTCTTCAAAAGCCATAATCAATTCAACGATATCCAAGGAGTCTGCACCGAGATCATCAATGAACGTGGAATCGATCGTTACTTCAGCTTCGTCAACGCCAAGCTGGTCTACAACGATACCTTTTACTTTTTCAAAAGTAGTCATTATGTTCACCTCCTTTCCATAATATACCGCCGCACAAGACGATGTATATATTGTATTACATTACCATGCCACCGTCTATATTTAAAACTTGACCGGTAATATATTTTGCTTTATCCGATGCCAAAAATACGACACCGTCCGCCACTTCTTCCGCTTTTGCCATGCGGCCGAGCGGAATGGATTGGATCATGCCTTCTTTTACAGATTCCGGCAGAACGTCCGTCATTTCCGTTTCAATAAATCCCGGAGCGATCGCATTGACACGGATGCCGCGGGAAGCAAATTCTTTTGCCGCCGCTTTTGTAAATCCAATGATGCCCGCTTTCGCTGCTGCATAGTTAGTCTGTCCGGCATTGCCCATTAAACCAACGACAGAAGAAATATTGATAACGGAACCGCTTTTTTGCTTCATCATAAATTTCGTCGCCGCTTTTGTACAGTTGAATACGCCTTTGAGGTTTGTATTCATTACCGCATCCCAGTCGGCTTCTTTCATACGCATCAGCAAACCGTCGCGAGTAATCCCCGCATTATTTACCAGCACGTCAATCGAGCCGTATTTTTCTTTTACATCTTTTACCATAGTTTCCGCAGCGGAAAAATCCGATACGTCGCATTGGTACAGCATGCCGTCCCCACCCAACGCCTGGATCTGAGCCAGCGTATCTTCTGCAGCCTGCTGATTACCTGCATAGTTTACTACAACCGTAGCCCCTTCTTTAGCAAACGCCAATGCAATCGCTTTGCCAATGCCTCGGGAGGCGCCGGTTACCAGAACGATTTTATCAGTTAACTGCATTTTATCTAACCCCCTTGAAAAATTCAAGTGTTTTATGCAACGATTCCAGATCTTCTACATTTAAATTCTGCATAGACCGGTCGATTTTTTTCGTAAATCCGCACAGTACTTTTCCCGGACCGACTTCTACGAAGGTATCCGCGCCAGCGCCGATCATCGTCGCTACGCAGTCTTCCCACAAAACAGGACTTGCCGCCTGTTTTACTAAAGAAGCCTTGATTACATCTTTATCTGTTTCAATTTGGCCGTCAATATTGGCAACAACAGGAACGTTTGCATCTAAAATGGTAATTTTATCCAATTCTTCCGCCAAGCGATCCGCAGCCGGCTGCAGCAAGGTGCTGTGGAACGGCGCGCTGACATTTAACATGACCGCCCGTTTAGCGCCGGCTTCTTTCATCCGTTCCGCCGCAGTTTCTACCGTTTTAGTCGCGCCGGCAATAACGATCTGCCCCGGACAATTGTAGTTGGCGGGAACCACCACTTCGTCGATCTCTTTACAGATCGCTTCTACTTTTTCGTCGGCCATT
>UREG01000024.1 GCA_900546795.1 uncultured Veillonellaceae bacterium | reverse complement strand
GAGCCGTATCATTGGTAATGTGCCGATAAAGGAGGTATATACATGATACGTATCCTTGCAATCATAGCGTTTGGCGCGGCTTTGGGATTGAGCTGGTATTTGCTGCGCTGACAAGAGCACCTGAGAATCTGTTTTCTCAGGTGTTTTTTTACCTTGACTTAGAGCAGAGTCTAAGGTCTATACTAAGAACAAAGAATACAGGAGGGGAACGATATGAATAGAGAAAAACAAGCAAAAGAAACGATGGAACGGCTGTATGGAAAGGCGAGAAAAATCCAGGCCGATCATGCGGTGGATCCGGAATTTTACGATATAAAAGAGCGGCTGATTTATGGAGAAATTTACCAAAACGGGCGGCTTGATATTCGGCAGCGCCATCTGGTTACGCTGGCGGTTCTGACCGCAGGAGATCATAAACAAGAAGGCGAGCTGGCAGTTAAAGCGGCGCTGGCTGACGGTATAACGCCGGAAGAGATCAAAGAAGTCGTCTATCAGTGCGCGCCGTATACCGGTTTTCCAAAAGCAGAACGAATGCTTCAGCAAATCAATGAAGTATTGGAAAATCGATCCGTACCGCTGCCGCTGCTGCTGCAGGGAACCACGACGGAAGAAAATCGGTTGGAACGGGGAATCGCTGCGCAAAAATCTATCTTTGGCGACGGCATTGATACGATGAGAGCCAATGCGCCGGAGATATTGAAAGAATTGCAGGATTATTTGTCGGCGTTTTGTTTCGGCGACACCTATACGCGGCAAGGGCTGGATATTCCTATGAGGGAACTGCTGACGTTTTCTGTACTGATTACACTGGGAGGCTGCGAGCCGCAGGTAAAAGCGCATATACAAGGGAACTTAAATGTAGGCAATACTAAAGAAATATTGATAGGCGCGGTGATACAGGCGCTGCCGTATATTGGATTTCCGCGGAGCTTAAATGCGATACAGGCGGTGATGGAAGGCTAAGGAGGGGCAGGTATGAAAAAAATATACATGGGGATAGGCGTGATTATTGCGGCCATCGGAGTTTTTGCTGCCGGCTGTTTGGGAGCCGGGGGAGCAGACCGGGCATATGGTACGGCTTCCGGGGTAGAAGCGGTGCGGCAAGTGATTGGTGCGGAAGCGGGAGAAAGAACGGTGATGTGGCAGAGCCGGTTGAAAGAAACTGCGCCTGTTTTAGAATATAGGGAAAAAGACGGTACGATAAAAGAAAGCCGGGCAGAGGAAAAGGAACTGACGGCAGACGGAAAAACCATATACATATATACCGGGCAGATGAAGGGCCTGGAAGAGGGAAAAACGTATGAATACCGCGTTGGATACGAAGACCGGCGAACAGATTGGAAAGAAATGGCGGCAGTCAATCAGGCCGGCGGATTTACTGCGCTGATTTTTCCGGACTCGCAAAGCAGCGATTACAGCACGTGGAGAAATATTGTAAAAACGGCGCAGAAAACGCAGCCGAACGCAGAATTCTTTATTAATATGGGCGATCTGGTCGATAACGGATATGATATGAACCAATGGAACGAATGGTTTGATGCGGTAACGCCGATGATAGAACGGATTCCCGCCGTTCCTGTGATGGGCAATCACGAAACCTATACGCTGGATTGGAAGGTCGCGATGCCGGAACCGTATTTACATCTCTTTTCTCTTCCTGCCAATGGAAGTTTGCAGCGGCAAAACCAATACTATTCCTTTGACTATAAAAATCTGCATGTAACCGTACTCAATACGCAGATTGAAGAGATGGAAGCCTTTCAGCCGGGTCTGATGGAAGAACAGCTGGCATGGCTCAGACAGGATCTGGCTTCGGCAAAAACAAAATGGAAAATTGTACTGATGCACAAGGATATTCTCCGATATTGGCAGACAAGACATGCGCCCAATACAGAAATTGTATTTCAGGAATTTGCCCGCCAGGTTATGCCGATATTTGATGAATATCAGGTAGATGCAGTGCTGACAGCCCACCTGCATACCTATCGGCGGCGCGGACCGATACACAACTTCCAGCCGGGTACGGAAGGTCCCGTTTATATTCTGACGGGGGTTGCCGGAAATGTGCGGTATCCGGGCTTATGGCAGGAAAATCCGCTGGACGTATATGTGGCGCCGCAGCCGGAAAGCGATAACTATATGGACATGGAAGTTACCGAAGATACGATGACCTTTTCTTCCTATTTTGAAGACGGACGCCTGATGGACCGCGTGGTCATTACAAAATAAGAGAAGCATGGCAGCCCTGTGCTGTCATGCTTTTTTGCTCTCGGAATAAAGTATGTTATACTGAGAAGAACATGAAAAGAGGTGATTCCTGTGGAAGAAAAGCAAAAAAAGAGTTTGGAAGAAATTGCTTTGAAAGCAGGGGCAAGAAGCGTGCGGTATATTTCCAGCGCCGATATCCCGCTGGCGCAGTGGCCGAGAATGAAATGTCAGTACGGCTGTCCGAATTACGGACAGACGCTGTGCTGTCCGCCGTATACGCCCGGGCTCGAAGATATGCAGCGCTTTGTCAGAGAATATCAGACGGCGATGCTGGTGGAATATCGGGCGGCGCTTCCTGATGGAAAAACTGGCTGGGAAGCGTTTGATGCAAAGATCAATACCAGTTTGCTTACGATCCTGCTGGAAATAGAACGGGCTGCATTTTTTCAGAATTGCTATAAGGCATTTGCATTGAAAGCCGGAAAATGCCGGCTCTGCGATACCTGCAATTTGCAGCGCTGTCTGCATCCGGATAAAGCCAGACCATCGGCTGAAGCGTGCGGAATCGACGTGTTCGCACTGGCGGAGCGAGCCGGCTACACAATGAAAGTAATGGATAGGCCGGAAAAAGAATTTAGTATTTATGGATTAGTGCTTTTGGATTAAATGAGAAGATTATTGACAATCAGATAGGAAGTATAGGAAAATGAATGCATATAACAAAAAAGGAGTTGTGTGATGAAGGCTACGGAACATATCCATTCGGAGCTGTGCAGCGCGATGCCGGAAGAACGGGAAGAAAGCGGCAAGGTAGAGATGCCGCATGAATATATCCAGCCGCTGGCAGATGTATTTAAAGTGCTGGGAGATCCGACGCGCCTGCGTATTCTCCATACCCTGATGAAAGGGGAACACTGCGTGTGTGAACTGGCTGAGGAAATCGGGATGGGGCAGTCGGCTGTTTCCCATCAGCTGCGGGTATTGCGGCAGGCAAGACTGGTGCAGGTTAGAAAAGAAGGCAAAGTCGTATGGGATTCTCTGGCTGACGATCATGTGTTTACCCTGTTGTGCCAGGGGCTGGAACACGTAGCAGAAGAACGATAGAAAGGACCGAATGAATGAAACATGTATTGACGATAGCCGGAGTAGATCCTTCCGGCGGGGCCGGAGTATTGGCCGATGTAAAAACCTTTGCTGCCCATGGATGTTACGCCATGGGAGTGATTACCGCGGTTACCTCGCAGAATACGCAGGGCGTCCGCGGCTATGAAGACGTAAGTCCGGCGCTGATTGCTTCGCAGATAGAAGCGGTGTTTGACGATATCTCAGTAGATGCGGTAAAAATTGGTATGGTGAGCGTGCCGGAAACGATAGAAGCCATCGCGGCGAAATTGGAACAGTATAAAGCTTCGCCGGTCGTAGTCGATCCGGTGATGGTAGCCACAAGCGGAGACAGGCTGCTGACGGAAAAAGCCGTGGAAACCTTGAAGCAGCGTTTATTTCCATTAGCGGCGGTCATTACGCCCAATATTCCGGAAGCAGAAGTGCTGCTGGACCGCAAGATTGAAACCGTAGAAGAAATGGAGCAGGCCGGCAAAGACCTGCATGCTGCGTATGGCTGCGCCGTGCTGGTAAAAGGCGGGCATCGGATAGAAGATGCGACCGACGTTTTGTTTGACGGAATTGCTGTACATCATTTCAGCGGCAGACGGTCGGACAGCAAGAATACTCATGGGACGGGCTGTTCGCTGTCGAGTGCGATAGCCGCTAATCTGGCAAATGGGAAATCCCTGGCGGAAGCGGTAAAAGAAGGAAAAGAATATGTATACCGCGGGATCGTAAACAGCGAAACGATTGGACATGGCCACGGGCCTATCCATCATTTTTATGATTTATATCAAAAAGCCGGTATATAGCTGCGAAATAAGGGGGAACGGCGATGGATGAAAAAGATTGGCTGATGCTGAAATTGCTCTATGAAAAGAAAAATATTACCAAGACAGCAGAGGCGCTCTGTTTGACCCAGCCGGCGTTGTCGCGGCGTCTTCAGCTGATGGAAGAAGCGTTTAAAATCAAGATTGCGGAACGGGGAAGAAAAGGGATACAGTTCACCAGCCAGGGAGAATTTTTGGCAAGCCAGGCGGATAAAGCGCTTTATTCGTTTCAGCGGATCAAAGAGCAGCTGCAGAATATGGAAACTGAAATCTCCGGAACCATTCGGATCGGCGCATCAAACCTATTTACAAAATACTTTTTGCCCGATTTGCTGATGGAATTTAAAGAACGGTATCCGAAAGTAGAATTTAAAGTATCGACTGGGACAAGCCGGACGATTTATGACATGGCGTATAAAAAAGAACTGCATATCGCTTTTGTCCGAGGAGAATTTATGTGGCCGTCTGTCAAAAAACTGCTGTTTCAGGAAAAGTTTTTTGTTTGCTCCAAAAAGAAGATCACCTTGGACGACCTGCCCAAGATGCCCTGCGTAGAATACGAAAACGATTCCATGATCCAGGTGCTGATCGATCGGTGGTGGAATGAACGGTATGAAACGGCGCCCCATATTTCCATGTCGGTCAATTTATTGGAAACGGCCAGAGAAATGGCGGTTCGCGGGCTGGGGTATGCGTTTTTGCCGGAATCGGCAGCGCGGTTTGCCCAGCCTATGTATCTGGAACCGATGCGGTACAATAACGGCAGCCATGTTATCAGAAATACCTGGATGATATACTATGATTCGGCCAAGCAAATGAAATTGGTGCAGGCCTTTTTGGACTTTATAGAAGAACAGGACTGGAACGAGCAGGTCCATAGAAAAGAAGAGCGAAATACGGTACAGAACTGACTTATGTGTTTCCGGCATGAAGGGACATAAGCAAACAGTATTTTATGAACATATGCTTTTTGGGTACAATACATATATTAGTAAAGCATTATCATAAAAGGAGGGACTGATATGTCTCAGTTTACTGTACCTTGCACGGTATACCGCGGCGGTACAAGCCGCGGTATATTTTTTAAGAAAGAAGATCTGCCCGAAGATACGGCGCTGAGGGACTGGATATTTCTGACGGGGATAGACAGCTATAATCCGTCTCAGGTAGATGGATTGGGCGGCGCTTCCTCTTCCACCAGCAAAGTCTGCGTGATCGGGCCGCCGACGGTAGAAGGGGCTGATGCGGATTGGACATTTTTCCAGATGGGACTGGCAAATCCTGTCGTAGACGAAAAAGGAACCTGCGGCAATTTAATGGCGGCAGCCGGAGCGTTTGCTATCGATGAAGGGTTGGTAACAGCTGCGCCGGGAGCGAAAGAACAGGAAGTTTTCTTGTACAATACGAATATCAAAAAGATTTTGCGCCTTGTCGTACCGGTAACGGCGGACGGAGTAACGGAAGAGACGGGGAACTTTAAATTGGCAGGCCTGGTGCGGGACAGCGCAAAATTAACGGTATCCATCATGGATCCCGGCGGAGAGATTACGGGCTCGTTTTTGCCGATGGGAAAAGAAAGTGTCATTGAAAAAGACGGAAAAGCCTATACGATTACGTTTGCCGATCTGATCAACCCCTTCGTATTTGCTGACGGCCGCCAATTTGGGCTGACCGGAACGGAAATGAGCGGCGACGTAGCAGGCAACGCTGCGCTGATGGACTTGATGAATGGAGTGCGGGATATCGCCGCCGTGCAGTCCGGGATATCAAAAGATATCGAAGAAGCAAAATATAAAAAGCCGAATATCCCTAAGTTTGCCATGTTGGCTCCGGCGCAGGACTATATGACGCTGAGCGGAAAAATGGTAAAAAAAGAAGACGTGGATATACTGACAAAAGTGATATCTTCCCGTAAACTGCATCGCACGAGTCCGGCAAGCGGCCTGTACAATCTCGCCTGCGCCTGCATGGTAAAAGGAACGGTACCAAATCAGATCGCGGGCTTTAGCGGAGAAGAAACGGAGCGCATCGTTCGCATCGGACATCCGGACGGCGTCGTAGAAGTTGTTGTACAACTCAAAGAAGATAAAGAAACGCCGGCAGCAGTAGGTATGGAACGCAGCGCGCGGCGCATTATGAAAGGCGATTTGTATGTTCCTATAAAGGAGGGCAACTGATGACCTATGCTTATATGCCTACGCCGCTGATTGCAGACGGTATGGGCGGACAGAATATCATGTCGCCGGAAATAAAAGCGCTGAGCGGGACGATGCAGTGCTGCGGGAGCGCGTATACCGTACAAATGGTTCCCGGAGACAATCTGGCGCTGCTGAGGGGGATTTATGAAGCAAAACCGGGACAAGTGCTGGTAGTAGATGCCGGATCCTATACGAAACGAACGGTAGCCGGCGATTTCGTGATCGGCCTGATGAAAGCGGTTGGTTTGGCAGGATTGGTTACCAACGGCTGCGTGCGGGACAAAGCAGGAATTTTGGCAGCAGGATTTCCCGTTTGGTGTCTAGACGTAGTGCCGGCGGCAAGCTGCAAACAGAATAAAGGGCGTACGCATGTGCCGATACAATGCGGCGGAGTGGCCGTGTGCCCGGGCGATATCATCATGGCCGATGAAGACGGTATCGCCGTCATTCCTGAGGCGGACTATGAAACGATTATAAAAAAGGCCGGGGAAAAATTGAAAAAAGATGAAGAACGGGCGGCAAAATATTTGCAGTCCCGTGAAACTGCCAGAGAATATTTGAAAAACGTATTAGGCGAAAACTAAAAAGTGGAATAAAAACGAAAACAGCAGCCCGTAATAAAAGCGGCGCTGCTGTTTTCGTTTTATTTTTTTGTGTAAGGCACCGTATCTTTCAGTTCCGGTATGGCGCCATTGGAAACGGCCCAGATATATAAGCTGGCTGTACTTCCGTACGGAGAAAACCGGCGGCGATATTTTTCAAACAGCGGTTTTGTGATTTGGCGGTGCCGGTAGATCATGCGCAGCCCCCGCTGGATTGCCAAATCGTCGCAGCTAAATATATTTGGCCGGCAAAGACAAAACAGCAAAATCATTTCCGCTGTCCAGCGGCCGATGCCTTTTAAAGAAGCCAGGTAACGGATCGCTTCTTCATCATTCATGGCGGCTGCGGCATGCAGAGCGAACGCACCGCTTTGTATTTTATGGCAAAAGTCCTGGATGTACGAAGCTTTGCGGTACGAAATGCCGATCGACTGCAATTCGCTTTCCGAGAGCGAGGCGATGGAGTCCGGCGTGACGAGAGATACTTTGTCCTGAAGCCGCTGCCAGATGGTAGCCTGCGCTTTGGTGGAGATTTGCTGACCGATGATATGATGAATGACCGAAGAAAATAAATCGCTGTCTGTATAGCGGACGATGGGGCCGACCTGATCGATCACTGCTGCCAGCCGGCGGTCCTTTTGCTTTAAATAAGAGATTTCCTTTTCACCGTAAGGAAAGAGACGTTTCATTGCGGAACCTCCTCAGATAAATTTGTTTTAGTGTAGCATGTTTTCCCTGTTCATACGAGTGGTTTATCTGTTTATTATTGCAGTTAAAGCATGATATAATGAATCATAAACAGATTTCATTGGGTGCGGAGGCAGTATGAAAGCGGATATTTTATTTATTGCCCCTACGGAAAAAATGGGGAAAATGGTGCAGGAGCTGATTTGGGAGAGGAACGAATCGGCAGAAGTGAAAGTGTTGGGAGAAAATGGTGCGCTCCCGATGGCGCTTCAGCATGCCCGAGAAGGCATCGAGCGGGGCATAAAAGTAGTCGTAAGCCGTAAGGGAACGCAGAAATTTTTGGAAGAAAACCTGAATGTGCCGGTTATTGGCGTAGAAATTACCAGTGCTGACTATATTAATGTCTTTGAATTGGCGCAAAAGAAAAAAGGGCCGGTCGCATTCTTTTCTTATGAGGGCGTCATACCGGAAGATATCAAGACCTTGTGTTATCTGCTGAATATCGATAGCCGGTACTATGAATTTAACGACGATGAAAGCTGCCGGGACAGTGTGATTCGCGCTGCCAGAGAAGGAGCGGTATTAGGCTGCGGCGGCAGTATCAGCGAACGGTATGCGCGGGAAATCGACTTTCCCCATGTAACGGTAGAAACGTCCCGCGCCAGCGTAAGCGCGGCATTGGATGCGGCGCGTCAGATGGTGCATGTGCTGGCGATGGAAAATAAACGGAAACAAATGCTGCAGCTGCGGCTGGAACGGTATGAAACGATATTCAATTATACGCATGACGGCATCATTGCGATCGATAAAGAAGGCAAAGTAGAGATCGTCAATAAACAAGCGGAAGCGATCTTGCCGCTGAAAAATAAACCATATATCGGAAAATATATCGAAGAAGTTCTGCCGGATACGAAGCTGCCGGAAGTCCTGCGGGAAGGGGAAAAGCAAACGGACGAACTGATGCGGATAAAAGACGTGGTGCTGAATACTAACCGGATACCGATCGTGATCGACGATGAAGTGTGCGGGGTCGTTGCCACCTTCCGCGATATTGATTCTATTCGGGTAACGGAACAAAAGATACGGAGCAATTTGCATAAAAAAGGGTTTGTGTCTAAATTTCGTTTCTATGATGTGATTGGAGAATCGAATGCGATCAAACGGGCGATCCGCATTGCAAAAGGATATGCCCGCACGGAATCGCCGATCCTGCTGCTAGGTGAATTGGGAACGGGAAAAGAAATGTTTGCCCAGAGCATTCATCGGGAAAGCAAGCGGAAACACCAGCCGTTTGTAACGGTAAACTGTATGGCGATGTCAGAAGAAGCTACGGTAGAAGCTCTATTTGGACATGCCAAAGATGAACACGGCAAAGGCGGCAAACCGGGGCTGATAGAACTGGCGCATGAAGGGACGATATTTTTTGATGAAATTGGCGAACTGTCCCGCAACAACCAGGCGCGTATCCTGCGGGTGATGCAGGAACGGGAAGTACGGCGAATCGGCGGCGACGATATCGTTCCGGTAGACGTGCGGTTCATCGCTTCTACCAGAAAAAATCTGGTAAAGGAAATTGAAAAAGGCAATTTCTTGGAAAGCCTGTTTTACCGCTTAGGCGTGCTTACCCTGAAACTGCCGACTCTGCGGGAACGGGAGCAGGATTACCAGCTCATTGCCGAAGATATGTTCCGCAAATTTTTAAAAGAAGAATTCCGTGTCTATCAAAAACAAATTTATGATATTCTCGGCGAACTCCGTGAATACCCATGGAAAGGGAATATTCGGGAACTGTCCAACATTGTGGAACGGGTTTCCGTCCTGCTCATGAACGACGTAACCAACGAAGAAATTTTACAGACGCTGGATATCTATACGCCTTTGAGAAGCCAGAACGGAGAAAAAATAAAACTGGAAAAATGGACGCGGGTCGCTATCTTGGAAGCGCTTCAAGTAAACCGGCTGAATATTTCCCGAACTGCAAAACTCCTGGGATGCAGCCGCAGCACCTTGTATAAGAAAATGGCGGAATTTGATATACACATATCCGATGATAACTAAAGAAATCAAGAGAAGTCTTGCTTTCTAAGAAACCTAAATACAGAGGCTCTGACAGAGAAAAACAAAAAGAGAAGTCCTTTTCAATGGGACTTCTCTTTTTAGCGTACCGATTATTTTTTTTCTTCTTCTTCCGGAGTGCCGAAGGGGGAATGATGCTTCACATACGGAGCCGTAACGCCAGGCGCTGGCGGAGCCACGGAAACCGGCATCGTAAATCCTTTCCCGGTAACTTCCGACGCGTTATTGATAAACATAAATGCCATAGGATCTACTGCGGAAACCAGATGTTTTAATTTGCCGACCTGGGTCAGATTAACAGCAACGAAAACAACTTTCTTTTCTTGACCGGTGTACGCGCCCTGGCCGTAGAGAATCGTAGCGCCGCGGCCGATATGCGTGATGATGGCTTCGCAGATTTCTTCATAATGATAAGAAACAATAAATGCGATTTTGCGCTGATCCAGACCAATGACGACTTTGTTTGTTACCATAGCGGTAATATAAAATCCCACGAAGGTGAGTACAGCGAGTTCCAGTTTGAAAATCAAAGCGGCCACGAGAAGGATCATGCTGTTTAAGACGAGGACTGCATTTCCCATTTCGATGGCATACAGCTTTTTGGCGATAGCCGCCAGCACGTCGAGCCCCCCGGTATTGCCGTTATAACGGTAAGTTACACCGGCAGCGATCCCGCAGAGCATGCTTCCCAAGATCGTGGAAATGATCGGATCGGAGATCCAAACCGTTTCAGATAGGAAATCAAACACATCAAAAATAACGGAAATAGCAATCGTGCCGAAAATACTCAGTATGGTATAGCGGCGTCCCATGTATTTATAGCAAAGATACATGATCGGAATGTTGAGTACAAACATCGTAACGCTAAGAGGCACGCCGGCTAAATAATAGACGATGATGCAGACGCCGGAAATACCGCTGCTCAATAAATTGTGCGGGATGAGAAATGCATTAATGCCCATTGCATAAAATAAACAGCCGACAATCGTTGCGACATAAGGAACCAACAAGTTTGACATGATGTTTCTCCTTTTTAAAAGAATGTGTAAATATTAAAAAATAAATGATAGAATTGTCAATTCTCCCTAAATATTTTATAATAAACCGTAAGAATACAATATACATAAGGGACAATTGAGCGGCCGTTTTGCGGCGTACCTGTATTATAACACAAGTTTAAATCCTGTAAATCAGGGAAAAATAAAAAATTTGTTCTTTGTATCCAAAAAACATTTTAGGAAAGAGGGTTGAAATGAAGCTGGAAATATTAGCAAATGCAAAAATAAATTTGGCCTTGTCTATTGAAGGAAAACGAGAAGACGGATATCATGAAGTGTGGACGATACTGCAGTCTGTAGGATTGTCCGACTCGCTGATTATAGAAGAAAGCAAACGCCTTGTGCTGACGTGCAATGAAGAGAGTTTGGCTTGTGATGAAACCAATTTAGTGATGAAAGCGGCGCGGGCGCTGCAGGCGTATACCCAGACGCGAAAAGGCGCGGCTATGCGGCTGCATAAACGAATTCCCATGGCGGCAGGATTGGCAGGCGGCAGCAGCGATGCGGCAGCGGCATTGCGAGGGCTTAACGAATTTTGGAAACTGGACTTGTCGTTAGAGGAATTAAAAGAGATTGCCCGGACCTTGGGAAGCGACGTACCGTTTTGCCTGGAAGGGGGAACGGCTTTTGGGACCGGAAGAGGCGATGAGCTGGAATATTTGCCGGATATGCCGGAGGCATGGCTGTTGATCGCTCATCCTCCTATTCCTGTTCATACGACAGACGCGTATGCGCTGTTTGACAGCGGCTGCACAACGAAAACGGTAAAGGCAGATGCAGTGCGCCAGGCAGTAGAAGCCGGCGACTGGGAAATTGTAAAAGAAAATCTGGGCAATACCTTTGAAGACTTGGTATTCCCTAGATTTCCAGAAATAGAAGCCTGCAAAAAAGAATTGGAACAGAGGGGAATCGTTACGCTGATGAGCGGAAGCGGCCCTACCTTGTATGGATTTATCCATGATGCGATGCAAGGATATACCCTGCAGGGAGAATTGCGGGATCTAGGCTATGACTGGGATTACCGGATCACGAGAACGACGCAAAGAGGAGCGATGAAATATGGAAAAGGTTAAATTAGAACCCATACGGCTGGATGCCTATCGGCCTTTACGAGAAGTTGTCAGTGAAACATTGCGGCAGGCAATCAAAGACGGCGTACTAAAACCCGGAGAACGGCTGATGGAAATACAGCTGGCAGAAGAATTGGGCGTAAGCCGGACACCGATACGGGAAGCGATCCGCAAACTGGAACTGGAAGGGTTTGTTGTCATGATCCCGCGGCGCGGCACCTATGTAGCGGATATTTCTTTGAAAGATATCGCTCAGGTTTTCGAGATTCGAAGCGCGCTGGAAGGGTTGGCTGCCAGCTTGGCTGCAGAACGGATTACTCCGGATGAATTGGAATATTTGGAGCGGGTACTGGTTGAAATCAATGAATATATTGATAATGACGAGTTTGATAAAATCGTTGATGCAGATATCCGGTTCCATGAAGCGCTGTATCAGGCCAGCCGAAATACGCGCTTAGTAGAAATACTGAATAATCTGCGGGAACAGATGCTGCGATTCCGTTCGATTTCCATGCACTATCCCGGACGATTGGCGGAAACTTCGGAAGAACATCGCCTGATTTTAGAAATGATTGCCCAGCATAATAGTGCACAGGCGATGAAGCTGGCAAGAAAGCATATGGAAAATTCAGAGAAGACCTTGTTCAAAGGGATCAGCAGCGATAAAGATGCTGCCAATGAAGTCCATAAACTCTTCCCAAAAGAACAAGAATAGTGTACTATGTGAGTATAGCAACGTTTAGATCCACATATTGCCTAGCATAGGGAGGAACATATCATGATGTGTCTTTGTAATTATATGATGTATCGATGGAAGCGGTTGGGGACCGGAATCGAAGATTCTTTGATTTTTGGGACGATGCTGTTGTTTGGCGCATTGGCAATTCGCACTCTGATAGCGTTATACATGGGAACATGGGATTTATTTGGAACGAAATAATGTGAGGAAAGGCAGACCGCCTATGGTGGTCTGCCTTTATTTTTTTGTTTTGGTTTGTGTACGCAGCGAATCAAAGGTTGTGCATGAATAGAGAAAAGAAAACTTGGCGTATGATTCCTGAGGAGTAGAAAAAAGGTACGTGTCTGGACAAAGGATTGTACGGAAAGAAACAAAGGAAAAAATAGGAAGATAGGAACGGAAGATATATTGGCTGCTGTGGAATAGGAAGCGTGCAGCAAGCATACAGCAGAAAGCTCTGGCGAATACAAAGAAATAATGAAACACAAGAAGTGCAATAAGAAAGATAGCTGTATTGGAGAAGCTAGAATGTCTAGGGCTGGTTTAATATCGGAGATATTGTCAAAATAGTGTGAGGTATGAAGGCAAGAGCGATAGGGGGCGGTTTGTTTAACGCTGTTTTGATTGAATGGTAAATATATGCATAAAAAAGGCGGAAAAGAAATTTTCTTTTCCGCCTTTTTTATTTGAGTGAATAAGAAAAACAATAATTCATAGGGAAAACCCTTTTATGCATAAGGGAAAATTTCTTTAAAGTTAAATAGTTTTTCTTTATGTGAAAGAAAAACGCAGAGATACGGCCGCAATAGTTTGGTTTTTGTTATGCATAATATGAAACATAAAAAAGGTGAAGAAAAAGAGGAAAATAGAAGAAATAACGTAACTACGGTACTTTTGAAAGAAATAAAAATATATAATATATAAATTATATATTCGTAATTGCGCTAAAGTATGTATAAACAATGAATGTATGTATAAAAAGTATAGAAAAATATATTTTAATGATGGGGATAATATGCTATTATGATTTACACAACAACAAGTATGCGTAAATTATGCAAATAATTGCATAATATGTATAAAGTTTGGTTGATGAGTTGTAAAAAGATGGAGTATAGGAAGTTGGGAAGAGGAGGAGTCTATATGAAATCGAGAGAATTGAGGAATGCAATTGTATTAGGCCTTTTGCTGAGTACCAGCGTATGTTCTGTAGGGCTGGCAAGTACTGAAGGTAATATCGGGGGGGGCCAGGCAATGATACGGTAAGTACGTATGCAGCGCCGGTTATTTTGGAAGGCGATCAGGTGAGCGGGATCATCAATCGGATTGGCGCAGATTTAGAATATCAGTTTGGTGAGGACGATAATGGCTCTGTTACGTATAATTTGATTGAGAAATCCTCGAGATTCATTGAGAACTCAAGAAATGGCAGCGTTTCGATACATGGCGGTGAATTAAATGTCCTGGCAGATTCAGACTATGCTATTTATGCCCAGAATACAAAGGAAGGTTCGATTAGCATTGCGATGGCAGACGGTATTTATATGTCGGCAACTGCAAGTAATGAGGGAATTCATAACGGTGGAAATTCCAGTTTGACGATGGCTTCAGAAAATGGGAATATCACGTTGAGCATGGGAGGATATTTGGGGATTAATAATTCTGGAAACTCCACTACGTCCTTTCAAGCAGAAAACGGAGAGTTTTATTTTGGCATGTCCGCTCTGAAAGATGACACGAATAAAACGTTGATAGGCATTAGAAATACGACTAGCAATTCTTCGGTAACCGGGGCAGACACCGCTCGCTTTGACGTCTCGGCTAATCGTGCAACCTTTTTAACGGAAGCAGGAAATGTTAAATCAGTCATCGGGTTAGAGAACAATATTACCAGTGACAATAGTACGGCTGAAATGAATATATCCGGAACAACCGGGGTAAATATCATGACTATTGCGGAAAAAGCAGATCAGGTATTCGGCGTATTTAACGAAAAAGGGAATGTCTCCCTGGAAGCGGATAACGGTTCTGTAGAGATTATTTCTAAAGCAGAATCCTCGAGTTCCGTGTTTGGCAATGGCGTTATAGGGATCTATAATCAGGTAGTGAATAATTGGATCGATAAAGAAGTTACTGGGAAAGTAAGTGTCAATGCGCTGCAAGATGTTACGGTTACCTCTACCGTAGATGGAAACGGCAGCGCATACGGTATTCTTAATGATGTACGCAATAGCGGCGGGAAAGCCAGCGGTATCATAGACATCGTTGCCGGCGGAAAAATTGACATTAAGGCAGCTGGCCAAAGAGCGTATGGTATAAGTAATAATAATGAGATAAAAGATAACAGAGAAAAAATTACGGAAACGTATTTATCCGGCAGTAAAGTAACGATAGCTGCTGAAGGGAGAACGGAAGCCTATGGTGTAAAAAGCAGTAGCAATAATGGTATTTATGATACCGGTTCCGACACGACTATACATGGAGAAAACGGCGTAGAGATATTCGCACTGCTTAAAGAAGAGGCAAGTTATGGCAGTGCCAGCGGTATCTATTCCCGGAGTCAAAATAAAGGAAGTACGACGGAGGTAACCGGTAAGACCATATCGATTGCCGCAAGATCAGACAGTGATAATGTAAACTTTGTATATGGGGTGCAAGGCCAGTATTACGGCGCTGCGGCAGGAGCCGATGCGGTTGATAATGATATCGTGCTTAAGGCGAATGAAAATATCACTATCAGTGCATCTGCCAATGGAGCTGGAAGCTTTACATATGGCGTACTTTCCGGAGGCGGCGCCGATATTGACGTTGCTTCTGAAAACGGTAAGGTAATAATAGCCGGTACATATGCAGGTGAGGAAAAGAAAAACGTATATGGCTATGGTATCTATACGGGTTCTGCAACCGGTGTTGAAGGAAAAATCAGCGTTTCTGGTAAATTGGGGACGGAAATTACTGGTTCCTATGCAGGGGTATGGGCGAATGGTCAGGATTCGGTTGTTGAAGTTACTTCTTCCGATGGAATGAATCGTATCGATGCAGGGTCATACGGAATATTTGCAGGCGATTCGATAAATAAAACTTCTGGCGCGAGTGTAGAATTGAAAGGGCAGGGAAATCAGATCACCAGCGGGGCGACGGCTATTCGTACCGTTGCTAAAGGTGATGAAGCAACAGTAACTGCCGACACCAATTCCAACTATTTGAAAGGTGTAACAGGAATATGGAGCACCGATGGAAGCTATGCATCTCTTAGTGCAGAGCAGGGTGCAAACGTCATCGAGATGAGCGGGCATACTATATTTGCAACGGGAGCAGATACTGCGGTAGAGCTGACTGCAGTAAACAATTATCTTACCGGCGGTAATACGGCTGTATTGGTTTATAATTATGCAGACAGCACGATGACAGCCTCAGCAGGTTCGAATATAGTTAAATCCGGCACCCTGACTACGCAGGGCAACATTGAATATGGCGACGGTATGGCTCTGGATATAAGCAATTATGGTTCTGTTTTGTTGGATGCGGCAGAATCAAACGTGCTGGAAGGCGGTATTCATGCCACGAACTATGGAGAGGTTTCCTTGACGGGTAAAAGTAATGCGGTTTATTCGTCGTCTACCCGTGCGACTGGAGATCTTGCGGACGGAACGTATACGGCAGTTTATGCTGCTATGGGATCCAACGTAAAAATTGAAGCGGAAGACGGCGGAGTAAACTATATCAGCAGCTATGTTGCTTCTTCGGAAGGAACGGAAGAACAAGTAGATGAACACGAACGTACCGTATGGGCATCAAAAGGAAGCACGATCGACCTGATTGGGACAACCGTGGTTACAGCCAGCCTTGCCGGCAAATCGTCAAATGATAATTACAGCAATAGTACTGGGATTGCGCTGGCAGCCGGAACGGACGATTGGGGAACTACGACGCCGGATTTTGGCCGGGAAATTACGACGTGGGTTAATATGAAATATGGAGCGGACAGTGTGATCGATGGAGACGTAGTAGCCGGTTATGGCGGCGGAGTAAATATTACGCCGCAGGATAATGGCAGCCTGGCAATTGGCGGTAACGTGTTTGCCGGGAACGGCGGCGAAGTTACGCTGAATTTAGGTGATGGCAGCTACTGGGTTGGCCGTGCGGATGATTACCACGATGTAGGGTCTGAAAGTGATTATAGCCATGACGAAATCTTTGCACCGGAATTCAGTAATGGTGTGCAGGCCGCCGGAACGGTAAGTGTCGACCTGGGAAGCGATTCCTACTGGAACGTAACCGGCCAGAGCTGGGTAACGGATCTGACCGGCGATGGAAGCGTTATCGACCTTAGAGGGAACGAAACAGGAGGCTATGCGCTGCATGTACATAACCTGTCTGGATCGAACACATTCATCATGAACGTAGCTAAATCAGAAACCGGGGATATGCTGTATGTGACGAACGGAACGACAGCAGGGCAGAACCTGGTTATCGCGAACCGTGAAGAAGTATTGAGTACGATGGACGTAGGAGATATGATCCGGTTTGCAACCGTTGAAAATGCCGGAGGCGGCGGATTTACAGAAACGGAAATGCCGGTATTTGGAAGAAGTACGAGAATACTGGACGCTGGTATCAATAACGTTACGTTCTCGATTCAGTACCAGGATGTAGCAACCGACCCGAACAAGGGCGACGATGTGATTTATAACGGCGGAACGGGTGAAAATGGCATCAATGAATCTAAACCGGGCGACAGCTATGTACAGGATAACTATGAAGGGGCGGACGATGCTCAGAATATTTATATCGTGAGAGAAGACGTACAGCCGGGAGATGAAAGCGATGCGGGCAGAACGATTCTGAATATGTCGCGGGCAAATTATAAAAACGCGGTATACATGGATCGCCTGAACAAACGGCTGGGCGAAGCGCGGTATATCGATGGAGAAGAAGGAGCCTGGTTCCGTGTGCGTCATGATCGGATTGGCTTGGACAACACTTTCCGGAGCCAGAATACGATGTTTGAACTGGGCTGGGATATAGAACGTTCGGTAGACAGCGGAGAACATCGGAGAGGTATCGCATTGGATTACATGGAAGGCTCGACTTCCTACACGGATATTTGGGGAGAAGGTGAAACGAAGAGAGCCGGACTTTGGTTCTATGATACCTGGCTGGGAGAAAAAGGTCATTACAGCGACTACATTGTAAAATGGGGATATTTAGAAAATAGCTTTGATATCTACTCCAAAGTAACGGGAGAAAATATCACTGGAGACTATAACAACAATGTTTTCTCGATCAGTGCGGAATATGGACGGAAGAAAGCGCTGGGAGGCAGCTGGTATATTGAACCGCAGGTACAGATGCAGCTGGCCAGAGTAACCGGAGCAGACTACACGACGAGTCAGGGAAGCCGGGTAAAAGTAGATGGCATCGACAGCTTGATCGGCCGCGTGGGATTCCGGTTAGGGAAAGATGTATCGGAAAGCAGCACAGTATACTTCAAAGCCGACGTACTGCATGAATTCCTGGGTGATCAGAGCGTAACCGCATGGGACAGCACGGGAAGCTTGTGGAAAGAATATGAAAACAGCGGCACATGGTACGATGTAGGTATCGGATTCAGCAAGAAATTTGAAAACGACTTCTATATCTACCTGGATGCAGAACACAGCTTTGGCAACGATAATGACGATACGTACCAGATCAACGGCGGTATCCGCTTTGCATTCAACTAAATAAAAGCATAAAAAAACAGGTCGAATTCGACCTGTTTTTTTATGCCGGCTGTTCCTGTGAGGTATGCGGTTTATCTTGTGTTTCAGCCGTCAGTTTATTTTCGATAGGCTGAAGCAGTTTGTCATATGCTTCAATTTTGTAATTGAGGCGGTCAAGAGTAATCTGCATATCGGCAATTCGATTTTGCAGAAGATTTCTCTGTTCTACGAGAAGTTTTTTGCGAAGCGGCGCAGTGTGTGCCCCTTCAAAAGAGAGCGCGACATAATGTGCCAGCACTTCTACGGGGATGCCGGCGCTGCGCATGCATTTTATAAAGTCGATCCAGTTAAGCGACGTTTTGTCGTAGTCGCGGATACCGCTGGCAGTACGAGGTACTGGAGGGATAAGATGCATGCGTTCATAGTAACGCAGTGTATCGGCGGACAGTGATGTGAGTTCAGAGACTTCTTTTATTGTCATGGGCAACCTCCTGATAGAATACTGCAAATTAAAGTATAGTATGATAATGATATTATAATACTTGGAGTCAGGTTTAAGTCAACCCAAACTGGGCCAGTAAAAGAGGGATGCTAAAGGGGATATTTTTATAGTAATACCTTCTATGGTAAAATAAGGTATTACTATAGAGAGAATTTGGGAAGGATGAATACAGTTGCAGTTATTAAAAATCGTACTGCGCGGATTCAAATCGTTTGCAGAAAAAACGACGATTGAATTAAATGAAGGAATTACGGCGATTGTCGGTCCGAACGGCAGTGGAAAAAGCAATATATCCGATGCGATTAAGTGGGTGCTGGGCGAGCAAAATGTACGCAATCTTCGCGGGCAAAAAGCGGAGGATATTATTTTTTCCGGAACGGAAAAACGCAAGCCGCTGGGAATGGCGGAAGTATCGCTGTACTTTGACAACACAGACAAGAGTTTGGATATTGAATATAGTGAAGTGGTGATTACCCGGCGTCTGTTTCGATCTGGGGACAGTGAATTTTATATTAATAAAAAAAGCTGCCGTCTAAAAGATATACACGCATTGTTTGCAGATACAGGAATCGGCAGGGATTCGATGGCGGTGATCGGGCAGAATCGAATCGATCAGATCTTGAACAGCCGGCCGGAAGAGCGGCGGTTGATCTTTGAAGAGGTTTCTGGGATCAGCCGATTTAAAGGCAGAAAGCTCGAGGCATTGAAAAAAATCAGCGAGACGGATCGAAATTTAGAACGGATCTCCGATATGCTTCATGTGTTGGAAGAGCAGTTGGAACCCATGGCGAAACGGGCGGAGAAAACCCGGCGGTTTCAAGAGCTGGATCGGGAACGGAAAAACATAGAAGCGTCGTTGGTACTGCAAAAACTGCGGACTGCAGAACGAATACTTACAAAAGTAGAAAATGACCGGATACGGCTGGCAGAGGAAGAGGCTGCCGGTGCAGCGGAATCAGGCGCCGTTGAAGCACGGCTGCTGGAATTCAGGCAGGAGAGGGATCAGCTCGATGAAGAAGTAAGAAGCATGGAGCAGCAGTACAGCCAGGCGAGGGCTTCTCATGAACGGATATTAGCGCAGGTGCAGCTGCGGGCAGAAAAAGTGCGGGAGACAGGAGAACGGCTGGAACGCGTGAAGATTTTAGCGGCGTCTGCCCAGCAGCAGCAGGAAGAGCGGCTGCAGTATATGGAAAGTATACAAGAAGAGATGCGGCAGCTGCGACAGCAATGGGAAACTGAAAAACAGCGCCAGGAAGTTTTTTTAAAACAGCTTCAGGATCTGCGGACTGCAGTGCATGGACGGCGAAATGTATATGAGGAACGGAAAACGTCTGTTGATCGGCTGGAACATCAGGTATTAGGATTGATTCAGCGGATTAAAGTGTTGGATATGATGGAAAAAGAAGGTGAAGGCCTGAGCCGGGCTACTAAAGAAGTATTAAAGAGCAGTCAGCCCTGGCGCAAGGAGATTTGCGGTGCGGTGGCGCATTTGTGCCAGGTGCCGGAGCGGTACAGCGTTGCGATTGACGCGGCTTTAGGCGGTACGGCTCAATTTATCGTGACGGAAACGGAGCAGGCTGCCAAGCAGGCGATTCGGTATTTGAAAGAGCGAAAAGGCGGAAGAACTACTTTTTTGCCGATTGAGACGATACAGGCGCGGCAGTTAACTAAGGAAGAAACCAGCGCATTGCAGGAGCCGGGAATTTTAGGATCGGCATTGTCCCTGGTATCGTATGATGAAAAATATGAAAAGATTTTTAGTTCGCTGCTGGCTAAAATTTTAATTGCAGAAAATTTAGATGCCGCAGCAAAGGCTGCTAAAAAATATAACTATCGGCTGCGGTTAGTAGCGTTGGACGGAAGCCAGGTCAATCCAGGCGGTTCGTTATCCGGGGGCAGCATGCGGCAAGGAGAGGCTTCGCTTATCGGCCGCCATACGATGCTGGCCGGGCTGCGCAGGGAAGAAGAAGAACAGAAACAGGCTTTAGAAGAACTGCGCGGCAGTTTGGTTGCTGCGGAAACTGCACTGATCGGCGAACGGAATGAATTAGAACGGGCGGAAGCGCAGCGGCAAAGCCAGATGGTGGAAGCCGCACGATTGGAGATCGCCGTTCAAGCGGCTGAAAAGGAATGGCAGCAGGAAATAAAAAGAAACGAAGAAATGATAAGCCGGCAAAAGCGGGAGCGGGAAGAGCAGAAACAGATTGAAAAGCAAATAGAGCTGGAGACCGGGCAGCTGGCTCAGGATACAGAAGAAGAGAAGCGGCTTCAAGAGCGTATGCTGGAGCTGGAAAAAGAGCGGCAGGTTCGGTATGACCGGCAGAAGGAAAAGCGCCGGTTGATCCAGGAGATGGAAGAAGAAAGCCAACTATTGCGTTCCCGCTTGGAACGGCTGCGGCAGCGGGTCAATGAACAAGATGCAAGAATCCAAAGAGCTCGGTTTGATATTGAAAATGAAGAGCGGCAGCTGGCCGATAACGGTTTGACCCGGCAGGAGGCCATGGAAGTTCGGCTGCCGGGTACGGCGGAAGAACTGCAGACCGCACTGGGGCGCGTGCATGCGGCAATTGCTATGCTGGGACCGATCAATCCCGGCGCGCAGGCGGAATACGAGGAAGCGAAAGAACATTGTGCGTTTATGACGGCACAGCATGATGACCTGGTGGGGGCAAGAGAGCGGCTGATGATTGTGTTAAAAGAGATAGACGAAGCGATGGGACGTCAGTTTACCGAGGCGTTTAAGGATATTTCCCGTTACTTTCAACAGACGTTCAGTCAGTTGTTTGAAGGGGGGACCGGTTCCTTGACGCTGACAGACAGCGGGAATATACTGGAAAGTGGAATAGAAATATTTGCATGCCCCCCGGGGAAAAAGAAACAGGCGATGTCTTTGCTGTCGGGCGGAGAACGGTCGCTGACGGTTATCGCGCTGCTCTTTTCTTTCCTGGCATATAAACCGGCGCCGTTTTGTTTGGTCGATGAAATCGACGCGGCACTGGATGAAGCTAACGTAGCAAGGTTCAGCAATTATTTAAAAAACTATACAGATGACACGCAGTTTATTGTGGTTACGCACCGGAGACGGACCATGGAAGCGGCGACAATGCTTCAAGGGGTAACCATGGAAGAAAAAGGCGTGTCAAAGCTGATTACAGTAAAATTTGGAGATGAGCTGGAGGTAGAAGGATAATGGGATTTTTTACAAGGCTGAAAAAAGGTCTGGAAAAAACAAAGAAAAGTTTTATCACAAATATTGAACGCGTGATCTTAGGATACGCTCAAATCGATGACGATTTTCTGGATGAATTGGAAGCTGTCATGCTTACTGGGGATTTGGGCGTCTCGACTACAGAATATTTGATGAAAGAAATTCGGGTCGGCGTAAAAGAAAAATCAATCAAAGATACAAATGACGTCGTTGGCTTTTTAGAAGAGCGCATTACGGCACTGCTGACAGAAAATGAAGAACCATTGCCGGATATGAAGGATAAGCTGGAAGTAATTTTGGTAGTAGGAGTAAATGGGGTAGGAAAAACCACGACGATTGGGAAGCTGGGAAAATACTATCAGGAGCAGGGAAGAAAAGTCCTGATTGCCGCAGGCGATACTTTTCGGGCAGCCGCATCGGAACAATTGACGATATGGGCGGAACGGATCGGAGTGCCTATCGTAAAGCATAAAGAAGGCGCTGACGCAGCGGCGGTTGTATTTGATGCCCTGGCTTCTGCAAAGGCAAAAGGCATGGATGTCGTCATTATTGATACGGCAGGACGGCTGCACACCAAAACGAATCTCATGGAAGAGCTGAAAAAAATCGGACGTGTAGCGGCAAAGCAAGTAGAAGGCGCTCCGCACCAGACGCTGCTTGTTCTTGATGCAACGACCGGGCAAAATGCCGTAAGCCAGGCAAAATTATTTGGCGAAGCGGTGCCGATTACAGGAGTGGCATTGACCAAATTGGACGGTACAGCAAAAGGCGGGGTAATCATTTCTATAAAACGAGAATTGGGAGTTCCGGTACGCTGGATTGGAGTAGGGGAAGGCATTGATGATCTGCGGCCGTTCCAAGCTAAAGAATTTGCCGCCGCTCTTTTTGACAAAGTAGATAAGAGGGAAATTGTGGAAGGGGAAGAATAATGGCAGACATAATGCCGGAGGTCTGGGAGTTTTTACAGACGGAGAATAAAGAAGACGGCTGTCAGTTTGACGAAAAAGTTTTGCAGGAAATTGCGGAACTCTTAAAAGGCGCCGGAGATCCGGAATACCGGCCGCTGGCAAAACTGCTCCTTTGGAATTGGCCGTATATAGAAGAAGGATTGCGGCAGATGCCGGAAACCATTAAAGAGGCTATTCGGCGTCAGGCAGAAGCAGAACAGAGGCCCTGGAAAAACCTGGCGGTATATTGGCTTGTTCTGGAAGGGCGGGATCTGCGGCCGAAAAACGAATTGCTGAATATAGAAACGGTATAATAAAAAAGAGTATTCCTTTGGCTGGGAGGAATACTCTTTTGTGTTTATTATAGAGAAGAAGGGAGAGGAATATTTTGTTCCAATTCCAGGATTGTCCCGTTCTTCAATTCGAGTTTTTGAATATGGATGCTGCCGGTATACGAGGAAAAATCAGCAGTTTCCATCAGTGCTTTGTGAGAGGCAAAAATTGGCGATAAAAGAAACTGGGCGGTAGAAGGAAGCGTACCGTCTTTATCTGGCAGTGCATGCAGGACAAATGAACCGGAGAAGACGATTTTTTTCGTACTGTCAGTCAATTCATAGACTGCATACATGGATTTTATGGGAGTATTGGCTGTATGTAACTGCAGTTCATAGGGGACTTTTAAAAGACGAAGGGGCGGAGCCTCTTTTATTAAATGATCGTTTTGATGCTGCGGATCCTCTTCGACGGCAGGAAGGGATACGGACTTAACGGAAACAATATGGTCGATTTCTGTCTGGATAGGCCGATTGATAGCGGCCAGTTTACTTCTTGCACCCATATCTAAATCCTGTAAAAACAACTCCATATCGGCAATACCTGATACTTTCCAAGTGAAGGAATCGATTTGTTCCATAGAAAGAGGCAGACGGACATCTGCGTCCAACCAGGTATTGTGCAATAGGACAGTTACCGTTGCCTGTCTGTCATGAGTTTCGATATGCTGGACTTCTTTATAACGCCATTCTGTAAAAGTAAAATAAGGATCGAACTGCCAAAGTTGGTGGGTAAGCGCTTTTGTTTCTCCTTTTTGTGCTTCGCTTTCCGGTGCTGCCAAAGATAGGAGCGTGCGTTCGATGGACGGCAGGAAGGCAGTTTTCATCGAATATTTCATAAATGCAATAAACGGATTGTCAGAAAATTCCTTGGCATTGTATTTGGCAAAATTGTGCCGGGAAAGTCCATCGTATCCTTGTTCTGAAACGGCAGGAATATCGACCAGCGCCTGAACGGTATTGGTATCTTGCTGCTGGCCGGCATACACGATGCGTTCGATAGAACGGGCCGGAGATGTTAAATAGAAGAAGCGGTACCATAAGCCGCCAGCTGCTGCCAAGAAAATTAGGAAAAAGATAAGAAAACGTTTAGAATAGAAAAATTTTTTGTTC